>RPQJ01000034.1 GCA_003819815.1 Lysobacterales bacterium
GGTGCATGATGTTGCGGATCGTGTTCGCGTTCTCGGGGATCTCGATGGCGAGCGCGTTCTCGACCGAGCGGATCGAGGCGAGCGCGTGCACGCCGGTGCAGACGCCGCAGATGCGCTGCACGAAGGCCCACGCATCGCGCGGGTCGCGGCCGCGGAGGATGACCTCCAGGCCGCGCCACATCGTGCCGGTCGAGACCGCGTTGCGGATGATGTTCTGCTCGTCGACGTTCACCTCGATGCGCAGGTGACCCTCGATGCGCGTGATCGGATCGACCACTACGCGCCTGCCCGAGTTGTCGAGCTGGAAGCCGTTGGGGGTTGCGATGCTCATTGCTCAGTACTCCACTCGGTCAGCCGGCCCGTTTTTCCGATTCGGCGGGTGAATTGGGTTTCGCCTTTGCCTGCCTCAGGGCGGTGAGCCCGGCATGCGCCGCGATGCCGACGCCCACCACGGCCGCCGCGGTGGCGCCGACGCGGTTGGCGGTGGCTTCCGCGCCGAACTGCGGGAAGGTCTGCAGCCGCTCGTAGAACGGGCCGTTGTCCCAGAAGTCCGGCTCGGAGCAGCCGAGGCAGCCGTGGCCGGAGCCGATCGGGAACGACACGCCCTCGTTCCAGCGGATGGTCGAGCAGGCGTTGTAGGTCGTCGGTCCACGGCAGCCCACCTTGTAGAGGCAGTAGCCTTCGCGCGAGCCGCGGTCGTCGAAGGTCTCGGCGAACTGGCCGGCGTCGAAGTGGCCCCGGCGATAGCACTTGTCGTGCACGCGCTGGCTGTAGAACATCAGCGGCCGGCCCTGCCGGTCGAGCGCGGGAAGCTCGCCGAAGGTGACGTAGTAGGTGATCACGCCGGTCATGACTTCGGCGATCGGCGGGCAGCCGGGCACCTTCACGATCGGCTTGTTCTTGATCACCTTGTGGATCGGGACGGCCGTCGTCGGATTCGGCTTGGCGGCCTGCACGCAGCCCCAGGAGGCGCAGGAACCCCACGCGATGACCGCCGCTGCGTCCTCGGCCATGTGCTCGAGCTTCTGCACGAACGGCTTGCCCGCCGGCAGGCAGAACATGCCGTCCTCGCCGAGCGGCGGGTTGCCCTCGACCGCGAGGATGTACTGACCCTTGTAGTCGCGCTTGACCTCGTCGAGGATCGCGAGCGCCTGGTCGCCGGCGGCGGCCATGATCGTGTCGTCGAAGTCGAGCGACACCATCGAGAGGATCACGTCCTTCGCGAGCGGGTGTGCCGAGCGGATGAAGCTCTCGGTGCAGCAGGTGCACTCGAGGCCGTGCAGCCAGATGACCGGCACGCGCGGCTTGGTCTCCATCGCATGTGCGATCTTGCCGGCGAAGTGCGGTGCGAGGCCGAGAGAGGCCGCGCTCAGCGAGCAGAACTTCAGGAAGTTGCGCCGCGAGATGCCCTGGCGGCGGATCAACTCATAGAAAGTTTCTTGACGGCCCATCTCGTGCTCCCAGTGCTTTGTGTGCGTACGGCGGAGCACCCCCGGGGGTGCCCGGCGGCAAGTGGCAGCGCGTCTGTGTCGATTTCCGCCCCCACCAGCCTTTCAAGTCACGGCGGATGGTCCATCCGTTGGCGTGGCGGCAGCAGTCGTAGATCTACTTAATATTGCGCTTCCGAATCAGTATGTTGCGCCGCAGCACGATCACGGCGCCGGCGCGCAGGCGTGGCAGGGTGCGCGTGGCATGAGCTGCGTCACGCCGAGGCCGTCGGGTTCACCATCGACGGGGACGCTGCCGAGCGGCGCGAGCGTCGCCGCGTCGTAGCGGACGACCACGTCGCCTTGTGTCGCCGCGACATACAGGCTGCGCCCGTCCGTCGATACGAGCAGGCCGACGGGCAGCGGGCTGCCCGGCGCGAGTTTCGCGAACGGACGCCCGCCCGCGTCCGGGGCAAGCGGCACGTCGACCCGCTGTCGGGCCGTCTCCTTGCGCGCCGCAACGTCGAATGCCACGAGCTCCGCCGTTGCTGCGCAGGTGACCCACGCGGTGCGGCCGTCGGGTGACATCGCGATGCGGATCGGCACGCCGTCGAGCGGCAACCGCGCGACGATCTCGAGCGTGCCGGTGTCGACGATCGCGATGTGGCCGTCGGCGCGCGCGGCGACCCACAGCTCACGTCCGTCCGGCGTGAGCGCCAGTGCCTCGGAGCCGCCGCCCGTCGCGACGTCGCGGAGCTTGCGGCCTGCGGCGAGATCGAGCACGGTGGTCGTGCCCGAGCCGATGTTCGTGACATAAGCGCGCTCGCTGCCCGGTGCGACCGCAACCATGTGCGACACGTCCTGGCCGGTCTCGATTGCGGCCACGATGCGGCCCGCCCACGGGTCGACGAGGAGAAGGTGCCGCGAGCCCTCGGTCGTGACCGCGACCCGGTCCGGTGCGTACCAGTGCACGCCGTGCGGTCGGCCATGCGGCGCGAGGTCGATGCGTCGCTCCTCGCGGGCCTCGGCGAGATCGATCACGCTCAGCGTCGTGCCCGGGCGCTCGCGGCTGCCGTAATTCGAGACGACGGCGCGACGCCCGTCCGGCGAGACCGCCACCTCGTGCGGAGCGTGGCCGAGCGGCACGGTCGCGAGCGCGAGACCCGAGCCCGGGTCCACGAAGTCGATCGCGTCGCCCGTCTTGCGGACGACGAGCAGCGTTTCGGCGGCGACCGGAGCCGCGGACGCCAGGAGGAAGGCGAGGCAGGTCAGCGGCGCGAAGCGAGGGAACCGGGCGTGCGACGTGTTCATCGGAGCGGCACCTCCGTATCCCAGATCGCCGCGGGCAGCGGCAGGCCGTCGAGCAGTGCCACGGGCAGCCCGGGGACGGGCGTGCGGCCGCGAAGCGTGAGGAGGTGCTCGAGCTGCCGTGCGTGCTGCGCCACGTGCCACGTGGTTCGCTCGAGGAGGTCGTGCAGCGTCTGCGGCCCGTAGTACGTGTCGAGCTCGGCCGGCAGGCGGGACTGGTTCGCGCCCCACCAGACGGCGACTGCCTGCGACACGCTGCGCGTCAGCCCCGCGACGCCTGCGGCCGTGCGCATCGCTTCAGGCGGCTTGCGCTCGAAATGCTCGGTCGTGAGGCGACCGCCCAGCGCGGCGTCGAGAAAGCCCACGACCACCTGCGGCACGTGGTAGGCGAGGTCGAGCGTGGTGCGGTCGCGCCCGGTGAGCGGTTCGTGCAGCACCTCGTCGGGAATCTGCCCGGCGAGATGCGCGCTGGCATCGAGCAGCGCGAGCAGCCGCGAGACGAGCACCGGCACCGGCAGCCGTGGCCGGTCCGGCGGAATGCCGACGAAGCGCGCAAGCGCGTCGAGATCCTGGCCGTTGACGTGCCGTCCGTCGCGAACGACCGTCGGTACCGACTTCGCGCCGAGCCGCGCGAGGTCGGCGAGCGCGGTCGGCTGCTCCCGCACGTTGACCGACTCGAACGGCACGCCGTGCGCATGAAGGAACTCCTTCGTCCGCAGGCAACTCGTGCAGCCGGGCTGCCAGTAGACCGTGATGACGCTCATGCCTGTCTCTCCACGAAGGTCGCGAGGGACCGACGCTGCCTGCCTTGCTTGTCGAAATTCGCCGGATCGAGCCAGCGCCCGAGAGCCGCGGCGAGCGCCGGCCACTCCGCATCGATCACGGAATACCACGCCGTGTCCCGGTTGCGTCCCTTGTACACGACGGCCTGCCGGAAAGTCCCCTCGTAGCGGAAGCCGAGGCGCTCCGCGGCCCGGCGTGAGGCGGTGTTCAGCGCATCGCACTTCCACTCGTAGCGGCGGTACCCGAGATCGAAAGCCTGCTTCATCATCAGGTACATGGCCTCGGTTGCGGCGGCCGTGCGCTGCAGGCGCGGCGAGTACTGCAGGTGGCCTACCTCGATCGTGCCGTGCTCCGGCTCGATGCGGAGATACGAGGCGAGCCCGACGCCGCGGTCCGTGGCCTCGTCGACGATCGTGAAGAACAGCGGGTCCGCGGACGCTTCGCGCGGCTCGAGCCACGCCACGTAATCGGCGAGCGTCGCGTGCGGTCCGTACAGCAGGTACGTCCACATGCGTCCCTCCCGGTCTTCGCCGTTCGCCTCGTGCAGCTCGCGGGCGCGCCGGGCCACCGAGAGTGGTTCGACGCGGCAGTGCCGGCCCTGCAGCGGAGAGCGGGACGGCCGCGGGCGAGGCTGCCAGTCCGGCACGGGCGGACCGACCGGCAGGCGGGACTCGACGATACGGCTGCTCATGCGGCTGCTTCCGTTGCTGCCTCGAACTGCAGCGAGGCGAGCCTGGCGTAGAGCGCATTCGACTGCACGAGCTCGGCATGCGTGCCCTGCGCCACGATGCGGCCGTGGTCCATGACCACGATGCGGTCCGCCTCGAGCACGGTGGCGAGCCGGTGCGCGATGACGATCGTCGTGCGGCCACGCATCAGTCGCCCGAGCGCGTCCTGCACGAGCCGCTCGCTCTCGGCGTCGAGCGCGCTCGTCGCCTCGTCGAGCAGCAGCAGAGGCGGGTCCCGGAGGATCGCGCGCGCGATTGCGATGCGCTGTCGCTGTCCGCCCGAAAGCCGCGTGCCGCGCTCGCCGAGGAACGTGTCGTAGCCCTCGGGCAGCCGGAGGATGAACTCGTCGGCGGCCGCCGCGCGCGCGGCGGATTCGATCTCGGCGTCCGTCGCGTCGGGCCGGCCGTAGCGGATGTTCTCGCGCGCGCTCGCGGCGAACAGCACGGTGTCCTGCGGCACGAGCCCGATGCGGCGGCGCACGGCCTCCGGATCGGTGCGGGCGAGGTCGACGCCGTCGATCAGCACCCGGCCGTCCGCCGGGTCGTAGAAGCGGAGCAGCAGCTGGAAGGTCGTCGACTTGCCTGCGCCCGACGGGCCCACGAACGCGACCGTCTCGCCCGGGCGCACGACGAGGTCGAAGCCGTCGAGCGCGGGAGTGTCCGGCCGCGACGGGTAGCGGAACGTCACGCGGTCGAAGCGGACCTCGCCGAGGCCGGGTTCCGGCAGCGGCACGGGATCGGGCGGCGCCACGATGCGCGGCTCGGCGCGCTCGAGTTCGACGAGCCGTTCCATCGCGCCGGCGGCGCGCTGCATCTCGCCCCACATTTCGCTGAGCGAGGCGGCGGCGACCGCCGCGTACACCGCGTACATCAGGAACTGGCCGAGCTGCCCGCCCGTCATCTCGCCGCGGATCACCGCGTGCGCGCCGACCCAGAGCACGAAGGTGACGGAGCCGAAGGCGAGCATCGTGCCGAGCGCGGTGAGGGTCGCGCGCACGCGCGTGCGCCGCACGGCTGCGTCGAACGAGTCCTCGACCGCGGAGTCGTAGCGCGCGGAGTTGAGGCGCTCGAGCGTGTACGCCTGCACCGTCTGGATCGCGTTCAGCGTCTCGTCCGCGAGGCCGCTCGTGTCCGCGATGCGGTCCTGCGACGCGCGGGAGAGGCTGCGCACGCGGCGGCCGAGCACGACGAGCGGCACGACGAGCAGCGGGATCACGAGCACGATGAGCCCCGTGAGCTTGAGGCTCGTCACTGCGAGCATCGCGAGGCTGCCGGCGAGCGAGATCGCCGAGCGCAGCGTGATCGAGAGATTGACCCCGGCGATCGACTGCACGAGCGTCGTGTCGGTCGTGAGGCGCGAGAGCACCTCCCCGGTTCGCGTCACCTCGAAAAACGAAGGATCCATGCGGATCACGCGCGAGTACACGGCCGAGCGCAGGTCGGCGACGACGCGCTCGCCGAGCCACGTGACGAGGTAGAAGCGCAGCGCCGCGAAGGCGCCGAACACGACCGCGGCGGCGAGGAACGCGACGAAGTAGCGATTGATCGTGTCCGGGCTGCCCGCCGCGAGTCCCTCGTCGATCAGGTAGCGGAAGGCGACCGGCAGCGCGAGCATCGCCGCCGCAGCCACGAGCAGCGCGCCGAGCGCAAGGGCCAGCGTGCCGCGATACGGCCGGAGGTACGGCAGCAGCGCGCGCAGCGGGCGCAGCGAGCGGGCCTTGGGGCGTTCGGCAGTCGTGGGGTCGGCCATGGCGTCCTCGGTCGGGCGGCGGCATTACGGCAGTCGGCCGCGGGCGGCCTCAGCGGAAGATACCCCGCTCTAGGATCGTGCCGTTGCCGACCGGACGCCCGACCGCGATCCAGAGCGCCCAGGAGTCGCTGCTCGTCGCGCCGACCCCGACCGTCAGGGGGCCCGCCTGCGTGCGTCCGGTCAGGACGACCGAGCCGCCGTAGATCAAGTCGTCCTCGTCGAAATCGGCCAGCACGTACTCTTCCAGGCGACCGTACGTCTGTCCGGCGTTGAGCCGTATGCCGGCATACAGCGCCTGGCCGCGGATCCTCATGAGGTCCTTGACCTTCCACAGGTAGCTGCCGCTGGCCGTCCAGTAGTCCGTGACGCGCAGTTCCCCGAGCTCGAGCCCCGGGAAGCTGCCGGGGCCGCCGAGCATGAAGGTGCGGTCGAGGGGCAGGTCGGTGCCGAGGTCCGAGCCGCCGGCCAGCGTCACCCCTATGACATCCTTGCGGACCGGCAGGGCGAGGCCCACGCCCGCCTCGATGCGCTGCCAGTCCTCGTCGCCACCCAGCGAATCATCCGCATGGAAGTACTCGAGTGCCGCGGCGATGCCGCGCGTCGCGTTGAACGACGTGTCGCGGCTGTCGAACGTGGCGGTCGCCGTCAAGCCGGCATCGTCGCGTTCGTTCTCAGGCAGCAGCGGCGACCCGGTCTCCACCGACGTCTTGCGCCGGGTGTAGAGATAGCCGACCCGCAGCTGCGCGTCGTCCGAGAGGTTCGTGCCGAGGTCTACCGCTCCGCCCCAGTCGCCGAACCGATAGGTGGCGAGGCGTTCGTTTTCGAGGAAGACGTCCTCCCAGGACCTGACGTAGAACGCCCGTGGTTCCACGAAGTAGCGCTGCGCGACGTCGAGCGGCTGGTACCAGCTCGTCGATAGATTGTTGTAGTAGCCGAGCTGCACTTCGTTGCGCCACTCCGCGCCGAGCGAGTTGAGCCACGTGCGGGTGTGCTTGCCGTAGACCACGAAGCCGACGTCGCCGCCTTCCGATCCGTACAGGCCCAGGTCGAACTTCAGGTAGTCGGGCCCGTAGGCCTTTTCCTTCGGCCACCACTCGAGTATCGGTTGGTCCGGGTCGCCGGTGAGGGTGTAGGAGACCGATTCGAACTCCTGCATCGCCGACATGCGCTGCGCCTCGGCGCTGATCTTCGCGGTGTCGACCATGTCGCCGGGCTGCACGGCGGCACGGGTCCTGAGGTACTCGGGGTTGACCCGCTCGAGCCCCCGGTAGTTCACGTCGGCGAGACGGGCCTCGATGCCCTGGCCCGCGGTGACGGCGTTGCGCCACGCCTGGTACTGCTCGGCCGGGACCGCGAGCCCGGCCAGCTTGTCGGCCATGCCCCGGGCGGCCTGCTCGCCCAGCGGGATCGTTTCGGGCACGCGCTCGAAGTCGGCCGTGGTGATGTCGCCCATGATCACGTCGATGCGGATGTCCCGCTCGGCGAGGCTGTCGAGCTGCAGGTTCTCGTTCGCGACGATCATCACGTCGGTGCTGCGGCTCACCAGCTGCAGCGCCGTCCGCAGCTTCTCGCGCTTCACTTCCTGCTCGACCAGGTTCACGACGATGACGACGTCCGCGCAGAGCTCGCGCGCCACGTCCACGGGAATGTTGCGCACCATGCCGCCGTCGGAAAGAAGGTACTCACCGATCTCGACCGGCGCGAAAGCGCCCGGGATCGCCATGCTGGCTCGCATGGCGGTGGCGAGATCGCCGCTGTCGAGCACCACCATCCTGCCGCTCACCATGTCGGTGGCGACGGCCCGAAAGGGGATCGGCAGCTCGTCGAAGTCGGACTGGGCCCGCGCGCGGGCGACGTAGGTGCGCAGCAGGTCCTCGATGTTGCTGGTGTTCACGATGCCGGCCGGCAGCCGGAGGCTCCCGTCCTTCAGGCCCATCTCGATGTCGTTGCTGTAGGTCGCGCCGGCACGCTTCTGCTCGATGGTCTGGAAATCGCGACGGCCCACGCCGCCCACCACCGCCTGCCAGTCGATGCCGGTGATGAACTCCTCGAGGCCTGCGGCGGGGATTCCCGAGGCGTAGCCGCCGCCGACCAGCGCGCCCATGCTGGTGCCGGCGATGCAGTCGATCGGTACCCGCATCTCCTCGAGCACCTTCAGTACGCCGACGTGCGCGCCGCCCTTGGCGCCGCCGCCCGCGAGCACGAGCCCGACGCGGGGTCGGTCGGCGACCCCGGCGACCGGCTCGGCAGGCGGCAGCGTCGTCGTGGCGAGGGCCGGCAACGCCACGGAGCCGAGCAGCGCGGCGCACCCCCACCAGTTCGCCATCTGCAGCGACATCGTCCTGGTCTTCATCAGCGAGTTCTCCAGACTGCGACCACACCGTCCCATTGCGCAAACTGCTCGGCCCGCATCGTGGCGCAAACCGCCGGATACTGCCGATTGCCCCGTCGTTGGCGAACGCCTAAAGTCGAAGGGACTGCGAAGCGCGGTGCGGGGGGAGGATTATGCGTCAGGCAGCGAACGTGCGTCGGTGGCGTCTCGCACGATGGGCCGCGATCCTCGGGATCGCCGCCATGCCGGCCGGTCCCGCGGCGTGGGCGGCCGAAGCCCCCGACCTGCTGGCCGACTCCTTCAATTTCGCGCTCGGCACCTTCATCCTCGAGACCGACACCGAGGTGCGGCTGGATGGCGAATCCGGCCGCGGCTCGCAGATCGACTGGGAGCGGACCTTCGGCGACGGCGACGCGACGCGTTTCCGCTTCGACGGCACGTGGCGGTTCGCCGATAGGCACAAGCTGCGTGCGCTCTGGTTCAATAATTCGGTTTCCCAATCGAGGCGCCTCGACCGGGACATCTCGTGGGGTGACGTCGTCTACCCGACGAGCGCCGAGGTCGACGCGGAGTTCGAGTTCGACGTCTACGAGTTGGCCTACGAGTACGTGCTCCTGAAGCGGGAACGCTACGAGCTGTCCGGCACGCTCGGCCTGCATTACACGGACCTGTCGCTCGCGATCGACGGCGAGGGCACCGTCGACGGACAGCCCGTCGCGGGCGGCATCCGGGAGGAAGGATCCGTCGGCGCGCCGCTGCCGGTCGTGGGCGTCCGCGGGCTCTGGAACCTCACGCACTCGTTCTGGCTGGATGCGTCGGCGCAGTTCTTCGCGCTGTCGATCGACGACATCGACGGCAACCTGCAGGACTACCGCTTCGCGGTACTCTGGCAGCCGAAGACCTGGTTGGGCGTCGGGGCGGGCTACAACCAGTTCACGATCGACGTGGACGTGACGAAGGACCGCTTCGAAGGTGCACTGGACTGGACATACCGCGGCCCGATGCTGTTCTACAGCGCGAGCTTCTAGCGAAGGGGAGAGCCATGCGCGACTACACCCGTTTCTACATCGACGGCGCCTGGGTGGCACCGGCCGAATCCCGCCCGTTGGACGTGATCAATCCCGCCACCGAAGCGGTGGCCGGGCACATTTCGCTCGGCGGCCGCGCGGACGTGGATCGCGCCGTCGCAGCGGCCCGCCGCGCGTTCGCGACGTTCTCGACGACGTCGCGCGAGGAGCGCCTCGCGCTGCTCGACCGCATCATCGCGGTCTACAAGCGCCGCATCGGGGACATGGCGCAGGTGATCTCCGAGGAAATGGGTGCGCCGGTCGAGAAGATTGCCAAGCCGCTGCAGGCGCCCTCGGGCCTCGGTCACTTCATGGTGGCGCGCGGCGTGCTCGCGGATTTCGATTTCGAGCGCATGCAGGGCACGACGCAGATCGTCCGCGAGCCGGTGGGCGTCTGCGGGCTCATCACGCCGTGGAACTGGCCCGCGAACCAGATCGCCTGCAAGGTTGCCCCGGCGCTCGCCTGCGGCTGCACGATGGTGCTGAAGCCCTCCGAGATCGCGCCGTTCTCGGGCCACGTGCTGGCCGAGATCCTGCACGAGGCCGGCGTGCCCCCCGGCGTGTTCAACCTCGTCGACGGCGACGGGCCGACGGTCGGCAACGCGATCGCCTCGCACCCGGACGTCGACATGGTGTCGTTCACGGGTTCGACCCGGGCCGGCGTCCTCGTCGACAAGGCCGCCGCGGACACCGTCAAGAAGGTCTCGCTCGAACTCGGCGGCAAGTCGCCGAACATCATCCTCGAGGGCGCGCCGCTCGAGCAGGCCGTCGGTCACGGCGTGCTCGTGATGATGAACAACACGGGCCAGAGCTGTAATGCGCCGTCGCGGATGCTCGTGCCCCGGAAGCTGCTCCCGCAGGTCGAGGCGATCGCGGCTGCGGTCGCCGCGACCGTCAAGGTCGGCGACCCCGCGAGCCCCGATACCGACATGGGCCCGCAGGCGAGCGAGATGCAGTGGCGCAAGGTCCAGGGCCTGATCGAGCAGGGCGTCAAGGAAGGCGCGAAGGTCGTGGCCGGCGGCCCCGGTCGCCCCGAAGGGATGGCGCGCGGCTTCTACACCCGCCCGACGATCTTCAGCAACGTGACCAACGACATGACGATCGCGCGCGAGGAGATCTTCGGGCCCGTGCTGTGCATCCTGCCGTACGACACCGAGGACGAGGCGGTCCGCATCGCGAACGACACCCCGTACGGGCTCTCCGCGTACGTCTTCGGCGACACGCACGAGCACGCGCGCCGCGTGGGCTCGCGGATCCGCGCCGGCAACGTGCACATCAACGGCGCGAGCCTCGACGTGTGCGGCTCGTTCGGGGGCTACAAGCAGTCCGGGCTCGGTCGCGAGTGGGGTGCGTTCGGCTTCGAGGAGTTCCTCGAGGTCAAGTCCGTGTTCGGCGCCGACCCGAAGGCGGCCACGGGAATTGCTGAACTGCCCGCCTGACGCCTGCCGTTTCCCTTCAGCGGCGTGGCGTCCCGGCCGAGGTGTCCTGCCGGCGCCGATATTCGCTCGGCGTCATTCCCGTCCAGTGCCGGAACGCCGTCGCGAAATTGGCGGCGCTGGAGAATCGCAGTGACTCGGCGACCTGCTGCACCGGCATTCGTGTGTCCCCGAGCAGCAGTTGCGCGATGTCCAGCTTCACTTCCTCGAGCAATTCGCTGAAGTGCACGCCGTGCTCCTGCAGGTGGCGGTCCAGCGTGCGGCGGTGCACGCCGAAGATCGCCGCGATGTCGTTCATGCTGCTCTGGCCGACGATGATCTGCTTGCGCACGACGCGACGCACGGTGGCCGGAAAGTTTGCGCGGACCGCCGACTGGCCTGCGCGAATCTCGGCCGCGGTCTGCCGGCGCAAGCCTGCAGGTACGGGGGGCAGCGGCCGATCGAGCCAGCGCTCCTCGAAGATCACCGCCGATTCGTCGCTGTCGAATCGCAGCGGCGCGCGGAAGAACCGCACGAGCGGATGCACGTTGCCCGGTGCGCGGGCTGCGATCGTCACGACCGTCGGTCGCCACTGCGGACCACAAAGCTCCTGCAGGACGTTGCGTGCGACGGCGAGCGCGCCGAACTGCATCTGCCTCGCATCCGTGATGCCGGTAATCGAGATCGCCCAGATCAAGCGCGCGTAGCCGCCGGAAGTCACGAGACTGACGGTCGTCGCACTGCTGTGCAGGTTGAAATGACGGGCGAGGTTGCGCAACCCCTCGTCGGCCGTGGTCCCGCAGAGCGCCGAGCGTCCGGCGAGGCCGAGATCCGCGAGCCCCGTGCGCTGGCCGACGAGCATCCCGAAGTGATCGCAGTTCGTGAGCTGCGCGCAGGCGGCCACCAGCCTGTTGAATTCCCGGTACTCGATCCGGCTCTCAGGGCTGTCGAAAGGGTGGCGGTGGATGCCGGCGGCCTTCAGGGCCTCTGCAAGGTCGACGCCGAGGTCGCGCAGAACCGAGGGGATGCTCCATGCGACGCTGATGTGCGTCGATCCTTCGGGGGGTACGGAATCCGCTATGGCTGTAGGTATCTGCCGCATCCTCGAAGCGTACCTCTAACGGCATCTTGCGCCCACGGCACCGATGCGCAGCGTGTCCCGTCGCTTCCGTCGCGCCTGTCCAAGTTACTACCCGATCTGTCACAAGATCAAATGCTGGCTGCGGGCTCGAAGCATAGAATTTCTCGCAAGACCCTGTGCGGCGACGCGCCCGACCGGCCCTCCACGGCGGCATTCGTACGCCCGGTGGTCGCTTCGAAGGCACTACCAAAGGACACGCGTATGGATACCGTCAAACTTCTGACGTCGAAACGCTTCCTGGCCGCCGCGGTCTCTGCCGCGCTGCTGGCGAGTGCCGCAGCGCGCGGCGAGGATGCGGACCGTAATTTCGAAATTTACGGCTTCGCCCAGGCCGACTACATCCAGGACATCGGCGGTCGGCTGGACCCGGACTGGGACGACGCATTCCGGCCCTCGAAGATCTGCTTCGACAATGCGTGCGGCGAGGACGGCCAGGCCAGCATCAGCGTCAAGCAGAGCCGCTTCGGCGTGAAGGGCACGATGCCGACGGGCTCCAGCACCGCGCCGCTCAGCTTCAAGTTCGAGTTCGACCTGTTCGGCACCGGCGTCGATGCCGGCCAGACCACGATGCGGCTGCGGCACTTCTACGGCGAATGGGGCCAGATCCTCGCCGGCCAGACGCACAGCCTGTTCATGGACATCGACGTGTTCCCGAACACGATCGACTACTGGGGCCCGTCGGGCATGGTGTTCTACCGCAACGTGCAGATCCGCTGGACGCCGTACAAGACCGACCAGAACCACTTCGCCATCGCCATCGAGCGTCCGAGCAACGACATCGACCCGGGCAGCCTTCGCACGATCGAGGGGCTCGAGGACGTCGACGTGCGGAACGACGAGGAGGTGCCCGACCTGACGGCGCAGTTCCGCCATGAAGGCGACTGGGGTCACGTGCTGGTAGGCGGCATCCTCCGCAAGGTGGGCTACGAGCTGCGGGTGGATCCGACGGACAACTGGACCCAGGGCAGCGAGGTGGGCTGGGGCGTCAACGTCGGCACCGTGTTCAACGTGCTCGAGAAGGACGCCGTCCGGCTGCAGGTCGTCTACGGCGAAGGCATCGCGAGCTACATGAACGACGGCGGCATGGACCTCGCTCCGTCCGCGAACTGGAACACGGGCGTTGTCACTGATCTCGAGGCCGAGGCGGTTCCGCTTACCGGCGTGCTCGCCTACTACGACCACTGGTGGAGCGACCGGTGGTCGAGCTCGCTCGGATACAGCTACACGGAAGTGGATAACACGAACTTCCAGGACCCGGGCGCGTTCCAGAGGATCGACTATGCCTCGGGCAACCTGCTGTATTACCCCGCCGACAACCTGATGGTCGGCGGCGAACTCATGTGGGGCGAGCGCGAGAACAACGACGGCGCGTCGGAAGACAACGTGCGCTTCCAGTTCAGCGTCAAATACAGCTTCAGCACCAAGCTCTGACCAGGAGAGACTTCATGATCACGAACGCGAGATCCAGGGCTCTGACGGCCGTCGCCGCTGCGGCCATGCTGTCCGTCGCAGCGATGCCTGCATGGGCCAAGGGCCCCGTGCCGGATCCGGCCGTCAAGGACTTCCAGCGGGTCGTCGACGCGGCGTACGCGAAGTACAAGGACCTGAAGGACGGCAAGAACGCGGACTACATCCCCATCCTCACGGAAACGCCGAGCGACCTCTTCGGCGTAGTCATCGTCGCGAAGGACGGCAAGGTCTACAGCGCAGGCGACGTCGACTATGTCTTTTCGATCCAGTCGGTGTCGAAGCCGTTCACGGCCGCGCTGGTGATGGCCGAGCAGGGCCCCGAGGTGTTGAAGGAGAAGATCGGGGTCGAGCCCACCGGCATGGCGTTCAACTCGAAGCTGGCGCTCGGGGTGTATGAGGACTCCGTCAATCCGCTGGTGAACGCCGGCGCCATCGCGGCCGTGAGCCTCGTGCAGGCGACGTCGGAACAGCAGCGCTCGAACAAGGTGCAGCAGAACCTGAGCGACTTCGCGGGAAGGCCACTCACCGTGCTCGAGAAAGTGTACGACTCCGAGTACTCGACGGCCTATGGCAACCGCGGCATCGCGAACCTGCTCTACAACTGGGGTCGCCTCTACAGCGATCCGGAGGAGGCGTTGCGGGTCTACACGCGCGAGTGCTCCGTCGGCGTCAGCGCGAAGGATCTCGGCATGATGGGTGCCACGCTGGCCAACGGCGGCGTGAACCCCCTGACCCGGAAGCAGGTGATGCCGGCGAAGCACGTGCCAGAGCTCCTGGCCGTGATGGCCACGGCCGGGTTCTACGACGAGTCGGGCGTGTGGATGTACACGGCCGGCCTGCCGGCGAAGACCGGCGTCGGCGGCGGCATCGTCGCCGTGGTGCCAGGCCGCTTCGCGATCGCCGCGTTCTCGCCGCGATTGAACGAGGCCGGCAACAGCGTGCGTTCGATGAAGGCGATCCAGGACATCGCGGCCGAACTCGGCGTCGGCGTGTTCGGGGCGAATCCGAACTGAGCGGACGCGCGCCCGGCGCGAGTCGAGGTCGATGTTGGAACGGTAACGGCAGCTTCCGTGCCGTTACGGGCCAGGGCAGCGATGCCCCGGTCTGTTTCCCCATCCGGGGCGAGGTGCGTGATGAACCTGTTGAGAGCGTCGATCCTGGCTGCCCTGGCGATGTCGGTGACCGTCGCCAGCGCCCAGAGCTCCTACTCGTCGATCGAGGAGCGGTTGCGTCAACTGGAGACCGAGCAGGCCGCGATGAAGCAGCAGCTCGCCGAGCGTGACGCCGTCATCGAGGAGTTAAAGCGGGAGTTGCAGTCCCAGGCGGGCCCTGCTGCGGCCGTCCCGACGCCCGCGACCGAGGCACCCGGCGCGGCGCCGGCCACGCAGGCTCCCGTCGTGGTGGCAGGTGCCGCCGAGCCGCAGGCTGAGGAGCAGGAGGCATCGCGCACGCCGACGCCTCGGACGGTCGAGACCTGGGGCGTCTACGATCCGGGCACCGGATTCCTCGTCGGCCGCAATGATTACGGCGAACTCTCGATCAGCACCTATGCGATGGCTCGATACATGAGCCAGCACGACGACGACCAGGTCTTCACCGACCACCTCGGCAACGAGCGCCCGGTCGACGTGCGCAGCGACCTCTTCTCGCACCGCATCATGATGTTCCTGAAAGGCTGGATGGGCAGCGAGAAGCTCATCTACAACGTCACGTTCTGGACGGTGAACACGACCGACCAGGACGCGATCTTCGCGAACCTCGGCTATCAGTTCAGCCGCAAGTTCAGCCTGTATGCCGGTCTCGCCGGCAATCCGGGTTCGCGTTCGCTCTCCGGCTCGCATCCCTACTGGCTCGGCCACGACCGCGTCATGGCGGACGAGTTCTTCCGGCCGTTCTTCGGTTCCGGCATCTATGCGACGGGCGAGGCGCTGCCGGGCCTGTGGTACACGGCCACCGTCTCGAACAACAACAGCGCGCTCGGCGTCAAGGCGAGCCAGCTCGATCGCAAGTACACCTACGGCGGTACCGTCTGGTGGATGCCGACCACGCACGAGTTCGGCCCGCGCGGTGCGTACGGCGACTGGGAGTGGCACGAGGAGCTCGCCACCCGGTTCGGCATGTCGTACGTGGACAGTCCGGAGCAGAGCTTCCGGGATTCCGGCGACAGTCCCGAGAACACCACGCTGCGGCTGGCCGACAGCGTGAACCTGTTCGAGACCGGCGCACTGGCGCCGGGCGTCACGATCGACGAAGCGGACTACGAGATCGTCGCGCTCGATGCCGGCGTCAAGTACCGCGGCATGTTCCTGCAGGCCGAGTACTACTCGCGGACGCTCGACAACTTCCTGGCCGACGGCCTGCTGCCCGTGCGGGAAATCAAGGACACCGGCTTCTACGTGCAGGGGTCCTTCTATCCGATCAAGCAGAAGCTCGAGGTCTACGGCCTCACCTCGCAGATCTACGGCGACGACGACGCGGGCTTCGGCGACAGCTCCGAGTATGGCCTCGGCATGAACTGGTATCCGTACCCGACGCGCAACCACCGTCTCAACCTGCAACTGCTCGACGTCAACAAGTCGCCCGTCAGCAGCACCTTCGGGTACTACACGGGCGGGCAGGACGGGTGGACGCTGGCGTCTTCTTTCTCGGTCTTCTTCTAGGCCGTTCGCTCGTCGCCCCCGGGGCGGGAAGGAACATCGATCATGCGAGAAGCGATCACGAATCGAACCGCGGTCCTGCTGACGGCGTCAGTGGGCGTCGCCCTGCTGCCGTGCCTGGCCCCGCTCGCGGCGGCGGCCCCGGTGGAGGACTGCCTGTTCAACGACTCGCATTTCCACCTGACGAACTACGTGCAGCAGGGCACGGACATGCGCCGGTACGTGGACGAGATCATGGGCGGCGAGATCTGCCGCTCGACGGTGTTCGGCATCCCGCTGCAGCAGACCTGGTCGTACGACAACTCCGGCGACTTCGCGCCGACCTACTACCTGCACTCGGACGCGCCGCTCTATTACTACTCGTTCACCGACGCCTATATCGCCCGCGCCTACCAGAAGCTGACTCCGGCGCAGCAGCAGCGGCTCGACCCCATGATCACGGGCTTCAACCCGGCGGACATGTACGCCGTGGACCACATCCGCCGCGTGCTGGAGACGTTCCCCGGAGTCTTCACGGGCATCGGCGAGTTCACCATCCACAAGGAGTTCGTCTCGGGCAAGGTGGCCGGCGACGTCGCGAGCCTCACCGACCCTGCGCTCGACCGCATCCTGGACTTCGCAGGCCAGGCCGGTCTGGTCGTCATCCTGCACAACGACATCGACATGCCGTTCGCCGGGGCGGGAAGCGAACCAGTGTACCTGCAGCAGATGAAGGCCCTGCTGCGACGGCACCCGAAGACCACCATCATCTGGGCGCACCTCGGGCTCGGCCGGGTGGTGCACCCGGTGCAGGGCCAGGCGACGGCGGGTACCGCGGAGCGCAACCCGACCTACCGGGAAATCGTCGACGCGATGTTGAACGACCCGACGCTGAGTCACGTGTACTTCGACATATCGTGGGACGAAGTGGCGAAGTACGCCGTGTCGTCCCCGCAGTCGATCGCCAACACCTCCGAGATGCTGAACAAGCATCCAGACCGCTTCCTGTTCGGTACCGACAACGTGGCGCCGCGGGACCAGGCGGCGCAGTTGCGCGTCTACGAGATGTGGAGCCCGATCTGGGAGCGCCTCTCGCCCGAGGCAAGCCGGAAGGTACGACGCGAGAACTACGAGCGACTGTTCGACGCGGCACGATCCCGGGTGCGGGCGTGGGAGTCGGCGAACGTGAAGTAGGCGCACGCCGTGGTGCAACGCCGGAGGAGTGGCGGCATGAGCTACGCTGCAGCGATCGTCGCAATGGCGGGTCTCTTCGGTCTCGCGGGGCATGCCGCGGCAGCTCGGGCGGCCGACATTCCGCACGTCCGGGTGCTCGCCACGGGCGGCACGATCGCCGGCGCCCAGCCGAGCGCGACGGACTACGGCTACAGGTCCGGCGCCTACGACGTGAACTCGCTGCTCAAGGCGGTGCCGAACCTCGACCAGCTCGCGGACATCACGGGCGAGCAGGTAGCGAACATCGGCAGCCAGGATATGAACGACGCGCTGTGGCTCGAGCTCGCCCGCCGCGTTGACGCGGCGCTCGCCGATCCGGGCATCGACGGCGTGCTGATCACCCACGGCACCGACACGCTCGAGGAGACGAGCTACTTCCTCAGCCTCGTCACGAAGAGCGACGAGCCGGTCGTGATGGTGGGCTCCATGCGCCCCGCCACGGCCGTGAGCGCCGACGGTCCGGGCAATCTCTACAACGGCGTCGCAGTGGCGGCCGACGCGCGCGCCCGCGGAAAGGGGACGCTCGTCGTGCTGAACGACGTGATCCACTATGCCCGCAACGTCGTGAAGACCGACACGACGAGCGTGGCGACGTTCGCGAGCGTGAACCGGGGGCCGGCCGGCCTCGTGCACACCGGCAAGATCCGCTGGTTCGAGCCGATGGACCGGAAGGTCGGCCCCGCGAGCGAGTTCTCCGTCGGCAGGCTCTCGACGCTGCCGCGCGTCGACATCCTTTACGCGCACGCGAACATGAGCGCCGACCTGATCGACGCCGCCGTCAAGAACGGCGCGAAGGGCCTCGTGATCGCGGGCGTCGGCGACGGCAACATGACCACGCCGGCGCTCGACGCGCTGACGAGAGCCGCGAAGTCAGGCATCGTCGTCGTCCGCAGCACGCGCCTTCCCTCGGGCATCGTACTGCGCAACAACGAAGTCAACGACGACGAGAAGGGTTTCGTGGTGTCGGGTGAGCTGAATCCCGCCAAGTCCCGCGTGCTGCTGCAGCTCGCGCTGACGAAGACGACGGATCCGGTGCGGATCCAGAAGATGTTCTACGAGTATTGATGCCCGTTGCGCCCGCCTGCCGCAGCAAGGCAGGCGGGCGCGCGGTGCGTCATCGACGGCCCGCGCGCGGCATCGGTCGCGTCGCTGGACGCGGCGACGGGCGCGTGGTCGGTCGACTGACGTTCGGTGGCCGGCTCGGGCCCACCTCCGCGGGCAGCGTGGTCGGTCGGTCGTAGTTGGGACGCTCGGGGCGGCCCGGCGGCACGATGACCACCGGTGGGTACGGGTCGTAATACCCGGGCCCGTAGTAGCCGGGCCCATAGTAGGGACCGTAATACCCACCGTACCCGACGCCCACGCTGACGCTGGTCGACACGCCGTCGCTGCCGCAGCCCTGCAGCGCGACCGCGCACGTGACGAGCGAGCAGGCCAGCGCGGTGCGCGCGGCGCGGTCGATGCGGATCGTCTTCACGGCTGCGCCTCCTGCTCGAGCAACTGGGCGACGCCTACGGGCGCTCCGGTCGGATCGGCCACGATCGCCACGACGGCGCGCTCCCATGGCCGTGGCTCCATCAGCACGCGTCCACCGGCCTTGCGGGCCGCTTCGGTGGTCGCCCGTGCGTCCGTGACGCGCACGTAGGGGAGCCACGTCGTCGTCGCACCGTCCGGTTTGCGGACGATGCCTGCGCGCGGCCGGCCTCCCGAGTCGAGCCTGACACCCTGCCGCTTGCCATTGGCGGGCAGCGGCGTGGTCTGGTAGCCGGCGACGGCCCCGTAGAACTCGACGGCGCGCTCGACGTCGCCCGTCCACAGGTCGATCCACAGCCACTCGTGCACGTCGCCGCGGTAATCCGCCGGATCGCCGTGCTTCGAGCGAACGACGCCGAAGAGTGCGCCCTCCGGATCCTGGAGCACGGCCGTTACGCCCCGCTCGCCGAGCGACGCAGGCTGCATCAGCACCTTCCCGCCGCGCTTCGTCACCGCAGCCGCGGCCGCCTTCGGGTCCGGCACCGAAACCAGTCCAATCCAGCGCGACGCCTGCTCCGCCCCGCGATCGGCGCGCGGGTCGAAGACCAGGCCGCCGACCGGCAGCCCGTCGGCAAGCGCAAGCGTGTAGGTGTCGCGATCATCCGTGCCGCCGTAGGTCTCGAACGTCCAGCCGAACACCTGGCCGTAGAACTCGGCGGCGAGCGCGACGTCCGAAGTCAGGAGGTCGGCCCAGACCCAGCGGCCGGGGGTGTATTCACCGGTCGCCGGATCGACGATCGGCGGCCAGTAGCGCTCGTCCGCGGCGACGGGACGCGCTGCGGCGGCCAGCCAGAGGGCCGGAACGAGCAGCGTTGCCGCGAGCAGCGTGGGTCGGCGTCGGGGCATCGGTTCATGGCCTCCTGATCGTCTGCCCGGATGGTAGCGGATCCGCCGGACCGGCGCGGGAGTCGAGCACTCGCTGGACAAGCGGCCCCGGTTCCGGTTGTCATGAGCGACTGCATCGCATCGACACTGGAGACCCGCCGTGAACCCCGTTCCGTACCGTTCCCGCTGGATGGACGACGAGCTCGAGCTCTTCCGCGACGCCGCGCGCCGCTTCGTCGAGAACGAGATCGTGCCCAACGACGCGCGCTGGCGCGATCAGCACCACGTCGACCGCGACCTGTGGAACAAGGCGGGCGAGGTGGGCCTGCTCTGCACCGACATCCCGGCGGAGTACGGCGGCGTCGGCGGCGACGCGCGCCACGAGGCGGTGGTCGTCGAGGAGATGGGCCGGCGCGGCATCACGAGCTTCGGTCACATGGTCCACAGCATCCTCGCGCACTACGTACTCAACTACGGGTCGGAGGATCAGAAGCGCGACTGGCTGCCGCGCATGGCGAGCGGCGAACTCGTCGGCGCCATCGCGATGACCGAGCCGGGCGCGGGCTCCGACCTGCAGGCCGTCAAGATGCGCGCGGTGCGCGAGGGCGACCACTACGTGCTGAACGGCGCCAAGACCTTCATCTCGAACGGCCTGCACGCGGGCCTCGTGGGCGTCGTCGCCAAGACCGACCCCGCCCGGGGCGCGAAGGGCATCTCGATCGTCATGGTCGAGACGAAGGACCTGCCCGGCTACCGCGTCGGCCGGGTGCTCGAGAAGATCGGCCAGCACGGCTGGGACACCGCGGAGCTCTTCTTCGACGACTGCCGGGTCCCGGCGCACTGGCTGCTCGGGCCCGCGGAGGGGCAGGGCTTCGTGCAGCTCATGCGCGACCTGCCGTACGAGCGCGCGCTGCTCGCGCTCGGCGGCGTCGCCGCGATGGAGTACGCGCTCGAGCTCACGACGGCCTACGTGCGCGAGCGCAAGGCCTTCGGGCAGGCGCTGCTCGAGATGCAGAACACGCGCTTCAAGCTCGCCGAGGTGAAGACGCAGGTGCAGGTGGCGCGCGTCTTCATCGACGACTGCATCGACAGGTTGAGCACGGGCACGCTCGACACCGTCACCGCCTCGATGGCCAAGTACTGGATCACCGACGCGCAGTGCCGCGTGATGGACGAGTGCCTGCAGCTCTTCGGCGGCTACGGCTACATGCGCGAGTACCCGATCTCGCAGCTCTACGCCGACTCGCGGGTGCAGCGCATCTACGGCGGCGCGAACGAGATCATGAAGGAAATCGTCGCGAGGTCGCTGTGACGGGCCCGCTCGCCGGGGTCCGGGTCGTCGAGCTCGCGGGCATCGGCCCGGGGCCTTTCTGCGGCATGCTGCTCGCCGACCTCGGGGCCGACGTCGTGCTCGTCGACCGCAAGGGCGGTTCGTTACCCTTCGGCGCCAGCCCCGCGTTCGACCTGACGCGGCGCGGCAAGCGCTCGATCGCCGTCGACCTGAAACAGGCGGGTGCCGCCGAGGTCGTGCTGCGCCTCGTCGAGCGGGCGGACGCACTGCTCGAAGGCTTCCGGCCGGGCGTCATGGAGCGTCTCGGTCTCGGTCCGGAGGCGTGCCTCGCGAGGAATCCGCGGCTCGTCTACGGGCGCCTCACGGGCTGGGGCCAGTCGGGCCCGCTCGCGCACGCGGCCGGTCACGACATCAACTACGTTGCCCTGAGCGGCATCCTGAACCACGGCGGCCACCGCGATTCCGCACCGTCGATTCCGCCCACGGTCGTGGGCGACGTCGGCGGCGGGGCGATGTTCATGGCGCTCGGGCTCGTGAGCGGCATCCTGCACGCGCGCGGCACCGGCGAGGGGCAGGTCATCGACGGCGCGATCACCGACGGCTGCGCCGTGATGAGCACGCTGGTCCAGGGGCTCCGGGCGCAGCGGCTCTGGGTGGACCGACGGCAGTCGAACGCGCTCGACGGCGGAGCGCACTGGTACGACTGCTACGAGTGCGCGGACGGGCAGTGGATCTCGGTCGGCGCGCTCGAGCCGCAGTTCTACCGGCTGCTGCTCGAGAAGTGCGGCCTCGCGGGCGACGGGCTCGAGGCAGCGCAGTTCGACGTCGCGAACTGGTCGAAGCACAAGGCGCGATTCGCCGCGCTCTTCCGCTCGAAGACCCGCGCCGAGTGGTGCGCGCTGCTGGAGGGTACGGACGTCTGCTTCGCGCCGGTGCTCGACTTCGCCGAGGCCGCGCAGCATTCGCACAACGTCGCCCGGGGCGCGTACTTCGAGCTCGGCGGCGTGTCGCACCCGGCGCCGGCACCACGTTTCGGTGCGAGCCCGGCCGAGGTGCGCTCGCCGCCGGCCGGGGTGGGCGAGCACACCCACGAACTGCTGGCGGACGCAGGCTACGTCGCGGAGGAAGTCACCGGGCTCGCCGCGGCGGGCATCGTCTGAATCAGGCGGGCGGCAGCACCACGAACTCGCCGTCGAAACGCCCGGCGCCGGTGCCTGCGCACTCGAGCGTCGCGCTCACCGCGACGCGCGCCGGCCGGCCGCGGGCGAGCGCGGCGGTCAGGCGGCGCCACTCGGCGGCGGCGGGCGCCGAGGCGACGGCGCGAAAGCGGGCGGCGATCGGCCTCTCGTAGTCCATCGCACCGCGCCGGATCACGATCCGGCCCTCGAGCCCGTCGGCACGCAGCCGGAGCAGGACCACGGACCACGCGGCCAGCACCGCGACCGCGTAGGCGCTGCCGCCGAACACGGTCTCCCGGTGATTGACGTTGGGCTCGAGCGGCGCCGCGACGACCACGCGCCCCGGCCCGGCCTCGATCACCTCGACCGCGAGCGCCCGGGACAGCGGGATGCGCTCTCGCAGGTACGCCTCAAGCTCGGCCGGGGTCATCCCGGCTCAGACCATCCGCGCCGCGAGTTCGGCGTCCGCTGCACGGACCCGGATCGCGGCCGGCCGGGAGTCGAACGCCTGCACGTAGCGCTCGATGACCGGCGTCTTCGGCACGAGTCCCCACTGCGTGGTCCAGCCGAGCGCGGTACCCCACAGCACGTCTGCCGCCGTGAACGTTTCGCCGAGCAGGTTCGGCCCGTGTTCGAGCCGGGCCGTGAGCGCGCCGAGCAGGGTGTCGAAGTCGCCGTAGGGCGAGGTCGAGGCGGGCGCCGGCGCGCGCTGCTGCGAGCGGTCGATGATCGCGGGCTCGAAGCAGGTGCCGTAGAACACCAGCCAGCGCAGGTAGGCGCCACGCAGCGCGTCGCCCATCTGCGGGGCGAGCCCGCGATCGGCATAGAGGTCGGCGAGGTAGAGGTAGATCGCGACCTGCTCCGTGACCACCGTGCCGGCGTGCACGATGGCGGGTACCTTGCCCATGGGGTTGATCGCGAGGTACTCGGGCGAGTGGTGCTCGCCGGCCTTGAAGTCGAGCACATCGAGTTCGTAGTCGGCCGCCAGCTCCTCGAGCAGGATCAGCGTACCGGTCGAGCGGGTGTTCGGCGCGTGGTGCAGGACGATGCGTCGGTCCGTGGTCATGGCGCGTTTCCCTCGACGCGGCGGAGACCGGCAAGCGTAGAATCCCCGCTCAGGTGCCGCAAGGCGAACATGCGGGCCGCGGAATGCCGCCCCGGGGAGATAGCGCGATGGTCGACTCGATACTCGCTGCCATCCAGCAGCACCCGTTCAGCCAGGGGCTCACGGTGGAGCACTGCGAGACGCTCGCGAGCATGGGGTCGCTCGCGACCTACGCCAAGGACGCGATCATCTTTGCCGAGGGCGACGAGCGCCACGAGTTCTTCTTCCTGTTGAAGGGTCGCGTCGCGCTCGAGATGCTGGCACAGGGCAAGGCGCTGCGCGTGCACACGCTCGAGCCAGGCGACGAGCTCGGCTGGTCATCGGTGCTCTCGGGGCGCGGCAAGTTCTACCAGGCCCGCGCGCTCGAGCCCGTGGAGGCGGTCCGCTTCGACGGCTACGAGCTGCTCGAGCGGTGCCGCAGCGACCATCACTTCGGCTACAAGATCATGCACCGGCTGGTCGGCGTGGTCTCCGAGCGCCTGCAGGCCGCGCGGATGCAGGTCCTCGACATGTATTCGCCGATCGCGAAGAAGGCCGGCGCCTAGGCGCGGTCGCCGGCGGCTACAGCCGGTCGAGCAGCCAGCCCGGGAAGAAGGTGAGCAGCACGGCGGGCGCGAGGCACAGCGCGCTCGCCGCGAAGGCGAGCCTGCGCGGCTGTCCGCGCGCCGCGGACGGTTCGGGCTCGCCCATGTACAGGTACTGGATCACGCGCAGGTAGAAGTAGAGCCCAAGGTAGCTCGCGACGAGTCCGGCCACCGCGTAGAACGTGTGCCCGGCCTCGACCACGTTGCGGAAGACGAGGAACTTGGCGACGAACCCGGGCAGCGGCGGCAACCCTGCGAGCGACAGCATCGCGATCGCGAGCATCGCCGCCGCGGCGGGTCGCCGGCGGTGCAGCCCCTTGAGCGCGTCGAGCCGGTCCTGGCGCTCGTCGTCGGCGCCGCGGGGCAGAGCCGCGAACGCGAGCAGGTTCATGAGGCCGTAGGCCACGACGTAGAACACGATCGCTTCCCAGCGGCCCGCTCCGGCGCCCAGGAACGCGAAGAACAGGTAGCCCGCGTGCGCGATCGACGAGTAGGCGATCATGCGCCGGAAGCTCGTCTGGCGGATCGCGGCCAGGTTGCCCCACGCCATCGAGACGAGCGGCAGCAGCGCCACGAGACCGAGCACCGGCGGCGTGAGCGTCGTCGTGCCGATCACGCGCAGCGCGGCGAACACCACGCCGGCCTTGACCACCGTCGCCATGTACGCCGTGACTGGTGCGCTCGCGCCCTCGTAGGCGTCCGGCGCCCAGGCGTGAAGCGGAACGACGGCGGCCTTCAGGAACAGGGCTGCGATGATCAGTGCAGCGCCTGCGAGCGCGATCGGCTCGCCTGCGAGCACCGCGTCGCCAAAGACGGCGAGTTCGAGCGAGCCGTTCCAGCCGTACAGGAACGACATGCCCATCAGCAGCGTCGCGGTCGCGGCGCCGCCGAGCACGAGGTACTTGAGCGCCGCCTCGGCGCTCTGCGGCCGCAGGAAGCCGAGCACGACGAGCGCGTAGACCGGCAGCGAGAGGATCTCGAGGCCGAGGAACAGCGTGAGGAAGCTGTCCGAGGAGACGACGAGGCACGCGCCGTACAGCGAGGCGAGCACCAGGGTGTAGTAGGGCGTCTCGGCGAAATCGTCGCGCGAGATGAGGAGCACCGGCAGCGCGAGCCCGAGCAGCACGGCCTTCGGCAGGGTGGTGTAGGGGTCGACGGAATAGTGGCCCGCGAAAGGCGCCGCCGAGAAGCCGGTCGCGTGCAGCCAGAGTGCGGCGATGCCGGCGGCCGCCACCGCGACGACCGCGAGCGCATGGCCGTCGCGCGACCGCCCGCTCCAGATCTCGAGGCCGAGGATCGCGAGCATGCCCGCGAGCAGCAGGTGCTCGGGCAGCATCGACTGCAGGATGAGCGGCCAGTTCACGGCGTGCCCTCGTCGAGGCGGGTCGCGAGCACCCGCTCCTGGTATTCGCGGGCGGCGAGTTCGGTCTTCGCGAGCGGGCCGCGCGGGAAGAGCCCGAGCCCCAGGATCGCGACGACGAACGCGATCATGATGACGCGCTCGCGCACCCCGAGGTCCGTGACCGGCCCGTGCGGCACGCGCACGGCGCCGAAGAGCATCCGCTGCGCGAGCCACAGCATGTACAGCGCGCCGAGCACGACGCCCGTCACGGCCACCACCGCGAGCGCGATCGGCAGGGCCTCGCCCGCGAGCCACCGCGGCCACGCCGCATTGAAGGCACCGAGCAGCACCATGAACTCCCCGGTGAACCCGCTCGTGCCGGGCAGGCCGATCGAGGCGAGCGTCAGGATCATGAAGAACACCGAGTAGACGGGCAGCAGCTTCGCGAGGCCGCCGTACGCCGCGAGCTCACGCGTGTGGCAGCGCTCGTAGATCATGCCGACCATCGTGAAGAGCCCGCCCGCGACGAGGCCGTGGCTCACCATCTGCACGAGGGCGCCCTGGACGCCCACGAGGTCGAGGCTCAGGAGCCCGAGCATCACGTAGCCGAGGTGGCTGATCGACGAGTAGGCGATGATCTTCTTGATGTCCGTCTGCACGAGCGCGAGGCACGCGCCGTAGACGATGCCCACGACCGCGAGCGTCATGAGCGCGGGGGTCATCAGGCGCGTCGCGTCCGGAAAGAGCGGGAAGCCGAGCTTCATGAAGCCGTAGGTGCCCATCTTGAGGAGCACGCCCGCAAGGATCACCGAGCCCGCGGTCGGCGCCTCGACGTGCGCGTCCGGCAGCCAGGTGTGCAGCGGCACCATCGGCACCTTGATCGCGAACGAGAGCGCGAACGCGGCGAGGAGCCAGGTCTGCACCTCGAGCGGCAGCCGGTGCCGGTAGAGGTCCGTGAAGTCGAACGACGCGATGCCGGTCGAGCGCGAGAGCGACCAGACGAGGTAGATCACGGCGGCGAGCATCAGGATGCTGCCGAAGGCGGTGTAGAGCACGAACTTGAGCGTCGCGTAGATGCGTCGCTCGCCGCCCCAGATCCCGATGATCAGGAACATCGGGATCAGCATCGCCTCCCAGAAGACGTAGAACAGGAAGAGGTCCTGCGCCACGAACGTGCCGAGCATCGCGAACTGGATGAAGAACACCATCACGTGGAAGAGGCGGACGTGCTCGCGAACGGCAGTCCACGCGCCCGCGACCACGAGCGGGCCGAGAAAGGCCGTGAGCACGACGAGCAGCAGGTTGAGCCCGTCGAGCGCCACGTGGTAGTGCACGCCCCAGTCGGCGATCCACGGGATGCGGGTCGCGAACTGCAGGCCGGGCACGCTGCCGTCGAAACGCCCGTAGAGCCATGCGGCGAGCGCGAGCTGCGCGAGCATGACCCCGAACGTGAAGTAGCGCACGGCCCGGTCGCCGGCGCGCGGTGCCGCGACGAGCAGCGCCATGCCGAGCGCCGGGAGCCACAGGAGCAGGTTGAGCGCGACGGGTTCAGCCATGACGCCACACCAGCGCGAGGGCTGCGGCGACGCCGAGCGCCGCGAGCAGCACGTAGAGCTGCAGGCTGCCGGACTCGATGCGGCTCAGCCGCCCGGCCGCGCGCTGCGCGATGGCGACGAGGCCGTGCAGCGAGCCGTCGATGATCCGGCGGTCGCCGATGCGGAGGAACACGCGATCGGACACCCAGTGCAGCGGGCGGCCGATCACCCCGTCGTACAGCTCGTCGACGTAGTACTTGCCCGAAAGCAGCCGGTGCACGCCCGCGTGGCGCCGCGCGAGCCGTTCGGCCCGCCCGAGGCCGTTGCGGTAGACGAACCAGGCGCCGAGCAGCCCGGCCAGCCCGGTCAGGACGGCGAACACGATGAGCGGCGTCTCGAGGTGATGCAGCGTCGGGTCGGTCGCGGGCAGCGGCATCAGCGGCTCGAGGTAGTGCGGCACGTGCACGAAGCCGCCGACCGCCGAGAGGATCGCGAGCACGGCGAGCACGACGGTCATCGAGGGCGGCGACTCGTGGACGTGGTGCTCCGTCTCGTGGGTCATGCGCGAGGGCGTGAGGAACGTGAGCCACAGCAGCCGGAACATGTAGAACGCCGTGAGCAGCGCCGTGAAGGAGGCCACGGCCCACAGCAGCGTGGAGCCGCCGCGCTCGCTCGCGTACGCGAACCACAGGATCTCGTCCTTCGAGAAGAAGCCCGCCAGCGGCGGCAGGCCCGCGATGGCGGCCGTCGCGACCGCGAAGGTCGCGAACGTCACCGGGATGCGACGCGCGAGTCCGCCCATGCGCCGCACGTCCTGCTCGCCGCCGAGCGCGTGGATCACGCTGCCGGCGCCGAGGAACAGGCACGCCTTGAAGAACGCGTGCGTGTAGACGTGGAAGACGGCTACGCCGTAGGCCCCGACGCCGAGCGCGACGAACATGAAGCCGAGCTGCGAGATGGTCGAGTACGCGAGGACCTTCTTGATGTCGGTCTGCACGAGCGCCACGGTCGCCGCGAAGAACGCGGTCGCGACGCCGATCACGGCGATGACCTGCGACGCCTCGGGCGCCTGCAGGTACAGGCCGTTCAGGCGCGCGACGAGGTAGACGCCCGCCGTCACCATCGTGGCCGCGTGGATGAGTGCGGAGACGGGCGTCGGGCCGGCCATGGCGTCCGGCAGCCACA
Organism: Lysobacterales bacterium; assembly: GCA_003819815.1. Taxonomy (GTDB): domain Bacteria; phylum Pseudomonadota; class Gammaproteobacteria; order Steroidobacterales; family Steroidobacteraceae; genus RPQJ01. The sequence goes on from RPQJ01000034.1 coordinate 27,869, forward strand.
CGTGCAGCGGGATCTGGGCTGACTTGCCGGTGGCGCCCACGAAAAGAAGCAGCCCGACGAGGCTGGCCGAGACGGCCGGGGCCACGGGCCCCTGGAATGCGGCGTTGATGGCGTCGAAGTCGAGCGTGCCGAGCGCGTGGTACAGCAGGAACATGCCGAGCAGGAACCCGGCGTCGCCCACGCGGTTGGTGATGAAGGCCTTCTTGCCGGCCTGCGCCTTCTCCGGATCCTCGAACCAGAAGCCGATCAGCAGGTAGGAGGCGAGACCGACGCCTTCCCAGCCGACGAAGCACACGAGCAGCGACCGCCCGAGCACCAGCAGCAGCATGAAGAACAGGAAGAGGTTCAGGTAGGCGAAGTAGCGGGCGTAGCCCGGGTCATCCTTCATGTAGCCGGTCGAGTAGACGTGGATCAGCGAGCCCACGCCCGTCACGATCAGCGTCATCACGGCGCTCAGCCGGTCGAAGTAGAAGGCGACGTCGAAGCTGGAGCCGCCGACCACGGCCCAGGTGTAGGCGGTCTCGACGAGCGCGGACTCGCCGCCCCCCAGGTGGGTCCACGCCCGGAGCGTCGCGAGGAATGCGGCGATCGGCAGCGCGCAGCCCACGAGGCTCACGAACGTCCGGCCGAGCCGCGGCCCGAGGAGGCCGTTCAGCAGGAAACCGGCGAGCGGGAGCAGCACGATGAGGGTGAGCAGGCCCATCGTCACCCCTTCAGTTCGCCGTAGGCCGAGACATCGAGCGTGTGCCGGCGGCGCGAGAGCTGCAGCACGATCGGGATCGCGATCGCGATCTCGGCTGCGGCGACCACGAACACCAGGAACACGAGCACCGTCCCGGACACCGTCGCCGTCCGCGCGGCGAACGCGACGATGCTCAGGATCACGCCGTTCAGCATCAGCTCCATGCACATGAGCATGACGAGCGCGTTGCGCCGGATCATCACGCCGAGGAGCCCGAGCGCGAAGAGGGCGATCGAGAGCGTGACGAGGAGCGAGGTGTTATCCATCGTGCCTCCGGCCGCTGCGGACCACCGCGATCGCGGCGACGACCGCCGCGAGCAGCAGCACGGACGTGAGCTCGAAGTGCAGCCAGTAGCGCTCGAGCAGCTCGGCCGCGAATGGCTGCACGGCGAACGCGGTGCCGGGCTCCGGGTCGCCAAGGCTCGCGACGAGCGGCGCCTCGGCCAGCGTGCTCCGGCTCACGGCAGCGCCCAGCGCCACCGCCACGGCGCCGGCGAGCAGCGCGGCCGGCAGCAGCGAGGGGCCGTAGCGGCGCAGGAACGACGGGTCGCGCACGTCGAGCAGCATGATCACGTAGACCATGAAGACCATCACGGCGCCGACGTAGATCAGCACCTGGAAAACCGCGACGACGTGCACGCCGAGCACCGCGTAGATGCCGGCGAGCGAGAGCATCGAGCCGATGAGCGCGAGCGCGACCCGCATCGGGTGGCGCGCGAAGAGCATCAGCACGCCTCCCGCGAGTGCGCCGGCCGCGAAGAACCAGAGCAGCGCCTGGGCCGCGTTCACGGCGTGCCTCCCGGGGCGGGCCGGCCGGCGGCGGGGTAGGGCTTCGCGACGTCCTGCTGCGGCCGCCAGTTCAGGAGCTCTTCCTGGCCGAACCACATGCGGTGGCGATCGAAGCCCGGGAACCCGGGCGTGTCCTTGACCATGCGGATCGCGTCCTCGGGACAGGCCTCGACGCAGAAGCCGCAGAACACGCAGCGCGCGTAGTCGATCTCGAAACGCGACGGGTACTTGGGGTGGGCCGGATCGTCGGGGTCGAAGGCCGCGTCGATCTCGATGCAGCGCGCCGGGCAGACGGTCGCGCACATGTTGCACGCGACGCACTGGGGCCGGCCGTCGGGTCGCTGGGTGAGCACGTGCCGCCCGCGGTTGTTCTCGGCGTAGTCGGCCCGGATCTCCTCGGGATAGTAGGCGGTGAGCGCGCCCTTGCGGCCCGTCATCCACTTCCAGAGGTTCGCGAGGAACACCCCGCCCGTGACCTTGAGCCCGCGCCAGATCTCGAAGAAATACGAGCGCTCGTACCAGCCCATCTCGGGCTCGTTCCAGTACCGCCGGCGGACGTAGGGCTTGCGCTCGCTCATCGGGTCACCCGAGTGCCCACACGACGGCGACGGTCGCCACGAGGTTCAGGATCGAGAGCGGCAGCAGGAACCGCCACGCGAAGCCGAGCAGCTGGTCCCAGCGGAAGCGCGGCAGGGTCCAGCGCACCAGGATCTGCAGGCTGCAGAGCAGGAA
>RPQJ01000035.1 GCA_003819815.1 Lysobacterales bacterium
CTCTTCCATCGGGAAGGGGATGTACTGGTCGGCCTGCATCTCGACCTGCGACTCGAGCTCGGCCTCGCGCAGGTTGCGCGGCATCTGGATGATCTTGGTGATCGCGGCGTCGCCGCTGATCGCCACGGCGCACTCCTTGCTGCGTGCACCCGCGCGTTTGACTGCGCGGCGCACGGCCTCGCCGACCGCCTGTGCGTCGACGATCGCCTTCTCGTTGATCGCGTTCGGGGGCGACGGCTCGGCCGCGTACGATTCGACGCGATAACCGTCACCGCTGCGCGAAAGCTCGATGAGCTTTATCGACGACGTCGTGATGTCGAGCCCGATGACCGGTCGTGACCTGCGCTGGAACAGCACGATGGAGTCCTTTTAGTTCAAGAGGTTGCGCAGCGATCGTGGAGTGGATTCCATGCCCCCGGCGCACTATATATCAGGGTTCCGGCAAATAGAATTGTGAGTGCCATAGCAGATTGGTCCATCAGCCGCGCTCGCCCCCCGGGCTTTTCATGAATCCTGACCGTTGCCACGCGGCCCGACTGGCCCGCGCCGGATCCGGGTCCGCCTCCCGACGGGTCTGCCCACGAATCGCGAGCTACTATGCACATCCCCTCGCGACAGCGGCAAGGACTGGGTCTCAGATTTGAGCATGCGGACCTCGATGCGAAGACTGCTCGTGATCGTTCTCACGCTGGTGCTGGCAGTCGCCGGCCTCGTCGTGCTCGGCTTTGCGGGCGCCTTCCAGTTCCTGGCCCCGGACATACCCCGGGCGGCCGAGCTGCGCGACGTGCGGGTGCAGATGCCGCTCGCGGTGTATACGCGCGACGGCAAGCTGATCGCGCAGATCGGCGAGCAGCGCCGCATGCCGGTCGAGTGGGACGAGATCCCGCCGGTCGTGATCGACGCGTTCCTCGCCGCCGAGGACGCGCGCTTCTTCGAGCATCCCGGCGTCGACTGGCAGGGACTCGTCCGCGCGGCCGCAAGCAACGTGGCCGCGGGCGGCGTGCGCGAGGGCGGCGGCACGATCACGATGCAGCTCGCGCGCAACACCGTGCTCACCTCGGAGCGCACGCTGCGGCGCAAGCTCAAGGAAGTCTTCCTGGCCCTCCGGCTCGAGCGCGAGTTCACCAAGCAGGAGATCCTGACGCTCTACCTGAACCAGATCTTCCTGGGCCAGCGGGCGTACGGCATCGGCGCGGCCTCGCAGGTGTACTTCGACAAGCCGCCGAAGGACCTCACGCTCCCCGAGGCGGCGCTGCTCGCGGGACTGCCCCGCTCGCCGTCGCGCGACAATCCCGTGGCGAGCGTCGAGCGGGCGCGCGACCGGCGGGCCTACGTGCTCCGGCGCATGGTCGAGACCGGCACGATCGACACGGCCGCCCGCGACGCCGCCGCCGCCGCGCCGATCTCGGGCCGGATGCACGGGCCGGTCATCGAGCTCGAGGCGCCGTTCGTCGCCGAAATGGCGCGGCTCGAGATGATCGAGCGGTTCGGCGAGACCGCGCTCACCGGCGGGTATCAGGTGAAGACGACCGTCGACAGCCGGCTGCAGCAGGCCGCGACCGCGGCCGCGCGCCGCGCGATGCTCGCCTATGAGCGCCGGCACGGCTACCGCGGGCCGCTCGAGCGGCTCGATCCCGCCCGGACCGCGGACCCCGCCGCGGTGACCGAGGCCTTCCGGCGCCACCCGGACCGCGGCAGCCTCGTCGTCGCGATCGTGCGTGCCGTGCGCGAGCGCGACGCGCTGGTCGAGCTGCGCGACGGCGTCGCCGTCGAGCTGCGTTGGGAAGACCTCCGCTGGGCGCGTCCTGCGCTGCCCGAGGGCGCCCTCGGTCCCGTGCCGCAGCAGGCGGGCGACGTGCTCGCCGCCGGAGACATGGTCTGCCTCGAGCCCTTCGAGGAAGGGCAGTACCGGCTCGCGCAGGTGCCCGCGGTCGGCGGCGCGCTCGTGGCGCTCGAACCGCGCGACGGCGCCATCGCGGCGCTCGCGGGCGGGTTCGACTTCGGCCTCAGCAAGTACAACCGCGCGATCCAGGCGCGACGGCAGCCAGGCTCGTCCTTCAAGCCGTTCGTTTACTCGGCCGCGCTGGAGCGCGGGTTCACGCCGGCGAGCCTCATCAACGACGCGCCGATCGTGCTGCCCGGCGGCAGCGGCACCGAGGAGTGGCGCCCGCAGAACATCTCGAAGCGCTTCTACGGCCCGACGCCGATGCGCGAGGCGCTGGTCCGCTCGCGCAACCTCGTCTCGATCCGGCTGCTCCGGGGCACGGGCATCGGGCCCACGATCCGCCACATCGGCGCATTCGGCTTCGACTCGCAGGCGTTGCCGCCCAACCTGACGCTCGCGCTCGGCACGGGCCAGGTGACCCCGCTCGACATGGCGCGCGGCTTCGCCGTGTTCGCGAACGGCGGCTACCGCATCACGCCCTACCTCATCGAGCAGGTCACGGGGCCGGGTGGCGAGGTCGTCTACCAGGCCTCGCCCCCGACCGCGTGCGACGACTGTCCGGGGCGCGAGCCGGCGCCGCGCGCCATCACGGCCGCCAACGCCTTCGTGATGACCGAGATGATGTCCGACGTGATCGAGCGGGGCACGGCGCAGCTCGCGAAGACGCTCGGCCGCCGCGACCTCGCGGGCAAGACCGGCACGACCAACGACCGGCGCGATACCTGGTTCGTCGGCTACAACGGCGACCTCGCCGCCGCGGTCTGGATCGGCTTCGACCAGGAACGCTCGCTCGGCGAGGAAGAGGAAGGCGGCCGCACGGCGCTGCCGATGTGGGTGGACTTCATGAAGGAGGCGCTGCGCGACCGGCCGGAGCACCGGCTGGCCGAACCCGCGGGCGTCGTGCGCATGTGGGTCAGCCGCTCGAGCGGCTATCCGACGTCCGCCGGCAGCGGCGGGGCGGTATTCGAGTCTTTCCTCGAAAACCATCTGCCCGACACGCGTAGCGTCGAAACGACCGATGCCGTCGGCGGCGAGGGCGTGGAACCCTCGACGGGAGACGATTCGCTCTTCTAGAGTGCCGATTCCATGAGCCGCAGACCGAACCCGAGAGCCGACCTGCTCAGGCAGGCGGTGGCCGAGGAAGCCGCGCGCATCATGCGCGAGCAGGGCGTCGAGGATTTCCTGCAGGCCAAGCGCAAGGCCGCCGACCGCCTCGGCGTCACCGACGCGTCGATCCTGCCGCGGAACACGGAGATCGAGGCGGCGCTCGTCGCGCACCAGCGCCTCTTCGGTGCCGACCGCCACGAGGCCGGCCTCGCGGACCTGCGGCGCTCGGCACTCGAGGCGATGCGGCTCATGGCGGACTTCCAGCCGCGGCTGGTCGGGCCCGTGCTCACGGGCACGGCGTCACGCCACTCGGAGATCAACCTGCACCTCTTCACCGAGAGCGCGGAAGCGGTCTCGATACGGCTCGAGGAGCGCGGCATCCCGCACGAGGTCGTCGAGCGCCGGCTGCGCTACGAGCGGGATCGGCTCGTGAGCTACCCCGCGCTGCGGTTCGTCGCGGGACAGCAGACGGTGGACGCGGTGGTATTCCCGCTTGACGGCATCCGGCAGTCTCCCGCGAGCCCGGTCGACGGCAAGCCGATGCGGCGCGCGAGCGTCGCGGAAGTGCAGGCGCTGCTCTAACCGTCACGCGTGCGCGGCGGTACCTTACCGACCGCCGCCGTCCGGACCCGGAGTGCCTGCGCGGGAACGCCGCAAGTACGTCCCTGTAGGCTTCGGGCGCGGCATCCCTGCCGCGCACGATCCCGCGCAGGCACTCCGGGTCCAGCCGGCGACTGCGTCAGTTCCACTTTTCGAGCACTTGGGATTCGGGCGTCGCTGCTGTCGCTTCCGCCGCATGCACGCGACCCACGGCCACGACTTGCCGCAGCAGACCCACTTTCCCTTGTGCTGATCCGGCGGCGAAACCGCCGCCACGCGAAGCGCCGCCGAGCGTCGCGACGGCTCCGGGGCCCGTGGGCCGGATCGTGCGCGGCAGGGACGCCGCGCCCGAAGCCTACAGGGACGTACTCGCGGCGTTCCGGTCCACGGGCCCCGGAGCCGTCGCGACGCGACAGAAACGGCGACAGCGAGAAGCCGGCGAACCCCGCCGCCGGATCAGTCGCGCTTCTCGATGTCGACGTACTCGCGCTGCACCGGGCCCGTGTAGAGCTGCCGCGGCCGGCCGATCTTCATGGCGGGATCGGCGATCATCTCCTGCCAGTGCGCGACCCAGCCCGCGGTGCGGGCGATCGCGAACATCACCGTGAACATCGAACGCGGGATGCCGAGCGCGCTGTAGATGACGCCCGAGTAGAAGTCGACGTTCGGGTAGAGCTTGCGCGCGATGAAGTACTCGTCCTTGAGCGCGATCTCCTCGAGGCGCAGCGCGAGCTCGAACAGCGGGTTGTCGGTGTGCCCGAGGCGCGCCAGCACCTTGTGGCACATCTCCCGGATGATCTTCGCGCGCGGGTCGAAGTTCTTGTAGACGCGGTGGCCGAAGCCCATCAGCTTCGTGTTGCCCTGCTTGTCCTTCACGCGGGCGAGGAACTTCTGGATGTTGTCGACCGTGCCGATCTCCTCGAGCATCGCGAGGACGGCCTCGTTCGCGCCGCCGTGCGCCGGGCCCCAGAGCGCCGAGACGCCCGAGGAGATGGCCGCGTAGGGGTTCGTGCCCGTGCTGCCGGCGAGGCGCACCGTCGAGGTGCTCGCGTTCTGCTCGTGGTCGGCGTGCAGGATGAGGAGCAGGTCGAGTGCCTGCGCGGCGACCGGATCGACCTCGTACTCGGCCGCGGGCGTCGCGAAGAACATCCGCAGCATGTTCGAGCAGTAGTCGAGGTCGTTGCGCGGGTAGATGAAGGGCTGGCCGCGGTTGTGCTTGAACGACGCGGCGGCGATCGTCGGGATCTTCGCGAGGATGCGGTGCGCGAAGATCTCCCGGTGCCGCGGGTTATGGTTGTCCATCGAGTCGTGGTAGAAGGCCGCCATCGACGCGATCACGGCCGACACCATCGCCATCGGGTGGGCGTCGTGGTGGAAGCCGTTGAAGAACCGCAGCAGCGACTCGTTGATCATCGTGTGATAGCGGATCGCGTGGTCGAACTGCTCGAGCTGCTGCGACGTCGGCAGTTCGCCGTGGATGAGCAGGTAGGCGACCTCGATGAACGACGACTTGGTCGCGATCTGCTCGATGGGGTAGCCGCGGTAGAGGAGCACGCCCTCGTCGCCGTCGATGAAGGTCACGCGGCTCTCGCAGGCCGCGGTGGCCATGAATCCCGGGTCGAACGTGAAGAGGCCGAGGTCCTTCGACAGGCCGGCGATGTTGAGGCAGTCGGGGCCGAGGGTGCCGCTGCGTGCCTCCATGGCCGACTTGCGGCCGCTATCCAGTTCGACGAGTTCGTACTTCTTCGTTGTCATCGTGCGTCACCTGTCATGGCCCGCCCGGATACGCACCGCGCGGCAGCCACTCAGGTTTGCACGACGGCGAAGCCCGATCAAGCGTGGACTACTGCACCACCTTGAGCCACGTGCCGGGCGCAGGCTCGCGATCCGGATAGAGGTCGTTCAGCAGGCGCAGGCGCTCGACGGGGTACTTCTCGATGGGCGAGCGCGCGGCCAGGGTCTCGATGCGGGTGCCGGGGCCGGCCCTGACGAGCCGGATGCGGTTCGGCTCGGCGAATTTAAACTCATTCTCACGCAGCCGCCGGAAGGTCTTGATGCTCGACAGGAAGAGTGGATCCGTGGCGTCCATCGCCGCATTGAGGCGGGTTGCGCCCATGAACAGGTACGCGAGGCCGTTGTAGTAGACGACCGCATACCGCGCGGGGCCGCGGTTGCCCCAGGGCAGCGCCACGTCGCGAGCGACGGCCGTGTAGCCCCGCAGGCCGTTGACCTCGATGGGTTCGGCCGCGGCCAGCGGGACGCCCGCGAGCGTCTTTGCGAGGAGCTCGCGGGGCTGCACGCCCTGCGGCGGCGCGGCGGCGCTCACCTGCAGCACGGCGTCCTTCTGCGGCGTATGGCCCACGACCTTGGTCGGCAGGTTCTGCACGACCCAGCCGGTGGGGAAGGCGAGCGTGATGCCGAGCGTGCCGTGGTAGAAGCGGCTGCCGCGCACGACGCCCTGCTCGCGGCTCGCGCCGAGCGGGAGGCCGTCGATGCGCTTCAGGTAGGCGTCCCGCCCGTCGGGAAGCTTCGCGCCCGCACCGGCCGTGCCCGCGCTCGCGACCACCTCGCGGAGGCGGGTGTCGTTGTCCGGATGCGTCGAGAACAAGCCGTGGTACACGCGCGGCTCGCGGCCTTCCTGACGCGCGAGCTGCAGCTCGAGCATCTCCTGGTTCTTGAGCAGGCGCACGACGTCGATCATCGCCTCGGGGTCGTAGCCGAGCCGTGCGAGGTACGTCGCGCCGATCGAGTCCGCCTCGAGCTCCATGTCGCGCCCGTAGCCGCGCACGAGCGCAGTGCCCGCCATGTTGGCGACGTTCGCGAGGTCGCCGCTGCCGGTCAGGATGCCGATCACCGTGGCGCCGATGCCCGCGGCCGCCGCGCCCGATTGCTGCCGGACGGAGTGACGTGCCGTGACGTGCCCGATCTCGTGGCCGAGCACCGCGGCGAGTTCCGCCTCGGAATTGAGGTACGCCATGATGCCGCGCGTGATGTAGACGTAGCCGCCCGGCAGCGCGAAGGCGTTGATCTCCTCGCTGTCGAGGACGGTGAACGTGAACTCGAGCCCGGGACGGTGGCTCGCCGCCGCGATGCGGCGGCCGAGATCGCTCACGTACGCCTGCAGTTCCTCGTCCGCGTAGCGTCCGTACTGCTGCAGCACCTGCGGGTGCGCCTTACGGCCGAGCTCGATCTCCTGCGCCTCGGACATCATGACGACGTCCGACTTGCCGGTGACGGGATTCGTGGCGCAGCCGCCAGCCGCGGCGCCGAACGCGACGATGGCGGCCAGGACCCAGGGACGGACGATCATCGACATAGCCACTCCGGCGATTCCGGCGACGCGCCGCCTCAGTCTAGAGTCCGAAGCCGGGCCTCGAAAGTTCCGCAGGCGCACGCGGCGCCGCCTGAAACGAAACGGGGCGCCCATGGGCGCCCCGCTGCAACCGGTCACGAGCTGCGACGGGATCAGCCGCGCGCGTACTTCTTGCGGAAACGGTCGACGCGACCGCCGGTGTCCACCATCTTCTGCTTGCCCGTGTAGAACGGGTGGCAGTTCGAGCAGACTTCGATCGGCAGGTCCTGGCCGAGCGTCGAGCGGGTCTCGAACGTGTTGCCACAGCTGCAGGTGACGGTGATCGTCTTGTAGTCGGGGTGGATTCCGCTCTTCATGGCCGCGGCCCTTCGGGGTGCGATATCGAAAAAGGGCGCGAAGTATAGGAGGGGTCGGGAGCCCTGACAAGGCGAGGAATCCGCGGGCGGCTCCGCAGGGGCCGTTTATCCACAAAAGCTGTGGATAAATCTGTGGAAGGCAAGGGGCAGGCACGCCCAAGGCGCGGGCAGCGCAGCAGCATTCTCGATTTGGTCAAATTTTGACCATGCCTATTTTTTCTATAGATTCAATTACTTGAATCTCATGGCTCACATGTCACTTCGACTACAGCCTGTAAGACCCCGTAACTCTGCAACGGAATCCGGGGTGTGTATAAGTGATTCGCCGCTTAGCTGATCGCGGGCCCCGATGCAAGCCCTGCGCGCCTCGATACGTCAGCGGCAGCTGCCTTCGGAGCGAGGAACAGCGCCTGCAGATCGTTCAGGAACCGGCGACCAAGCGTCGTCGGGACCCGGAGACCCTGCTCCGTGGTGGCCAGGAGTCCACGGCGCTCGGCCTCTGCGACCGTCGGCTCGAGCGCCGACCACGGCAGCCCGGTCGCAGCCTCGAACCAGGCAGGCTCGAAGCCGTCCACCAGCCTGAGCGCGTTGAGGCAGAACTCGAAGGGCAAGTCCTCCGCCGGGACTTCGCGCCGTTCCGCGATCCGCTCCTCCGGGCGCGTGGCCGCGAGGTAGTGCGCCGGGTGCCGGACGCGGGCTTCGCGAACGATGCGGCCCGATGCCGGATCGCTCACCTTGCCGTGCGCGCCCGCGCCGATGCCGACGTAGTCGCCGAAACGCCAGTAGTTGAGGTTGTGCCGGCTCTCGCGGCCCGGGCGTCCGTAGGCGGACACCTCGTACTGGCGGAAGCCCGCCTCCGCGAGGCGCGACTCGCAGGCGAGCTGCATCGCGTAGGCCGTGTCGTCGTCGGGCAGCGGCGGCGGCCGGCGTTCGAACACCGTGCCGGGCTCGAGCGTGAGCTGGTAGTGGGAGACGTGCGCCGGACCGAGCTCGAGGGCGCGCTCGAGATCCGCGAGCGACTCGCCGACCGTCTGCCGGGGCAGCGCGTACATCAGGTCGAGATTGAAGTTGTCGAGGCCGGCGGCGTGCAGCTCCTCGACCGCCGCGAGCGTGTCGCCCGGACCGTGGATCCGGCCGAGCCCCTGCAGCTGGCGCGCGTCGAAGCTCTGCGCACCGAGCGACACGCGGTTGACGCCCGCGTCGCGGTAGTCGCGGAACCGTCCTCGCTCGATCGTGCCGGGGTTCGCCTCGAGCGTCACCTCGACGCCGGCCGCGGACGGGAAGCGGCGCTGCGCGGCGTCGAGCACGGCTGCGATCGCAGACGCGGAGAAGAGGCTCGGGGTCCCGCCGCCGAAGAAGACCGAGACCAGCGGCCGGCCCGCGCAGCTCCGTGCCGCGTGTTCCAGGTCGTCGAGCAGCGCGTCGAGGTACGCGCGTTCCGGAACGCCGGCCGACGGCACGGCGTGCGAGTTGAAGTCACAGTAAGGGCACTTGCGCACGCACCACGGCAGGTGCACGTAGAGCGCGAGCGGTGGCGCCTGCGAGATCACGGCGCGATCGCGGCAGCGGGCGCGCCCGCGAGCGCCGCCACGAGCGCCTTCAGCGCCTGGCCGCGGTGGCTCACCTCGTTCTTTCGGTCGGCGTCGAACTCGGCGGCCGCGAGCGAGCCGTCGCCGACGAGGAACAGCGGGTCGTAGCCGAAGCCGCCCGTTCCGCGCGGGAATCGACCGATACGGCCCTCCCAGCTCGCCTGCGCGACGATCGGGGCCGGGTCCGTGGGCCAGCGGAGGTAGACCAGCGCGCAGCGGTAGCGCGCCGTGCGGCGGTCGTCCGGGACGGATGCCAGCTCTCGCAGCAGGCGCTCGTTGTTCGCGGCATCGCCGGTACCGACCCCTGCGTAGCGCGCGGAGTAGATGCCGGGCGCTCCGTGCAGCGCGTCGACCTCGAGCCCTGAGTCGTCGGCGATCGCGGGCAGCCCCGAAGCGGCCGCCGCGTAGCGCGCCTTCAGGATCGCGTTCTCGACGAAGCTCGCGCCGGTTTCCTCGGCCACCCCTGCCGTGAACTCGGACTGGGCGCGCACGTCGACGGCCCACGGCGCGAGGATCGCGCGCATCTCGCGCAGCTTGCCCGGGTTGCCGGTCGCGAGCACGAGCCGCGGCGGCAGCGACGCGGGGCGGAACGCGTTCATCTCCGCGCGGCGGGCGCCTCGCGCGGCAACTCCGCCTGCAGCGACTCGGCCTGGGCGGCGAAGAGCCGCTGGCAGGCCGCCGCGGCGAGGTCGAGCAGCGCGTCGAGCTCGTGGCGGCGGAAGGCGTGGCCCTCCGCGGTGCCCTGCACCTCGATGAAACCGCCGCCGTTGTTCATCACGACGTTCATGTCGGTCTCGGCGGTCGAATCCTCGGCGTAGTCGAGGTCGACGACGGCGACGCCGCGGACGATGCCGACCGACACGGCGGCCACCTGGCCGTGCAGCGGCGTCGCGGCGATCGCGCGGCGCCTCACGAGCGCGTCCGTCGCGTCCGCGAGCGCGACGTAGGCGCCCGTGATCGCGGCGGTGCGCGTGCCTCCGTCCGCCTGCAGCACGTCGCAGTCGAGCGTGACCGTGCGCTCGCCGAGTGCGCGGAGGTCGACGACCGCGCGCAGCGACCGGCCGATGAGACGCTGGATCTCGAGCGTGCGTCCGCCCTGCTTGCCCTTCGCGGCCTCGCGCGGGGAGCGCGTGTGCGTCGCGCGGGGCAGCATTCCGTACTCGGCCGTGACCCAGCCGCCGCCCTTGCCGCGCAGGAAGGACGGCACGCCGTCCTCGACGGTGGCGGTGACGAGCACCCGCGTCTGCCCGAACTCGACCAGCACCGACCCTTCCGCGTGACGCGTGAACCCGCGCGTCAGCCGCACGGCCCGCAACTCGTCCGCGGCGCGGCCGTCCTTCCTCGGGGGCCCGGTCACGCGCCGTACCAGCGCAGGGCGGCTGCCGTCGTGTTGTCGGCAAAGGGCGCGGTGACCTGCACGGCCCGCGCACCGAGATCCGCGAGCGCGACCTGCAGCCCACGCTCGCGGTCGGCGCCCAGCGCCGCGATCTGCGGATCTTTGACGCCCGACCACAGGCCGTCCGAGCAGAGCAGCAGCAAGTCGCCGGCCTTGAGCGCGCGACGGCCGCTCAGCGTCATCTCGGGCAGCGCCGGATCGCCACCGAGGCAGCACTCGACGTAGTTGCGCATGGGGTGATCGTGGGCCTGGCGCTCCGTGATGCGTCCGGAGCGCAGCAGGAGCTCGACATGGCTGTGGTCGCGCGTACGCTCGTGGATCCGGCCGTCGCGGAGCAGGTACACGCGGCTGTCGCCGACGTGGGCCCAGAACGCGTTTCCGCCCTGCACGAGACAGACCGCGCAGGTCGCGCGGGGCCGGACGTCGGGCGCGAGCTCGCGGCCGATCGCGACGACCGATTCGTGCGCCCGCCCGACCGTGAGGTGCAGGAATCCGTCCGGGTCGAACAGCGGCCGGCTCGCCTCCCAGAACTCGCCGACCATCGTGCGGATCGCCACCTCGGCGGCGAGCGCGCCGTGGGCGTGGCCGCCCATGCCGTCGACGACCGCGAGGAACGCGGCATCCTCGCTCAGCGCGACTGCGACGCGGTCCTGGTTCTCGTCGCGGTTGCCGAGCAGGCTCAAGTCCGCGTGCTCGATGTGCAAGGGTCGCTCCGGCACGCCTGTTCTCATGTAGACTGATCCGCGAATTTATAGCATCCGGGCACTGTCCGCGTAAGAGGCGCGCGCCGGCGGTCCCGGCCCGAAGTGCCAGGGCGGTGACCGCATGATTCGCAGCATGACAGGCTTCGCGCGACGCGAACGCCAGGGCCCCTACGGCACGTTGAGCTGCGAGCTGCGATCGGTGAACCACCGCTACCTCGAGCTCTCGCTCAGGCTGCCAGACGACCTGCGCGGCCTCGAGAACGACGCGCGGCAGGTCATCTCCGGGCTGCTCCGCCGCGGCAAGGTCGATGCGGGGCTCTATCTGCGCGGGGCACCCGCCGCGGCCGCATCCATCGAGATCAACACGGCGCTGCTCGACCAGGTGCTCGCGCGTGCGGCCGACGTGCGCGCGCGGGCCGGCGCGGGCGCGGCCCCGGTCGATCCGCTCGACGTGCTGCGCTGGCCGGGCGTGATCCGCGAGGCCGAACGCGACGTGACGCCGCTCGCGACCGCCGCGATGGATCTGCTCCGCGAGACGGCCGAGGAACTGAACGAGTCCCGCGGCCGCGAGGGCCGCCGCATCCGCGACATGCTCGTGCAGCGCTGCGAGACCCTGCGGGAGCTCGTGAGCATCGTGCGCGCGCGTCTGCCCGAGGTTTCGGCGCGCATTCGCGGCCGCATCGCCGAGCGCGTGGCACAGCTCGGCGTGCAGGTCGACCCCGAGCGCCTCGAGCAGGAGATCGCGCTGCTCGCCCACAAGATGGACGTCGAGGAAGAGCTCGACCGGCTCGGCAGCCACGTCACGGAGACGCTGCAGGTGCTCGACTCGACGGAGCCCGCGGGCCGGCGGCTCGATTTCCTGATGCAGGAGTTCAATCGCGAGGCGAACACGCTCTCGTCGAAGTCGCAGGATGCGGAGACCACGCGCGCGGCCGTCGACATGAAGGTGCTGATCGAGCAGATGCGGGAGCAGGTGCAGAACGTGGAGTGATGCGACCGATACCCGGCTTCCGGGCGACCGACAACGGGACGCTACCTGGAAAAGCGAGACCTCGGTCACTGCACTCTACGATGCTCTCCGCTAGGTTCGGGCCACCGTGCCCGGTCGCCACCCGCAGGGAGCCTGCAACAGATGCGCCGACCCCGAGACGAGCACCGCCCCGCTCGCGAGCCTGCAGACGAAACCACTGCGGTGCGCGAACGACCGCCGATCGGATTCGCCTCCGCGCCGATCGTGGGGCTCAAGTCCTATCGCGCCCGGATCAGCGCAGCAGCTCGTCGCGCGACGCGGCCGGGCCGGGTCGGCGTGACCACCGGCGTCCGCGGCCCGGTCCTGCGAATCGCACTGAAGCCCGGCTGACCCGACCTCGCCCTGCCCCCTCGCTAGTGGGATAATGGCCCGCTACGCGCGGGACTCTCCTCACATCGCAGGGCAGACCTCTTGACTGACCCGACCCGCCGCCGAGGGCGGCTCTACGTCTTTGCGGCCCCCTCGGGCGCCGGCAAGACCTCGCTGGTCCGCTCGCTCATGCAGCGCGAGCCCGGGCTGCGCTTCTCGATCTCGTGCACCACGCGGCTGCCGCGGCCGACGGAGGTCCACGGCCGCGACTACTACTTCCTGACGCAGGGCGAGTTCGAGCGCATGGTTGCCGGCGGCGAGTTCCTCGAGCACGCCCGGGTCTTCGACAACCGCTATGGCACTCCCCGGCGACCCGTAGAGGAGGCCCTCGCCGCGGGCCAGGACCTGATCCTCGAGATCGACTGGCAAGGGGCGGCCCAGGTGCGCAGCGCCCTGCCAGAGTGCGTCTCGATCTTCATCCTGCCGCCCTCGAGGGCCGAGCTCGAGCGCAGGCTCCGCGGTCGCAACACGGATTCCGAGGAAGTCATCGCCCGACGGCTGCGGGATGCCGCGGCGGACATGGCTCACTGGCGTGAGTTCGACTACGTCGTCGTCAACGACGACTTCGACCGCGCCCTGGCGGGCCTGCAGGAAATCGTGCACGGACGCGGCACGGACTCGAGGCGAGACCGCCCCGGCCTCGACGAGCTGGCATTCACTCTGTGCCGGGATGCCCGCTGACCACCCTGCGCGGTCGGACACCGCTCAGTCGATCTCCCGCCACCCGACGCGCCGGACCTGCGCCGCCGCCCCCGGAGCCACCGGCAGGCTCATCGCACGGATCGTCGTGTCCGACTGCGTGACGATTGCGACGAGCTTGTTCGTCGGCAGCCGCACGAGGGTGACGCCCGTCGCGATCGACTGGCCGATCGGGAAGCTCGCATAGGGCGCCTGCTGGCCGGCAACGGCGCCACCGGTGCGATAGTCGAGAGCATACAGCCAGCTTCGGCCACCGACGGTGCAGTAGTCGTCGTCGGGCTCGTTCGACACGACGGCGAGGGTGCCGAGCTGCAGCTTGAGATCCACGTTGACCCGCTCGCCGACCGGCAGGGTCACGTACCAGCCGTTGTCGTGCTGCCAGTCAACGGCAACCGTGCTCGGGATCGTCCGCGGCGTAACGGACGTGTCCAGCGCCTGGGCGACGAGCTCTGCCCCGGGTTCGGTCAGCACGCCGAGGTCGCTTCCGGTGTCCTTGACGGCATAGATGCCTTGCGCGACCGCACTCGAGGGTGCCGCCGCCGCGAGGTCGCCGAACCCGAGGTACCGTCCGGTCCCGAAGTAGATCACGCGGTAGTAGGCACCGGTCCCGTCGCGGACCTGCGCCACCTCCGGTCGCACGGTGATCGGCTGGTCGCCCGGGGTCGCCGACGTGACTCCGAGACGCTGCGCAGCCTCCGCGACGATGTCGAAGCGCCAAAGTGCGCCGCTCAGGTCGCCGCCATAGACGTAGGTGGTCGAGTTGTCGACCAGCGTGTCGAGCACCCAGTTCGTCACGCGGGCGATCCCGCTCTGGTCCGGGTCGGTCACCGAGTCGCTCGACACGATCTCCGCGAGCTTCTGGCCCGTGACCGCGTCCAGGACGTAGAGCCGTCCTTTCGAATCGCCACCGCTGTTGTCGTAGCCGGACGTGAGGATGACCACCCACTTCCCGTCCGAACGGCGCTTGGTGATGATCGGATTGCCGTAGCTGTAGCCGATGTCGGCGTCCTGGGCGGTCCCGAACTCCCAGAGCCCCTGCGGATCGTCCGGATCGGTGATGTCGAGGGCGTAGAACGCCTTTCCGCCCCGACCGAGCCCGCCGACCAGGATCGTGCGCCAGCCGCTGCCGTCGGTCACGTCGCCCACGGTGATCGGGCCATCGACGTAGAAGCGATGATTGTTGGCATAGCCGCTATCCGCCAGGCGATACATCGCCGGGATGACCGCGCTCGGGACATAGGCCCAGCGCTCTGCGCCGGTGTCTGCATCGAATGCGTGGAGCATGCCGTCGTTCGCGCCGACGTAGACGGTGGCTTCGCGGTCCGCGTTGTCAGCGACGAACTGCGTGTAGCCCGAGTCCGCGTATCGGAACGGCGGCTTCCTGACGTAGACCGGCGCCGCGTTCACGATGTCACCGAGCACGTAGGTCCGGTCGCGGAACAGCCGCGTCGCGTTGGTCGCCTCGTCCTCGTAGCGGCTCCAGCCGCGCAGGAACTCGATCATCGCGTCGTCCGTGGCGGCGCTCTGCTGGGCCGACGTCCAGCCGGACGCCTGGGTGAGCGCCCCGTTCGGATTGGACGAGCCGGAGCGGAAGTAACCGGCCGCCTTTTCGGCCGTCAGGTTCGCCGAATCGAAGTCCTTCAGCCGGTCGGACGCGAGAGGAGCGAAGGTGTAGATCTGCCGGCTGTCGCTGTTCTGCCCGACCTTGGACGACAGAAGGTCGCGGGCCGACCAGGTCGCGGTCGACGACAGCGCGCCCGTGGCGAGGTCGATTTCGCGAGCCAGCAGGTCGCCGTACCACAACGCGGTCGTGTACTGGGCCACGTACGCGTAGTTGTCCCCGGCCACCGGCTCGAGGCTGCTCGTCGCCGCCGCTGCCGCCGAGGCATTGCTGACCGAGATCGCGGCCAGCGTCTTGCTGAGCGCGCTCACCAGCGTATCGGGACTCGACGCACTCAGGTACTGGCCGCGGCCGTTCACCGCCGCGTGCCACAGGTCGTCGACGCGTTCCACGATCTGGGCGCTGCCGGACGTGGTCTGCGGATTCGGCCAGTTCCGGGTCCCCTGCAGGATGCCGTTGTAGTCCGCAGAGCCTCCGCTCAGGTAGTTCTCCGCGTACCCGAGCGTCCCGCTAACGCCGAGGCCGAGCGTGAAGGTCGTCATGTGCTGCCAGTTCGCGTTGTCGGCACCCGCCGCCGGCACGTTGTTCGCAGACACGTCGACGCGGGTACCGTCGTCGGTCAGGCCGCCGACGCCGGCCGCCGCCCTCAGGTCGGTCCTGTAGTAGAACATCGCGATGTCGGCGAGCGTATTCGCATACCTGCCGGCCTCGAAGAACGGTCGCGGCGTGCCCGATATGCCGTCCTGGTCACCGACGTTCGTGACGTTGTCGAGGCGCTTCGGCCCGTACGAACTGGTCTCGTCACCCGTATTCCAGTAGCCGTCCGTCGTGAGTATCGTGAAGTTCTGCTGGCAGGAGTACTGGACCGGATCGTCGTTTCCCGTCAGTACGGTGCCGGCATAGAGCTGCCCCGCCTTCGACAGCGCGCCGCGCAGCGGCGTGCCGCAGCCGCCGTCGCGCGGGCAGCCGGAGCCGTAGAGCTTCGAGTACCAGTTGGAGCGGTGCGTCGCCGTGAAGCGGTCCAGCTTGAGGAACTTGCTCGACGCGATGCGCGGATTCGACTCGCTGATCGTCGCGAAGCCGACCCGGAAATCGCCTGTCACCGCCGAAAACGCGCGGCCTGCCGACGACTTCATCGTCAACAGGCGGGTCCGGTAGTAGCTGTACCAGTTCGCGAAGTTCTGCGCCTCCGCGCTGACGGCGCTGAGCGTGACCCTCGTGTACCGGTTGTCGTTGTCGCAGCTCGCCGGCGGACTGGACGGGCTGCTGTTGTGGCGGAAGTAGTAGGCTGCCTGTGCGGAATCGGAACTGCCCGGCCCCCCGGACGAAGCGAGCTCCCGGTTGTCCCCAGTGACGTAGGCGCGGAACTGCGAACCGAGGTTGACCGTGCCGGCCGACGTCGAGTAGCCGTTGACCCAGGCACTGCTGAAGGTGGCGTTCGGGTACGAAGTGCCGTCCGCCCGCTTTGGCGGTACGTAGGTGATCGCCGGGTTGTAGTACGCCCGGTTGAAGCCGTGGTTCTTGAAACAGCGCCTCGTGGCGGAGCTCCACGCGGAGTCCGGCACGAACTCCCAGTTCATGCTCGTCGAGTCGTCGAGAATGAAATAGATGTTCGGCGGCACGACCCTGCTCAG
Source organism: Lysobacterales bacterium (assembly GCA_003819815.1). GTDB lineage: Bacteria > Pseudomonadota > Gammaproteobacteria > Steroidobacterales > Steroidobacteraceae > RPQJ01. Next base: position 16,364 of record RPQJ01000035.1, read on the forward strand.
CCCCGAGATCAGGGGCACGGTCGCCAGATCGACCGGGCCCGCGACCGACGGCTGCGTGGCGAGTGCAGCGCCTGCCGCCGCGGCGAGCAACGTCGAGAAACGTGGCGAATTGCGTTTCATGTCATTGCGCCTCAGAGAACCACGAGGGCCTGCACGTAACGCACCGTTCCGCGCGGCCCGTCGATGCGGGTCGTGATCCGGTAGTAGGTCTGGACCGTCCCGGAAAGAGGGGTATTTCCGTAGGATGCTCCGGCCCGCGTACTGCCCTCGCTCGCGCCGCCCCCGGCACGCGAGCAGGCCATCGGCGTCACGCCGTCGGCGGCGACGATCGAGTTCGGATCGCCCGTGGCATTGCAGACCCGGTTGATCACGTAGCGGACCGCGTAACCGTCGGCGACGCCGGGCGGGGTTGCCGCGAGCGCGACGAGATTGCAGTCGGGACCCGGGTCCGTGCCGGTCCAGTCCACGTCGTCGGCGGCGTCCGCCGGCGTGCGGGATCCCGTCAGGTCGCAGCCGTCCGCCGTGGTGGCGAAGTAGCCGTTCACGTCGTCGTCGTCGAACAGCACGCCGCCGCCGGAATTCGCCACGAGCCAGGCAATCGCTGCTTCGGTGCCGGCATCCCCGGCGGCGAGCGCGGAGCGCTGGAACGCAAGATTGCCGGACACGAGCGTCGAGGTGTCGCTCGACCGCAGCAACGCGACCGCGGCGAAACTGATGACCAGCAGTGCCAGAAGCACGACGATCAGCGCGAGCCCGCGCTGCGCGGCGACGCCGGAAACCGGCCTGCGGCAGACGGCCCTGCGTCTCATGCTTCGGACCAGATGAGGTTGATCAGCGGCACCACGACGGTGAGCACCCGGTAGCGATAGCGACGCTGTTCGTCGGTCAGGGCGAGCGTCCTCTCCGTCGGCAGTCCCGCGTCCCACAGCACGAGCTGCGCCGGGCTGACGGCCCCGGGTTCGCGATTGCCTCGCGTCACGATCGCCATCCGGACGGCCTTGATCCGCGCCAGGTCGGCAGCGACCGGGTTCTCCCAGGTCGCACCCGTGGCGTCGACCCAGTCGTTGACGGCCTGGCCGCCCGCGGGGGCGACGCCGTACTGGATCTGGAAATCGACCACGTTCGGGACGATCGAGTTGGAGGTGGCCAGGGTGACCGGATCGGGCGCCGCGAGCGCGTCGAATCCGACGAGGTCACAGCTGTTGTCGTGCGCAGGCTCGCCGCCGTCGCTGCACACGACCCCGAAGCCGAGCAGGCCGAGCTGGCCCAGGTTGACGACGATGTCGCCGATCGCGTAGCGGACCGCCTCGGTGAAGACGTTGTCGGGATTCGGCGGGTTGTAGTCCGACGTGCCGGAATTGTGGTTCAGGTTCCATCCGTTGCCGGTCGCCTGTGCGTCCTGCGTCATCTGCATCAGGGTGCATATCTTGTTGCCGTCGGGCGCACCGACCAGGAACAGATCGTTCTGCACCAGCCCGGCGCTCGCGTCGACGGTCAGGATGGACGACGGGGTGGGCATGCTCTTAACGATGGTCGCCGGCGCGACGCCGAACGCGGAGTCGCTGCGCAGCACCCGCAGGAAATCGGGCCCGGTGCCGCCGTCGACGACGGCGAACGGCGGCAGCAGCCCGCCGTCGGACACCGTGTCGCCGCCGAAGTACACGTTGATGCCGAAGTTGCAGGCGAGACCGCTGGGCAGCGTGAGCCCGGCACCCGCCATCCTCACCTCGCGCTCCACCAGGAACAGGCCGAGGGCCGCGGCAAGCTCGGCGTCGTTCCCGGCGGTGGTCGTGCGACGGCGCGCCTCGTAGACGACCATCACCTGCACCACGACCAGTATCGTGAGCAGCGCCAGCGTCACGGCGACCATCAGCTCGACCAGGGAGAAGCCCCGACTGGATGGCGATACGCGCATCGTCAGTTCCCCGCGATCGTCGCGACGGCGACGTGCTCGCGCTCGGCGGGCAGCCCCGGCGGCTGCCAGTTGACCGTCACCGTGACGACATTGCCGTTCACCGCGACGGTCCGGGTTCCGGCCGGGAGCTGCGGCACGACCGCATCGACCACGGCGTAGCTGGCCAGGTTGCCTCGATCGACCCACATGCGCGCGATGGACTCGTCGGCGACCGTGGCGGCGACGGCCCGGTACTCGACCTCCCCGGCGTCGCGCACGGCGACCGCGAGGACCCGCACGAGGCCGAGCACGCCGATGGAGAAAAGCAGCATGGAGACCAGGACTTCGACAATGGCGGAGCCGCGCTGGCGATGCTCTTCGCGGTGATTCACAGACACGTCCTCGGATCGTCGGCCGCGACGCCCGGATCGCAGAGTCTCGCGAGACCACCGGCGAGGAGCTGGAGCCGCAGGGGCCGGTAGCTCGACGTCGCGGGCGGTCGTGCCGAACGGATGTCGACCTGCGCCATCGGCTCCGATCCGTCGGACGAATTCGGATCCACCGCGCGACCGAACGGATCGAAGGTCACGCGATCCGTGTCGGCGGGCGCGACCTGCAGAGCGAGCCCCCGGATGCTCTCCCGTCCCGAGGCCTCGTGCAGGACGACGCCGTCGACCACGCGGCGCACTTCCCAGCCGTTGGCCGTGGCGACGAACTCGACCTGTCCGTTCAGCCGGACCGCCTCGTTCCGGGCGAGCGACAGGCCGTACTTCCAGGACTCGCCCACGCTGCGTATCCGTCCGTTCTCTATGAACACGCGCAGCGCCGGTCCGCCGATGGCGATTACGGTCGCGAACACGGCGATTGCGACCATCAGTTCGACTAGCGTGAATCCCGGGGCGCTGCGGCTCAGCACGTGTCCCCCTTCCGCGCCAGCCAGCAGCTCGCGCTGCCCCAGGGGCCGGCAGTCGTCCGGGCGCCGGTTTCGTCGAGCGTGAAGACGAAGCCGGCCATCAGGCCCGATCCGGTGGCGGTCAGGTCGTACGACGTGTCGTCGGAATCGCAGGTGACCGCGAAATGCTCGGTGCCGGCCGGGCACGGCGCTCCGTCGTACGTCCGGTTGTCGAGGAAGAACTGCTCGACGGCCACCCGGCCGGTCCCCAGCTCGGCGGCTATCTCTTCTGCAGCGCCCCGGCGCAGGTGCTCACGGTAGCTCGGCACACCCATGGCGATCAGCACGCCCACGATCGCCATCGCTACCAGAAGCTCGACGAGGCTGAAACCGCCGATTCCGGCCCGGGCGGTCGGGCGCGCGACCCGCCGGACGGGGCAGGTCGCCGTGTGCCAACGCGGTACGCTGTTCAAAAGCTTTTCTTCCGAGCCGGATTCTTGTTCGAATGGACGACGTGGAGATTTGTAATGGCAAGCGAAGCGCTGCGCTGAACCAGATCCTGGAAACGTGACCGGCTTCACAGCAGATCGGGCACCGGGTGGTGCTGGGGCGCCGCTGGCGCCCGCGGGACTCGACCTACCGTACAGCCCGGGACCCTGTTAAGCTTTCGCCCCTTTCCGCTCGTTACTCCGAAGCAACCATGGCCCGCATCACCGTCGAGGATTGCCTGCAGAACGTCCCGAACCTGTTCCAGCTGGTGCTGGTCGCGTCGAAGCGCGCCCGCAAGCTCGCGAACGGAGCGGAGCCGACCCTCGACTGGCAGAACGACAAGCCCACGGTGCTCGCGCTGCGCGAGGTGGCCGCCGGCCACGTCGGTCTCGAGATCCTCGAGGAGCCGGACCGCCCGGCCCAGGAATTCATCCCGGAGCCCGAGTTCATGGGCGAGTTCCGCGCGCCCCACCTCGGCCTGGGAGACTGATCCCCGCCCCGACGCCGTCATGGACGTCACGTCTTCCCTGCGCAGCCTGCTGCCCTACGGAAGACGGTCGATCGGCATCAACCAGCTGGTCGACAAGCTCGAGACCTACCTCCCCCCCGAAGACGTCGAGCGCGTCCAGGCCGCCTACGACTTCGCGCACGAGGCCCACAGCGGCCAGCGGCGCCGCTCGGGCGAGCCGTACATCACGCATCCCGTAGCGGTCGCCGACCTGCTCGCGGACCTCCGGCTCGATCCCGAGACGATGATGGCGTCGATCCTCCACGACGTGATGGAGGACACGCCGATCGTCAAGGAGGAGATCGCGAACCGCTTCGGCCAGGAGGTCGCGGACCTCGTCGACGGGGTGTCGAAGCTCGACCAGATCCAGTTCAAGAGCCGCGCCGAGGCGCAGGCCGAGAGCTTCCGCAAGATGCTGCTCGCCATGGTGCGCGACATCCGCGTCATCATGGTCAAGCTGGCCGACCGCACGCACAACATGCGCACGCTCGGCTCGATGCCGCCCGCGAAGCGCCGCACCATCGCGCGCGAGACGCTCGAGATCTACGCGCCGATCGCGAACCGCCTCGGCATGCACGCGATCAAGGTCGAGCTCGAGGACCTCGGCTTCCGCTCGCTCTACCCGCGCCGCTACAAGGTCATCGAGACCGCGGTACGCCGCGCAAAGGGCAACCAGAAGCAGTTCGTCGGCAAGATCGCCGCCGCGCTCGAGGCGGCGCTCGCGCGGAACGCCGTGGCGGCGCGCGTCGAGGGGCGGGAGAAGGAGGCCTACAGCATCTACCAGAAGATGCGGCGCAAGAAGATCTCGCTCGCCGAGATCGTCGACGTGTACGGCTTCCGCATCGTCGTGGGCGATGCCGACACCTGCTACCGCACGCTCGGCATCGTGCACGGCACCTACAAGCCGATGCCGGGCCGATTCAAGGACTACATCGCGATCCCGCGCGCGAACGGCTACCAGTCGCTGCACACAACGCTGTTCGGCCCGAACGGCATGCCGATCGAGGTGCAGATCCGCACGGAGGAGATGCACCGCATCGCCGAGTCGGGCATCGCCGCGCACTGGCAGTACAAGGAGGGCGGCGGCTCGGGCCGCGGCCAGGGCGACCGCGCCCACGAGTGGCTGCAGCAGCTCGTCGAGATCCAGCAGGGCGGCAACTCCGAGGAGTTCCTCGAGAGCGTCAAGGTGGACCTGTTCCCGGACAAGGTCTACGTCTTCACGCCGAAGGGCGACATCCGCCGCATGCCGCGCGGTTCGACCTGCGTCGACTTCGCGTACGCCGTGCACACGGACGTCGGCAACCGCTGCGTCGCCGCCAAGGTCGACCGTCGACTCGTGCCCCTGCGCACGGCACTGCGCAACGGGCAGACGGTCGAGATCATCACCGCGAAGGGAGCCACGCCGAACCCGTCGTGGGTCAACTTCGTCGTCACGGCGAAGGCGCGCGCCGCCATCCGCCAGTACCTGAAGGGCCTCAAGCGCTCGGAGGCGATCGACCTCGGCCGCCGGCTGCTCGGCCAGGCACTCGAGGAGTTCTCGCTCAACCTGCGCAAGGTCCCCGGCGAGGACCTCGACACGCTCGCCGTCGACCTCGGCCTGCGCAACTCCGACGAGCTGCTCGAGAGGATCGGCCTCGGCGAGCGCGTCGCGCCGTTCGTCGCCCGCCGCCTGCTGCCGGCCGAGGGCAGTTCGAGCCCCGAGGGCTCGACCGCCGCCGGACCACTCGCGATCGCGGGCACCGAGGGCCTCGTCGTGACGTACGCGCGCTGCTGCTTCCCGATCCCGAACGACCCGATCCTCGCGAACCTCTCGAGCGGCCGCGGCGTCGTGATCCACCGCGAGGCCTGCGGCAATCTGTCTTCCTTCCGCAAGCAGCCCGAGAAGTGGGTGTCGGTCGCCTGGCAGCCGGCCGGCGACCGCACGTTCCACGTCGAGATCAAGGCCGAGGTCACGAACAGGATGGGCGTGCTGGCCCAGGTCGCCTCCGCCATCGCCGGCACGCAGACCAACATCGACCGCGTGTCGGTCGTGGAACGCGACTCCGACAGCTCGACACTGATCTTCGAACTCCTCGTGCAGGACCGCCGGCACCTCGCCCGCGTGATCCGCGCGATCCGGGCCATGCCCGAGGTGCTCAAGGTCACGCGCTCGCTGGCGTGAGAGTAGTGAATCGGGGGCAGTGAATAGGGGGTAGCCGGGCTGCCGCACGTCCCTGCACGCCAGCCGCTCCCCCTATTCACTACCCCCCATTTCACTGTTCACTACCCCCTTACCCCCTGGCCCCTTCCCCACCCACGGACCCACCCATGACTCCCATCTCCACCCCCAACGCTCCCCAGGCCATCGGCACCTACTCGCAGGCGATCCGCGTCGGCGACACGGTGTACCTCTCGGGGCAGATCCCGCTCGACCCGGCTACGGGCGAACTGGTCCGGGGCGACGTCGAGGCGCAGGTCCGGCGCGTGTTCGAGAACCTGAAAGCCGTCGTCGAGGCCGCGGGCGGGCGATTCGACCAGGTGGCGAAGCTCACGGTGTATCTCACGGACCTCACCCACTTCGCGCTCGTGAATCGCGTGATGGCCGAGTATTTCACCCAGCCGTATCCGGCTCGCGCGGCGGTGGGCGTCGCGGCGCTGCCGCGTGGCGCGCTCGTCGAGATGGACGGCATCCTCGCGTTGTGAGCGAGGCGCTGCCGCTCGACCAGCGGCCCGTCACGAGCCTGCGGGGCGTGGGCCCGGCGGTCGCCGAGACGCTCGGGCGCCTCGGGCTGCGCACGGTCCAGGACGTCCTGTTCCACCTGCCGCTGCGCTACGAGGACCGCACGCGCGTCGTGCCGATCGGCACGCTCAGGCCCGGCGACCGGGCCGTCGTCGAGGGCGAGATCCAGCTTGTGGAGGTCGTGTTCCGCCGCCGCCGCGCGCTGCTGTGCCGCGTCGCCGACGGGTCGGGTTTCCTGACGCTCCGCTTCTTCCACTTCTCGGCCGCGCAGCAGGAGACGCTGGTGCGCGGCACGCGGCTGCGCTGCTTCGGCGAGGCGCGGATGGGCCCGGGCGGTCTCGAGATCGTCCACCCCGAGTACCGCAAGATCGGGCCGGGCGCCGCGGCCGACGGAACGCTGACGCCGGTCTACCCGACCACCGAGGGCGTGCAGCAGGGCCGGCTGCGGCAGCTCACGTCGCTCGCGCTCGCGGAGCTCGACCCGGACGCGCTGCGCGACTGGCTCACGCCCGAGGTGCTCGGCACGGCGGGGCTGCCGTCGCTCGACGCTGCCCTGCGCTACGTGCACCGCCCGCCGAACGACGCCGACATCGCGGCGCTCGACGAGGGCCGCCACCCCGCGCAACGCCGGCTCGCGTTCGAGGAACTGCTCGCGCACCACCTGAGCCTGCGCCTGCTGCGGCTGGCCGCGGACCGTGACGACGCCTGGCCGCTGCCTCGCGGCAGCGACCTCGTCGAGCGCTGCCTCTCCCGCCTGCCGTTCCAGCTCACCCGCGCGCAGCGGCGCGCGTGGGACGAGATCGCCGCGGACCTGGAGCGCCCGCACCCGATGATGCGGCTGGTGCAGGGCGACGTGGGGTCGGGCAAGACCGTCGTCGCGGCGCTCGCGGCGCTGCGGGCCGTCGAGCACGGCGCGCAGACCGCGGTCATGGCACCGACCGAGCTGCTCGCCGAGCAGCACGCGCGTAACTTCCTCGGCTGGCTCGAGCCGCTCGGCGTGCGCGTCGGGCTGTTGACCGGCCGGCTCACCGGCCGTGCCCGCGCAGCCGCGCGCGTCGACCTCGCGTCGGGCGCGATCCAGGTGGCCGTGGGCACGCATGCGCTCTTCCAGGAGGACGTCGAGTTCGCGCGCCTCGGCCTCGTGATCGTCGACGAGCAGCACCGCTTCGGGGTGCACCAGCGCATGCGATTGCGCGAGAAGGGCCGCGAGGGCGCGCGCTATCCGCACCAGCTCGTGATGACCGCGACGCCGATCCCGCGCACGCTCGCGATGACCGCGTACGCGGACCTCGACGTCTCGGTGATCGACGAGCTGCCGCCGGGCCGCACACCCGTGCGGACGGTCGTGCTCCCCGAGACGCGCCGCGACGAGGTCGTCGCGCGCATCGAGGGTGCGTGCCGCGCTGGCCGGCAGGCGTACTGGGTCTGCCCGCTGATCGACGAGTCCGAGATCGTGCGGCACCAGGCTGCCGAGGAGACGGCAGCCGCGCTGGCGGCGGCGCTGCCCGGGGTCCGCATCGGGCTGGTCCACGGCCGCATGCCCGCCCGCCGCAAGGACGACGTGATGAACGCGTTCAAAGCGGGCACGCTCGACCTGCTGGTCGCGACCACCGTGATCGAAGTGGGCGTCGACGTGCCGAACGCGAGCCTGATGATCGTCGAGAACGCCGAGCGGATGGGCCTCGCGCAGCTGCACCAGCTCAGGGGCCGGGTCGGTCGCGGGTCGGTCGAGAGCACCTGCGTGCTGCTCTACGCGCCGCCGCTCACCCCGATCGCGCGCGAGCGCCTGGCCGTGCTCCGGGACACCAACGACGGGTTCCTGGTCGCCCGGCGCGACCTGGAGCTGCGGGGGGCCGGGGAGCTGCTGGGCACCCGTCAGACGGGTCTGATGCAGCTGCGCGTCGCCGACATCGTCCGCGACGCCGACCTGCTGCCGCGGGTCCAGCGGGCCGCGGAATTGATGCTGGCGGGCTCCCGAGAGAACATAGCCCCCCTGCTGCGCCGCTGGATAGGCGAGGGCGAGCGGTTCGGCAAGGTCTGAGGGGCGTCCCGCGGCATGCGCAACACGACCGACATCGATCGACCCACCGAGAGCGACGCGCCGTCCGGCCCGCGCCGCCGGCTCCGCGAATACGCGCGGCTCATGCGGCTCGACCGCCCGATCGGCATCTGGCTGCTGCTGTGGCCGGTGCTCTGGGCGCTGTGGCTTGCCGCGGAGGGACGCCCGGACGAGACGCTGTTCGTGATCTTCGTGCTCGGCACGTTCGTGATGCGTTCGGCCGGCTGCGTGATGAACGATTTCGCGGACCGCGAGTTCGACCCGCACGTGCGCCGCACGGCCGACCGGCCCCTCGCGAAGCAGTCGGTGTCGCCCGCCGAGGCGCTCGGCCTCTTCGCGGTCCTCGCACTCGTCGCGCTCGCACTCATCATCCCGCTCAACCGCCCGACCCAGGTGCTCGCGCTGATCGGCGGCGTGCTGGCCGTCACCTACCCGTTCCTGAAGCGGTTCTTCTCGCTGCCGCAGGCCTACCTCGGCGCCGCGTTCGGCTGGTCCGTGCCGATGGCATTCGCGGCGCAGACGGGCTCGGTCCCGCCGGAGGCGTGGGTGCTGTTCCTGTCGGTCGTGCTGTGGACGACCGCCTACGACACGATGTACGCGATGGTCGACCGCGAGGACGACCTCGTGATCGGCATCCGTTCGTCGGCGATCCTGTTCGGGCGGGCCGACCGCGGCATCGTCGCGCTGCTGCAGGCCGGGGCGCTCGGCGGACTCGCGCTCGTCGGCGTGATGCGGTCGCTCGGGCACTGGTACTGGGCGGGCCTCGCCGTCGCCGCCGCGCTCGCCGTCCACCAGCAGCTCCTGATCCGCGACCGCGAGCCGTCGGCGTGCTTCCGCGCTTTCCTGAACAACAACCTGTTCGGGCTCGTCGTCTTCGCGGGCCTCGCGCTCGACTACCTCTTCCGCTCCTGATCGCCCGGGGTCCACGCCTCGGAGCCGGGCACGTTGCGGTGCTTCGCCGCCTTCGCGAGCAGGTGCGAGGCGACGGGCGTCGTGATCGCGATGAACAGCGAGATCATGAACTCGTGCAGCGAGAGGTTCGGGCCGCGCACGCTCAGGTAGAGCGCCGAGGCGACCAGCAGGCTGCCGATGCCGATCGTCGTGGCCTTGGATGGCCCGTGCAGCCGGGTGTAGAAGTCCCGCATGCGCACGAGCCCGAGCGACCCGATGAGCGAGAACGCGGCGCCCGCCACCACGAGCGCGGCCACCATCCCCTCGAAAAGCGTCCCGGCATCCATCGCGTCTCCTATTCGATCACGTCGCCGCGCGTCAGGAACTTCGCGAGCACCACGGTCGTCACGAACCCGAGCATCGCGATGACGAGCGCGGCCTCGTAATAGTGGTCCCTGCCGAGCTCGAGGCCGTAGAGCACGAGCAGCGCGGCACTGTTCACGTACATCGTGTCGAGCGCGAGGACGCGGTCGACCACGTCGGGACCGCGCAGCAGCCGGTACGCCGCGAGCGCGATCGACAGGCCGAGCAGCGCGTAGGCGACCTGGATGGCCGCGCTCAGCATTCGAGGATCTCCTTGAGGCGCCGCTCGTAGCGGTGCTTGATCCCGGCCGCGGCCTCCTCCGTGTCCAGGCAGCGCAGTGCGTGCACCACGAGCGCACGGCCGCCGCGGCCGTCGGGCTCGATGTCCACCGAGACGGTGCCCGGAGTCAGCGTCACCGTGGAGGCGAGCACCGCGATCGCGAAATCGGTCTGCAGATCGAGCGGCACCCTGAAGAATGCGGGACGGACGCGCGAGGCGGGCCCGAGGATCAGCGCCGCGACCTGGAGGTTCGCCACCACGACGTCGTAGAGCACGAGCACCACGAACTCCAGGACGCGGACCGGGCGGGCGAACGGCAGCACCTCGGGCCAGAAGCGGCGAGTGAACCACGGGATGAGCAGCGCGAGCACCGACCCGAGCAAGACGTGGCCGGGGGCCACCGTGTCGTTGAGCCACAGCCAGGCGACGAGCAGCAGGACGCTGAGCCCGGGATGCGGAAGCCATGTGCGCACGCGGCTCACTCGAGGCGCCTCCGGTGGGCGGGACCTTCGACGTCGGGCGCTATGACGGCCGAGACATAGCTTGCAGGCTCGGCGAGTTGCCGGGCCGTGCTCGAGGCGAACGCAGTGACCACGCCGCCTCCGGCCACCATCGCGACCAGGGTTCCGAGCAGCAGCACGACGCTCGCGACGGCGCGCCGGGAGAGCGCGTCGGTCACCTCGGGACCGTCGCTCGTGCGCCAGAAGACCGCGCTGCCGACGCGTGCGAGCGCGACGATGACGACGAGCGTGCCGGCGAGCAGCACGCTCCACGCGAGCCCGGCGACGCCGGACTCCCGGGCAGCGTCGAGGACGAGCAGCTTCCCGGTGAATCCCGTCAGCGGCGGCAGACCGGCGACCGCAAGCGCGCCGACGAAGTAGAGGCTGCCGAGCAACGCGGCGTGCCCGATCGGCGCGGCGCGGTCCAGCCGGTCGCAGACGAGGCCGCGATGCCTCGCGACCAGGTCGACCAGCAGGAACATGGCCGCGCCCGCGAGCGTCGAGTGCACGGTGTAGTAGAGCGCGGCGCGGTATCCGGCGGCCGAAAAGAGGCCGACCGCCACGAGCAGCGTGCCCACCGAGTAAACGACGAGCCAGCCCGCCGCCGCGCGCAGCGTCCGCGACCCGAGGACGCCGAGCGCGCCGAAGGCGAGCGTGACCAGCGCGGCGGGAAGCACCCACGCGGCCGCCACACCGGCGAGTTCGCCGGCCGGATCGCCGAAGGCGAGCGGGTACACGCGCAGCATCGCGTAGACGCCCACTTTCGTGAGCACCGCGAAGAGGGCAGCCGCCGCGGCCGGGGCCGCCGCATACGCCTGCGGGATCCAGAAGCCGAGCGGCAGCACGGCGGCCTTCAGCGCGAAGACGACCAGCAGCAGCAGCGCGCCCGTGCGCGCGAGGGGCACGACGTCGGGTTCGAGCGCGGGCACGACGCGCGCCAGGTCGGCGAAGTTCAACGTGCCCGTCGCGGCGTACAGCGTACCGACTGCGAAGAGGAAGAGCGCCGAGCCGATGAGGTTCAGCACGACCGCGTGCACGGCGGCCCGGACCCGCTCCGCGCCGAGGCCCTGGAACAGCAGCGCGTAGAACGCGATCAGCAGCACCTCGAAGAAGACGAACAGGTTGAACAGGTCGCCCGTGAGGAAAGCACCGTTGATGCCGAGCAGCTGGAACTGGAAGAGCGCCTGGAAGTGCGCGCCGGGCCGAGGCACGGTCGTCGCATACAGCAGGGCCGCTACCGCGACCACGGCCGTGACGAGCAGCATCACGGCCGACAGCCGGTCCGCGACCAGCACGATGCCGAACGGCGCCGGCCAGTCGCCGAGCGCGTAGACGAGGTAGGAGCCGTCGGCGACGCCGGCGAGAACCGCGATCGCGAGCGCGAGCTGCGCCACGGCCGACACCAGGCCGAGCGCCTGGCGCAGGCGCTCGTCGTGCCGCGACAGAAGCAGCAGCAGGGCGCCCGCCACGAGCGGCAGGAGGATCGGCAGGATGACGAGGTGGCTCATCCGGGACCACCGTCGACGTGGTCGCCGCCGGTCTCGCGGATCGCGCGCAGCGCGAGCACCACCAGCAGCGCCGTCATGCCGAAGCCGATCACGATGGCGGTGAGGACGAGCGCCTGGGGTATCGGATCCGGGTAAGGACCGCCACCCGCGTCCGTGAGCGGCGCACTGCCGACCACGAGGCCGCCCGACGCGAACAGGAACAGGTTGACCGCATACGAGAGCAGCGTCAGGCCGAGCAGCACCGGAAACGTCCGCGCGCGCAGCATCAGGTACACGCCGGTAGCGGTCAGCAGGCCGACGGCGAACGCGACCAGGCCTTCCATCAGCCCCCCTTCACGGCGGCGACGCCGGGTCCGGAGCCGGATAGCGCGCCGAGCCGGCTGATGATGACGATGACGGTGCCGACGACCACGACGTAGATGCCGAGGTCGAAGAGCGAGGCGCTCGCGAGTTCGAAGGTGCCGACGACGGGCCACGTCACGTAGCCGAACGTCGAGGTGAGGAACGGCGCACCGAAGACCCACGCACCGACGCCGGTCGCCGTCGCGAACAGGAGGCCGAGCGCGATCACGTGCACGTAGTCCCAGGGCAGGCGTTCCCGCGCCCACTCGCTGCCGTACGCGACGTACTGGAGCAGGATCGCGGTGCCGGTCACGAGCCCGGCGATGAAGCCGCCGCCCGGCGCGTTGTGGCCGCGCAGGAACAGGTACGCGGAGATGAGCAGCGCGAGCGGCAGCAGCGGGCGCACCATGACGCGCAGCATCAGCGGATGGCGCTCGAGCGCCCACGCCCGGCCGTCCCAGTCGACGCGCGGGACGCCAAGCCTGAGGCCCGCGAGCAGCCCGACGATGCCGACGGCCGCGATGCCGAGCACGGTGATCTCGCCGAGCGTGTCGAAGCCGCGGAAGTCGACGAGGATCACGTTCACGACGTTGTAGCCGCCGCCCTCGGGCTTCGAGTTCTCGAGGTAGTACCACGCGATCGTCTCGAGCGGCCTCGTGAGCATCGCCCAGGTGAGCGCGCCGATGCCGCCGCCGGCCGCGACGGCCACCGCGACGTCGCGGACCCTCCGCGGCAGAGACGATTCGCGCGGGCTGCGCGCGGGCATGAAGTACATCGCGAGCAGCAGCAGCAGCACGGTGACGATCTCGACGAGCAGCTGGGTGAGCGCGAGATCGGGTGCCGAGAAGCGCACGAACGTGAGCGACACGACGAGGCCCACCGCGCCGACGAGGATCACGGCGAGCAGGCGCCGCGCGTGGAAGACGGTGGCCGCGAGCGCCGCGAGCGCCGCGAGCGTCGCGAAGAGCACCGCGATCACGTCGGGAGGCGTCGTCGGACGCGAGCCGGTGAGCTCCATGCCGCGCGTGCCCGCGAGGCCGAGCGCGAGCGCCGCGAGCACGAGCAGCAGCACGTAGCGCTGCAGCGAGCCGTTCGCGATCCTGTCGACGAGCCGCCGCGCGCCGCGCACGGCGACCTCCACCAG
>RPQJ01000036.1 GCA_003819815.1 Lysobacterales bacterium
ATCGGCGCGCAGTTCGCGTGCCGCGACCGCCTCGTGATCGACATCGATGGCGACGCGAGCATCCGCATGAACCTGGGCGAGCTCGAGACCGTCACGACCTACGACCTGCCGATCAAGGTCGTCGTGCTGAACAACTTTGGCGACGGCATGGTCAAGCAGTGGCAGAAGCTCTTCTTCAAGGGCCGGCTGTCGGCGAGCGACAAGTCGCTGCACAAGAAGGACTTCGTCAAGGCCGCGCAGGCCGACGGCTACCCGTGGGCCGTGCGCCTCGACCGCAAGGCCGACGTGCCGCGCGTCGTGAAGGAGTTCATCGAGTTCCGCGGCCCGGCGTTCCTCGAGGTGATCATCGACGCGGACGCGGGCGTGTACCCGATGGTGGGCCCGGGCCAGTCCTACGACGAGATGATCACGGGCGACCACATCCCGACGCGTGGCACGACGCCTGCCGCCGAGCCGGGCGCGTCGGAAATGTTCTGAACCCGAGCTTCGCGGAAGCCGCGCGCTTCTGGATCCGCCTCGGCTTCATCTCGTTCGGCGGCCCGGCGGGCCAGATCGCGATCATGCACCGCGAGGTCGTCGAGCGGCGCGGGTGGCTCGCCGAGCGGCAGTTCACCGACGCGCTCAATTTCTGCATGCTGCTGCCCGGCCCCGAGGCGCTGCAGCTCGCGATCTACCTCGGCTGGCGCCTGCACGGCATCCGCGGCGGCCTCGTCGCCGGGCTCGCGTTCATCGGCCCGGCCGTCCTGCTGCTCTTCCTGCTCTCGTGGCTCTACGCAAGCTACGGCAGCCTGCCCGCCGCCGCCGGGCTGCTGCTCGGGCTCAAGGCCGCGGTCGTCGCGCTGGTGCTGCAGGCGCTCGTGAAGATCGGGCGGCGCGCGCTCAAGGGGCCGCTGCACGTCGGCCTCGCGGTCGCGGCGTTCGTCGCGCTCCAGTTCCTCGGCGTGCCATTTCCGCTCATCGTGCTCGCGGCCGGGATCGTGGGCGTCGCGATGGCTTGGCACGCGCCGCATCCCGGGCCGTCCGGCCACCCGGCCGTCCGCGCCGGTCCGTCGGCCGCGCGCGTGCTCGCCGTCGGGCTCGTGCTGTGGCTCGTGCCGTTCGTCGCCGTGCTCGGGACGCTCGGCGCCGACTCGCCCTGGAGCCGCCTGTACCTCTTCTTCACGCAGGCCGCGCTCGTGACCTTCGGCGGCGCCTACGCCGTGCTCGGCTACGTGACGCAGCACCTCGTCGTCGATCTCGGCTGGCTCACGGCCCAGCAGTCGGTCGCGGGCCTCGCGCTCGCGGAGACGACGCCGGGACCGCTCGTGATCGTGCTGCAGTTCATGGGCTTCATGTCGGGCTGGAACAATCCGACGCCGCTCGACCCGCTCGCGGCCGCGCTGCTCGGCGGCCTCCTCGCGTCGTGGGCGACGTTCCTGCCGTCGTTCGTGTTCATCTTCCTGGGCGCGCCGCGGCTCGAGCGCGTCACGCGCGAGCCGCGCGTCGCCGCCGCGCTCGCAGCGATCACGGCCGCGGTGGTGGGCATCATCGCGACGCTCGGCGTACTGCTCGCGCGGGTCGTGCTGCTGCCGGAGGGACTTGCGGGCGGCGTCCGCTGGCCGGCGCTCGTGCTCGCTTCGGCCGTCTGGCTCGCGCTCACGCGCACGCGCCTCGACCTGCCGTGGATACTCGCCGCTGCAGCCGCGGCCGGGCTCGGACTGCAGGCTGCGGGACTCGCCTAGGGTCGACGGGGCGCCTTCACGGCGCGGGCGGCAGCAGGGCCTCGATCCTCGCCGCGAATTCCGCGTAGGGCTTCGCGCCCGAGATCATCTCACCGACGAATTCGCCGTCGACCAGCCGGCCGATCACGAAGGACGGCGTCGAGGTGATGCCGTGCCGCCGGGCGAGCTCGAGGTCCGCGCGCACGGCGGCAGCCTGGCGCGGGTCGCCGCGGCAGGCCTCGAACCGCTCGCCGTCGAGGCCGAGCTCTGCGGCGATGCGGGCGTACGGCGCCTGCCCGAGCTCGGACTGCGCGGCAAACACCGCCTCCCGGAATTCCCAGAACCGGCCCTGCTCGCCGGCGCAGCGGTTCGCGACCGCCGCCGGCGCCGCGAACGCGTGGAACGGCAGCGGCATGTCGCGCGAGGTGTAGCGCACCTTGCCCGTTTCGATGTAGCGGCGCCTGAGTTCGGGGAACGTCTGGACTGCATGCCGGGCGCAGTACGGGCACTGGAGGTCGGTGAACTCGATGATCGTGACCGGCGCGTCCGCGCGGCCGAGCACGTTGAACTGTACGGCGGTCGTTCCCGCCGCGGCCTGCGGCGCCACGGCTGTCTGAACCGTCGCCTCGGCGGCGGAGCCGTCAGGTTCGCTCGACGCGCGAGCGACGGCGCTGCCGAGCAGGACGGCCATTACGAGCGCAGCGGTCAGCGAATGGCGGGTATCGAGACGCATCGTTGAGACCGGCGTGGGGAAGGCGCGCCGAGGTTAACATGCGCTGCAGCCTGCGACCGCACATGGAGCAACCCGGATGAAGTACCTGCACACGATGGTCCGCGTGACCGAACTCGACGCGTCCCTGCGCTTCTACTGCGACGCGCTGGGGCTGCGCGAGCTCCGCCGCTACGACAGCGCGCAGGGCCGCTACACGCTCGTGTTCCTCGCCGCGCCCGGCGACGACGCGGCGCAGGTCGAGCTCACCTGGAACTGGGATCCGGAGCAGTACGGCATCGGCCGCGCCTTCGGGCACCTCGCCTACGAGGTCGACGACGTCTACGCGGCGTGCCGGCGACTCATGGAGCACGGCGTCACGATCAACCGTCCGCCGCGGGACGGCCGCATGGCGTTCGTGCGTTCGCCGGACCACATCTCGATCGAGCTGCTTCAGAAGGGCCAGGCGCTCGCGCCCGCCGAGCCGTGGTCCAGCATGCCGAACACCGGCGCCTGGTAAGTCCCGCCGTCACCACGTCGCGCCGACGATCCTGGGCTCGGGCTCGAGCCGCACGCCGTAGCGCTCGCACACCGAGTCCGCAACGCGCCTGGCGAGGCCGAGGAGTTCGGCGCCCGTCGCGGCCCCGTGGTTCACGAGTACGAGCGCGTGCTGTGCGGAGATGCCCGCATCGCCTTCCCGGTGCCCGCGCCACCCGCAGCGCTCGATCAGCCACGCGGCCGAAAGCTTCGCGAGCTCCCTGCCGGCGGGGTAAACCGGCATCGACGGCTCGGCCTCGCGGAGACCCCGCGCGACGGCGTCGGCGACGAGCGGGTTTTTGAAGAAGCTGCCGGCGTTGCCGATCCGCGCGGGGTCCGGCAGCTTGCGCCGGCGCAACCGGCGGACGGCCGCCGCGACGTCGCTGGCCGTGGGCGCCGTGATGCCGCCCGCGGCAAGCTCCTCGCGCACGCCTGCGTAGTCGAGGCGGAGTGCCGCGGAGCGCGAGAACGCGAACTCGACGGCCGTGACGATCCAGCGCTCGGGCTGCTGCTTGAAGCGGCTGTCGCGGTAGCCGAACGCGCACGCCCCGACCGGCAGGCGCCGCAGGCGGCGCTCGTCCCGGTCCCAGGCTTCCACCGCCACGACGCGCTCCGCCACCTCGACGCCGTAGGCGCCGATGTTCTGGATCGGCGCCGCCCCGACGAGCCCGGGGATCAGGGCGAGGTTCTCGAGTCCCGCCAGTCCCTGCGCGAGCGACCAGTCGACCAGCGCGTCCCAGCCGTACCCGGCCTCGACGCGGAGGATGACCCGTTCGCCGTCGTCCGCGAGCCGCCGGACCCCCGCGAACGCGGGCCTGAGCACGAGCCCGGGGAAATCGCCGGCGAACAGCACGTTGCTGCCCTCGCCGAGCACGAGCACGGGTTCGCCGCGCGCGTCGGCCGCATCGAGCACGGCAGGGAGCGCCGCGGGATCGCGCAGTTCCGCGTAGTGGCGGGCCCGCGCCGCCACGCGCAGGGTGTTGCACGGGCCGAGCGCCGCGTCTTCGATCAGGGTGTAGGCCTCGGCCATGATCTTCCGTCCGGATCCGCTATTCTCGCACCGATGCGGCAGCGGCACCCTAGGGCAGGCACGATGGAGCGGCAACCCGCGGGCCGCGTCGGGGCGTTCGCGGTCGCGCGCCTGCTGGCCGCAGTCCTGCCTGCGCTCGCGGGCTGCGACGACGTGCGCGAGCCGCGCGTGACCGTGAGCGAACTCAACTGGGCCTGCGGCGCACAGCGCTGCACGGCGACTTTCCGGCTCACGGCCGACGAACGCGACGAACCGGTCGTGGTGCGCGTGCGGGCCTACGCGGGCGAGGACGTGGCGAGCCGCGAGATCGTCGGCGAGACCGCCGAGCGGCTGACACTGCGATCCGGCGAGCCGCGGCGCCTCTCCGTCGCGATCGACACGCGCCTGCCCGCGACCCGGGTGCGGGTCGTGGTGGGCGGCGATTCCTGATCCCGCTTGCCACGCCGAACGGCGTTCCGTCACTATCGCCGGGCCGCGAGGAACCCTCCGCATGAACACCACGCAGACAGTCCCGGCCGGCCTGGGCCGGTCCGGGGAAGCACGCGAGTTCCTCGACCGCCACCCCGACGTCGAGGCCGTGCAGCTCGTGATCACCGATGCGAACGGCGTCGGCCGCGGCAAGAACATCGCGCGCGAGGAGCTCGAGTCGCTGTACTCGAACGGCCGCAACGTCGCTGGCTCGATCCTGGGGCTCGACGTGACCGGCGAGGACGTCGAGGAGACCGGGCTCGTGTGGTCGGTCGGCGATGCGGACCTCGCCTGTCGGCCCGTCGCGGGCACGCTCGCGCGCGCGACCTGGCTCAATCGCCCGACGGCCCAGGTCCTCGGCACGATGTTCGAGCTCGACGGGCGCCCGGCGAAGGCCGACCCGCGCCACGTGCTCGCGCGTGCCGTCGAGCGGCTGCGCGCGCAGGGCCGGGTGCCGGTGGTCGCGGTCGAGCTCGAGTTCTACCTGCTCGAGCGCGATCCGGACGGGCGCCTCCAGCCGGCGCGCGGCTTGCTCTCGGGCACGCGCGGCAATCGCATCGACGCTTACGGGCTCGGCCGCCTCGACGACATGTCGCCGCTGTTCGACGATCTCTACGCCGCGGCGCGCGCGCTCGGGCTGCCGGTGCGCACGCTGATGTCCGAATACGCGCCGGGCCAGTTCGAGATCACGCTCGAGCACCGCGCGGACGCGCTGCGCGCCGTCGACGAGGCGGTCCAGTTCAAGCGCGCGGTTCGCGGCATCGCCGCGCGCCACGGCTGCGTGGCCTGCTTCATGGCGAAGCCGTTCGCGAACCTCGCGGGCGCGGGCATGCACCTGCACGCCAGCATGGCAGGCGAGGACGGGCGCAACCTGTACGCCGACGACGACCCGGCCGGCACGCCGCTGCTGCGCCACGCGATTGGCGGCATGCGCGAGACGATGGCGGACGGCATGGCGGTCTTTGCGCCGCACGCGAATTCCTACCGCCGCTTCCGCGCGATGAGCTACGCGCCCGTGGCGCCGACGTGGGGCGTCAACAACCGCTCCGTGAGCCTCCGCATCCCGGCCGGGCCGCCGGCGAGCCGGCACGTCGAGCACCGCGTCGCGGGCGCCGACGCGAACCCGTACCTCGTCGCGGCCGTCGTGCTCGCAGCGATGGCGCACGGCATGGAGCGCGGCATCGATCCGGGACCGCGCGTCGAGGGCAACGGCTACGAGCAGGCGCGCGTGGGCGACCTCCCGACGCAGTGGCACGCCGCGATCGAGTGCGCGTCGCGCTCGGAATTCCTGGCGGAAGCGCTCGGCAGGGAGTTCCTCGACGTGTACCTCGCGATCAAGCGGCGCGAGTGCGAGAAGTTCGGCGCACTCGTGACGGACCGCGATTACGAGTGGTACCTCGACACCGCGTGAGCACTGGACATAAGCCGCGCGCGCGACCCGCCGCGTGATTAAGTCAGGTCGGCGGCGCAGTTTGTGAGAGTTGAGTCAACGTGACCCGGGGGCGGCGTGGCGACAATGCGCTCCACGTCCCGCACCGCCGACCCGAGGTCCCCCGACCGTGACCAGAACCCCGAGCCGCACCGCCGCCCGCACCGCCCGTCTCTCGAGCAGGAACTCGCCGCCCGTGACCGTCCACCTCCGCAAGATGTACGTCGACTGCCGCTACGGGCAGCTGCACCTGCACACCGCGTTCCCGTCGAGCGGCGGCTTCGACGAGCGCACGCCGATCGTGTGCGTGCACCCGGCGCCGCTGTCGGGCCGCGTGTTCCGCGATTTCCTCTCGGACATGGGCCACGACCGCAGCGTCTATGCGCCGGACCTGCCGGGCTGTGGCGAATCGGGCGCGCCCGATTCGCCGCCTTCGGTGGCGGACTACGCTGCTGCGGTCGGCGACCTCCTCGACACGTTGCGGCTGCGCCAGGTCGATCTGCTCGGCTACCAGACCGGTTCGCTGGTCGCGGCCGAGCTCGCGCTCGCGCGCCCGGACCAGGTGCGGCGGGTCGCGCTGGCCGGAGTGCCCGTGTTCGACGCCAGGGAGCGCGAGGCGTTCAACAGCCGGCCGTGGCCCGCGCGGGCGCGCGAGGACGGCTCGCACCTGGTCGAGGAGTGGCAGCGTGTGCGTCGTTCGCGTGGCGAGCACGCGCCGCTCGCGCGCCTGGGCGAGGATCTCGCGAGCGCGCTCGCCGGCGGCGATGCGGCGGCGTGGGGTCCCGCGGCCGCGGCGAACTACCCGGCCGGCGAGCGGCTTCCGCTGCTGCGCCAGCCCGTGCTCGTGCTGCGCGCACGCGACGAGTTCTGGGACATGACGGCGCGTACCGACGCGCTGCTGCGCGAAGGCCACCGCGTGGACCTCGACACGCACAACGGTGGCCTGTTCGACACGGGCGCGGCCGACGTCGCCCGGCACGCGCGCGACTTCCTCGACCGCTGACCCGGGCGTCGGCCCGGGCACCGGCCGCCCGTCACGCGTAGCGGTGCCAGGCGTACGCGCAGGCGAGCCCGATCGCCGCGCAGGTGAAGAGCCACTCGAGCGCATGGGCCGCGATCAGCCTGCCCTCGTTCGGCGCGCGCAGGCCGAGCGAGGCGAGCACCGGCATCACGAGGGCGGCCCAGCAGAGGCCGCCGTAGAGCAGGCCGATCACGTGCCAGCGCCAGCCGACCACGGCGATCAGCCCCCAGCCCAGCCAGAAGAGAAAGCCGAGCACCGCGCCGGCCCCGGCGCGCAGCACCGCGCCCGCCACCAGGCGGGCCGTGGATTCCGGCAGGACGATGCCCGCAGTCGTGGGGCTGCGCGCGAGCCATGGGGTCGTCACGAGGCCGCTCCATAGCGAGCCCGCGAGGCCTCCGCTCACGCCGGCGAACACGCACATCCACAGTTCGAGTCGCGGCATCGAGGCGTTCAGGCCTGGCGACGCAGCGCGTCGACGCAGCGGTCGAGGTGCCCGATGTCGGTGCCCGGGTGCAGGCTCATGCGGATCGCGTCGATCGCGGGCGGCTGCGAAACGTGGCCCACGACGATCCGGTCCTGCGCAGCGAGCGCCGCGGCGATCGCCGCGTGGTCGCGACCGGGCAGCTGCACCGCGACGATGCCGCTCACGAGCGACGCATGCGACGGCGAGACGACCTGCAGGCCGGGCACCGTCGCGAGCCGCATCCGGAGATAGGCCGCGAGCTCGCGGATGCGCGCGCCGCTGCGCGCCGGGTTCACCGCGCGCTGGAATTCGAGCGCGATCGCGACGCCCTCGATGGCGGGACCGACCAACCGGGCGGCGGCGCCGTAACGGGCCTGCGCCCCCGTCGGAAACGCGGCCTCCTGCGCGAACGGCCAGACTTTCGGCTGCGCGTCGCGGCGCACGTACAGCGCCCCCACGCCGCGCGACGCGTTGAGCCAGCGGTGGAACGCCGTCGCGTAGGCGTCGCAGCCGAGCGCCGCGACGTCGACCGGCACGTGGCCGGGCCCCTGGGCGCCGTCGACGAGCGAGAACACACCGTTCGCGCGCGCGAGCGTGCAGATCTCACGGACCGGCATCGCGGTGCCGTCCGTGGACTGCACGTGTGAGACGAGGAGTGCCCGCGTGCGAGGCGTGAGGGCGCCGGCGTAGGCACCCAGAATCGCCTCCGGCGTCGCATCGGCGCCGCCCGTCTTCACGTCGACGAGCTTGATCCCGCGGCGCGCGGCCTCGACTCGCCAAGGGCCGACGGCCGCCGTTCGCTCCTGTTGCGAGCAGATCACCTCGTCGTCGCGGGCGAGGTCGAGCCCGCGGGCCACGATGCCGATGCCCTCGAGGGAGCCCGTCGTGAACGCGACCTCGTCCGCCTGCGCGCCCAGCGCGGCCGCCATCCGCTGCAGGTGCTGGCCGAGCGGACCCGGGGCGAGAACCGCGTCCTCGTAATTCCGGAAATCGAGACTCTGGCGCTCGCGGCTGCGGTACTCGCGAACCATGACGGCGCGCAGCGTCGGCGCGGAGCCCGCGGTGTCGAGCCACGCGAGCCCCGGCTCGAGCACGAGCTGGGCTCGCACCCACGTCCAGAGCTCCTGCGAGCCCGCGGGCACGTCGCCCGCAAAGAAATTCTGGGCGCCGCCGACCGACGGCAGCAGCGCGCCTGCGCCCAGGGCCCCGAGCAGTGCCCGGCGAGTAACGGTCTCGTTCATGCTTGCGGTCCGTGCGCCACGCCGGGGCGGCTGCGAGGGCCGCGAGTATGCGGGGCGGGCCGGGCGATTTGAAGCGAGGCGGCACGGCCGGGTGCCGGCATTCTGCTAACGTACGAGGCGCATCCCCGGACCGGACCCATGCAAGAGCGCTACATCGAACGCATCCTGAAGGCGCGCGTCTACGACGTCGCGATCGAATCGCCCCTCGAGCCCGCGCCGCGGCTGTCGCGCCGGCTCGGCAATCGCGTGCTCTTCAAGCGCGAGGACCTGCAGCCCGTCTTCTCGTTCAAGCTGCGCGGCGCCTACAACAAGATCGCCCACCTGCCGGACGAGGTGGCCCGTCGCGGCGTCATCTGCGCCTCGGCCGGCAACCACGCGCAGGGCGTCGCGCTCGCCGGGCGGCGTCGCGGCATCCCGGCCGTGATCGTGATGCCGCAGACCACGCCGCACATCAAGGTGCAGGCCGTGCTCGACCTCGGCGGCGAGGTGATCCTGCACGGCGACGACTTCGATCACGCCTGCGAGCACGCCGTCGAGCTGGCGCGCGACCGGGGCCTCACCTTCATCCACCCGTTCGACGATCCCGAGGTGATCGCGGGGCAGGGCACGATCGCGATCGAGATCCTGCGCCAGCACTCCGGGCCGATCGACGCGATCTTCGTGCCGATCGGCGGCGGCGGGCTCGCAGCGGGCATCGCGACCTACGTCAAGGCGCTGTATCCGGAGATCCGCATCGTCGGCGTCGAGCCCGAGGACGCCGCTAGCATGCACGACTCGCTGCGTGCCGGGCAGCGCGTGACGCTCGAGCGCGTCGGCATCTTCGCGGACGGCGTGGCCGTGCGCCGCGTCGGCGAGGAAACGTTCCGGCTCTGCCGCCAGTACGTCGACGAGGTGCTGCTCGTCACCACCGACGAGATCTGCGCCGCGATCCAGGACGTGTTCGAGGACAACCGCACGATCTCGGAGCCGGCGGGTGCGCTCGCAGTCGCGGGGGTCAAGAAGTACGTCGCGCGCGAGGGTTGCGTCGACCGCACGTTCGTCACGCTCAACTGCGGCGCCAACATCAACTTCGACCGGCTGCGGCACGTCGCCGAGCGTGCCGACATCGGCGCGGGCCGCGAGGCGCTGCTCGCGGTCGAGATCCCGGAGCGCCCCGGCAGCTTCCTGCGTTTCTGCCAGCTGCTCGGCCGCCGCAGCGTCACCGAGTTCAATTACCGCTACGACGACTCGAGCGCGGCCCGGATCTTCGTGGGCGTCGCGCTGCACGGCGGCGCGCCGGAGAAGCGGCAGCTCCTCGAGCAGGTGGCCGCCGCGGGCTACCCCGTGCTCGACATGAGCGACGACGAGATGGCGAAGCTGCACGTCCGCTACATGGTGGGCGGCCGCGCGAGCGGCCTCGAGCACGAGCGGCTGTTCCGCTTCGAATTCCCGGAGCGGCCGGGCGCGCTGCTCAAGTTCCTGCAGGCCGTGGGCGCGCGGTGGAACATCAGCCTGTTCCACTACCGCAACCACGGCTCCGACTACGGGCGGGTGCTGGCGGGGGTGCAGGTGCCGGCCGAGGGGGCCGGGGACTTCGAACAGCACCTGCGGGACCTGCAGTACGCCTACACCGAGGAAACCGCGAATCCCGCGTACCGGATGTTCCTCGGCGGCTGAGGCCGCGGGGCGTCAGCGCGAGCCGAGCGTCGCGTAGCGGCGGCGCGAGAAGTAGCCGAGGAATTCGCCGAACAGCCGCTCGCTGAGCGCCGTCGCCGCGGGCAGGTGCGCGGACGTCGCGGCGCGGATCCGCGCCACCCGCCGGGCGTCCCAGTAGCGCTCGATCTCGCTGCGGCCCCCGGGCGAGCTGATCCAGCGCTCGATCAGCGCCGCGTCCGCCTCGAGGTGGAACTGCACGCCCCACGCGTGGTCGCCCAGGCGGTAGCCCTGGTTGCGGCAGTTGCGCGTCCACGCGAGCGGCACGGCGCCCGGCGGCGGCGCGAACGTGTAGGCGTGCCACTGGAAGATGAAGTGCGGCCGGCGCTCGAAGTGCCGGAACAGCCGATCCTCGTGCGCGGCGGGGCGCGTGTGGATCTGGTACCAGCCGATCTCGGGGACCGGGTTCGGGCGGACGTCGCCGCCCATCGCCGCCGCGAGCAGCTGCCCGCCGAGGCAGATGCCGAGCACGGGCCGGTCGCGCACGACCATCTCGCTGATCGCGGCCATCTCGTAGCGCAGGTGCGGCAGTTCGTGCACCTGGTCGACGTTCATCGGCCCGCCGAGCACGATCAGCGCGTCGTAGCCCGCGACGCCGGGCTCGGCGTGCGGCTCGCGACCGAAGTTCACGTAGCGGATGCGGATGCCCGCGTCGCGCAGCAGCGGGTCGAGGTGCCCCAGGGGCTCGGTGGCGACGTGCTGGAAGACCAGGATGCGGCGCATGGGCGGGCAGGCGTCCCGGCGACGCCGCCGGCGGGGCGCGAGATTGCACTGTGCCGGGGCGTCCGCGCAATAATCACGCGTTCTCCAAGGGCGACGCCGCCGGGATTCCATGACGCAGCCTTACGTTCCGCGCCGACCCCCGCTCGCGCAGGAACTCTCGATCCGCGGGTTGCGTCACCACCTGACGGCCTGGCCCGGCTCGGACCGCGAGCCCCTCGTGCTGCTGCACGGCTGGATGGATACCGGCGACACGTTCCAGTTCCTCGTGGACGAGCTGCCCGCGCGGCGCCGCTGCGTCGCGCCGGACCTGCGCGGCTTCGGCCGCAGCGAGTGGCCCGCCGACGGCTACTGGTTCCCCGACTACCTCGCGGACCTCGACGTGCTGCTCGAACATCACTCGCCCGAAGACCCGGCGACGCTCGTGGGCCACAGCATGGGCGGCAACATCGCGATGCTGTACGCCGGCATCCGGCCCGAGCGCGTCCGGCGCGTCGTCTGCATCGAGGGGTTCGGCATGCGTCGCGCGTCGCCGGCCGACGCGCCGGAGCGCTATCGCGAGTGGCTGCGGCAGTTGCGGGAGCCGCCGGAGTTCGCGGCGTTCCCGTCGTTCGAGGCGTTCGCGCACCTGCTCGCACGGCGCAATCCGCGGCTCGGGCCCGATCGTGCGGCGTACGTCGCGCAGTCGTGGGCGGCGCGGCAGCCCGACGGCAGCGTGCGCGTCCGCTCGGACCCGGCGCACAAGCGCGTGTATCCGGTGCTCTACCGTCGCGAGGAGGCCGAGGCGTGCTGGAGCGGGATCACGGCGCCGGTGCTCTACGTCGTCGCCGCCGCGTCGGAGTTCCTGCCGCGCATCGGCGAGGAGGCGAGTTCCGCCCGCATGGCGCAACTGGTCCCCCGCCTCGAGTCGTGCACGATCGAGGACGCGGGCCACATGGTGCATCACGAGCGGCCCGAGCGGCTCGCCGCGGAGATCGAGGCGTTCCTCGAGCGCACGTGAGGCGCGGAATGCGCCGGCGGGGCCCTATACTGCGTCGCCCCTGCGTACCGGTGACCCGATGACGCGTACCACGAGTCCGTCGCACGCCGTGCCCGCCGCGCTGCTCGCGGTGGTGGTGGTCGCGCTCGTCGCGTCGGGCGTCCGCCCGTACGACCGGCTCACCTGGTTCCTCGAGGTGCTGCCGGTGCTGGTCGCGGCGCCGCTCCTCGTCGCCACGCGCCGCCGGTTCCCGCTCACGCCGCTGCTCTACTGGCTGATCGCGATCCACAGCCTCGTGCTGATCCTCGGCGGCCACTACACGTATGCGCGCGTTCCGCTCGGCTTCTGGATGCAGGAGTGGTTCGACTTCTCGCGCAACCACTACGACCGCATCGGCCACCTGATGCAGGGCTTCGGGCCGGCGATGGTGGTCCGCGAGTTGCTCGTGCGGACGTCACCGCTCGCGCCAGGCCGGTGGCTCTTCACGATCGTCGTGTTCACCGTGCTCGGTGTCAGCGCGACCTACGAGTTCACCGAGTGGTGGGCCGCGCTCGCGGGCGGCGACGCCGCCGGCGCGTTCCTCGGCACGCAGGGCGACGTGTGGGACACGCAGTGGGACATGTTCCTCGCCGGCTGCGGTGCGATCGCGGCGCAGCTGCTGCTCTCTCGGCTGCACGACCGGCAGCTCACGGCCGTCGACCCGATCGCTGCGCAGAAGATCCGCGCGCGGGAGTCGCGGTCGTGAGGCTGCGGCCCCGGGGCGGTTCCGTCTCCTACCGCTGGGCGAGGCGCATCGCGGTCGCCCTCGTCGGCGGCACGGTGCTCGCGCTCGGCGTCGCGCTGATCGTGCTGCCCGGGCCCGCGTTCGTCGTCATCCCGGTCGGCCTCGCGATTCTCGGCCTCGAGTTCGCGTGGGCGCGGCTGTGGCTGCGGAAGGTGCGGCAGCGCACGTCGGAATTCGTCGACCGCGTGCGAGGCAGGTCCGCATGAACGATCGTGTCGACGGTCCCGCGGCGATCGCGCCGGGTGCACAGTGGCTCGGTTACGCGGGCGTGCTGCCGTTCGTCGCGTGCGTCGCCGGCATCGCGCTGCTCGAGGGTGCGTCCCGGGACTTCGCGGCGCGCGCGCTCCTCGCGTACGGAGCCGTGATCCTGACGTTCCTGGGCGCCGTGCACTGGGGTTTCGCGCTGCGCGCCCCCGGCGCACGCGCCGTCGCCTGGCTCGTGGCCGGCGTGCTTCCCTCGCTGGTCGCGTGGGCCGCGCTGCTGCTGCCTGCGGGACGCGGCCTCACGTTGCTGGCAGTGGGGTTCGGCGGATTCTGGCTCTACGAGCACCGCGTCGTCGGCACGTCGCTGCTGCCGCCGGGGTACCTTGGCCTGCGCCGCCACCTCACCCTCGCGGTGTGCGCGCTGCTCGCGCTCGGGATCATCGCGCTCGGATAGCGAAACGCGAAACATCGCTCCGCGTGGCCCGCGCGATACTGTCGCGGGAGGTGTGCGGCATGGATCGCTGGACCCGACGCGCGTTCGTGGCCGCCGCGCTGGCGGCAGGCGCCTGCCAGCGTCTCGAGCGGCCGCCCCTCGGATCGATCTACCGGCCGGCGCTTCCGGCCGCCGACCAGCCGCCGCTCGTCCTCGTGCCCGGGGCGTTCGGATCGCGGCTCAAGGACCAGCGGACGGGCCGCGAGATCTGGCCCGGCACGCCGGCCGAGCTCCTCACGAGCAACTACCGCGGCCTCGAACTCGACATCGACGCGGACAGCCTCGAGCCACTGTGCGCCGACGTCGAGGCGTACGCCGTCTTCCGGGCCGGCCTCGGCCGCGACTTCTACGGCCAGGTGCTCGACACGCTGCAGCGCGCGGGCGGCTACCGGCGCTGCCAGCCGGGCGTGCCGCCGCCCGACGGCGTGCGCGGCTTCTACGCCTACTGCTACGATTTCCGGCTCGACAACGTCCGTGCCGCACGCGGACTGAAGGCACTGATCGAGCAGATCCGCGCCGACCACGGCGACCCGAAGCTGCGCGTCGACGTGGTGGCGCACTCGAACGGCGGGCTGCTCGCGCGCTACTACGCGCGCTATGGCGACGCCGACCTGCCCGAGAGTGGCCCGTTCCACCCGACCGGGGCGGGCTGCAGCTCGATCCGGCGGCTGGTGCTCGTCGGCACGCCGAACCTGGGTACGATGCAGCCGGTGCTCTCGTACCTCCGCGGCGAGGAGGTCGGCCTGCGGCACATCCCGCCCGAAGTGATCGCGACCTGCACCGGCGCGGCGCAGATGATGCCGCACCCGGCGGTCCCGTGGATCCTGGACGTCGGCGGTAACCGCATCGACGCCGACCTGTACGACTTCCGGACCTGGCAGGACTTCGGCTGGTCGCTGTACGACGACCGCGTCGTCGAGCGGACGATCGACCGCCACGGCGGCGGCGGCGCGGGGCGGCGCTACCTCGCGATGCTGCGGCTCTACACGGACAAGCACCTCGTTCGCGGTCGCCGGTTCGCCGAATCGCTCGACGTGCCCGCGCCCGACGCCGAGCCGCCGCTCTACGTGTTCGGCGGCGACTGCGAGCTCACGCTCGCGCGCCTCGCGCTCGAGAGCGAGGGCGGGCGGCTCAGGGGCCGAGAGCGGGTCGCGGACATCGCCCAGCCATCGCCGCACGTCGATTACGAGCGGCTGATGTTCGAACCGGGCGACACGGTGGTGACCCGTTCCTCGCTGCTCGGGCGGCGCACGCGCAACGTCGCGGCCCCGCGCACGGAGATCGAGTCTCTGCCGATCGCGCACAGCGTCTTTCTCTGCGAGCAGCACCAGCACCTGACCGGCAACGCGAGCTTCCAGGACAACCTGCTGAATGCGCTCCTGAGCGTCGACGGGGTGTGAGGCGCCGCCGCCGCGATGCAGGCCGCAGGCCTCGTCGGGACGCTATGCTGCACGGACCGATGACGACCCCGACCCGACCCGCGGCGCCATGAGCCTGCCGACCGACGCGCGCCGTGCGGTGCTCGGCAACCGCGACCTGGTGCTGTTCCTCGCGGCGCGCTTCCTCGCGACGCTCGCGGTGCAGATGCAGACGGTGGCCGTCGGCTGGCAGGTCTACGAAGTCACGCGCGACCCCCTCGACCTCGGCCTCGTCGGCCTGTCGCAGTTCCTGCCGTTCGTGCTGCTCGTGCTGCCGGCAGGGCAGGTCGCCGACACGTACGACCGCCGCCGCGTGCTTGCCGTCTGCTTCGCGCTCGAGTGCCTGTGCGCGCTGCTGCTCCTCTGGTTCGCCGCGCGCGGCCTCGATTCCGCGCGGCCGGTGTTCGCCGTGATGATGCTCTTCGGCGTCGCGCGGGCATTCGCGATGCCGTCCGGGCAGGCGCTGCTGCCGAACCTCGTCCCTCGCGAGCACCTGGGCACCGCCGTCGCGCTCAATTCCTCGACCTGGCAGGTCGCGACGATCGCGGGGCCGGCGCTGGGCGGGATCGTATACCTCGCCGGCGCCTCGACGGTGTACGCCAGCGTCGCCGCGCTGCTCGCCGTGTCGGTGGTCCTGCTCGCGGCGCTGCGCCGCGGCGGCACGCCCGAAGAGCGGGTCGGGCCCGCGACGGGCTGGGATTCGCTGCTCTCGGGCCTCAGGTTCGTGCGCTCGCGGCGTCTCGTGCTCGGGGCGATCTCGCTCGACCTGTTCGCGGTGCTCTTCGGCGGCGCGACGGCGCTGCTGCCCGTGTACGCCGCCGACGTGCTGCACGTCGGGCCCGCGGGGCTCGGCTGGCTCCGCACCGCGCCCGGCGTCGGCGCCGCGCTCTGCGGCGTCGCGCTCGGATTCCTGCCGATCACGCGCTCGGTCGGGCGCTGGATGTTCGGCGGCGTCGTACTCTACGGCCTCGCCACGATCGTCTTCGGGCTGTCGTCCTCGTTCGGGATCGCGCTCGCTGCGCTCTTCGTGATGGGGGCGGGCGACATGGTGAGCGTCTACATCCGGCACCTGCTGGTGCAGCTCGAGACGCCGGACGAGATCCGCGGCCGCGTGAGTGCCGTCAACGCGGTGTTCATCGGTGCGTCGAACGAGCTCGGGGAGTTCGAGTCCGGGGTCACTGCGGCGTGGTTCGGCGCGGTGCCCGCGGTGGTGCTCGGCGGCTGCGCGACGCTCGCCGTCGCGGGGATCTGGGCGCGCCGTTTCCCGGAGCTGTGGAAGCTCGACCGGTTCCCGGGCGCCTCGCCCTGACGGCTGTATAAAAGTACAGTATGCTCCGGCCATGCGCCGGGCGGACCGTCATCACGTCGAACGCGGGCGCGGCGCGGTGTCGAATCCCGCCGGCCGCTACGAGTCCCTGCGCCTCGAGGCCGCGGACGACGGCTGGGGCAGTCTCGAAATGCCCCCGCCTCGCGCGGACACGCGATTGCTGGCCGACGCGCCCCGACGCGCGATCACCCGAAACGACTCGCCGGACGTCCCGTTCGACGCCTCCGTGAACCCGTACCAGGGCTGCGAGCACGGCTGCATCTACTGCTACGCGCGCACGACGCACGCCTACTGGAACCTCGGGCCCGGCCTCGACTTCGAGACGCGCATCTTCCACAAGCCGGGCCTCGCGCAGCTCCTCGGGCGCGAGCTCGCCGCGCCCGGCTACGTGTGCAGGCCGATCAATCTCGGCGGCAACACCGATCCCTACCAGCCGGCCGAGCGCGGGCTGCGATCGACGCGCGCGGTGCTCGAGACGCTGCACGCCCACCGGCATCCCGTGACGATCGTGACCAAGGGCGCGCTGATACTGCGCGACCTCGACCTGCTCGCGGACCTCGCCTCGCGACGCCTCGCCTCGGTCGTCGTGAGCCTCACGACGCTCGACGACGACCTGAAGCGCACGATGGAGCCGCGGGCCGCGTCGCCGTTGGCGCGCCTCAAGGTGATCGCGGCGCTCGCGGAGGCCGGCGTGCCCGTGAGCGCGATGATGGCGCCCGTCATCCCCGCGCTGAACGACCACGAGATCGAGGACGTGTGTGCCGCCGCCGCGCAGGCGGGCGCACGCGGCGCGAACTGGATGCTGGTGCGGCTGCCGCTCGAGCTCGGTGCGCTCTTCGAGCAGTGGCTGCGCGAGCACTACCCCGGCCGCGCCGGCCGCGTGCTGGCGCTGCTGCGCGAGATGCGCGGCGGCCGCCTCAACGACCCCCGCTACGGTCATCGCATGCGTGGCGAAGGCGCGTATGCAGAGCTGCTGGCCGCGAGGTTCCGCGCGGCCTGCAAGCGCAACGGACTCGACGGGACCCGTGGCGCGGAGCTCGATTGCACGCAGTTCGTGCGCGATCCGGACGCGCCTCGCCAGGCGGATCTGTTCACCTGAGATTCAATATGTCCGCACGGTCTGGACACGTGAAATCGTGGCGTATACTCGGGCCAGAATGCGTACCTGCGACGCCATGAGCGCTGCGAGTCTTCCGGCACCGGCCCAGGGTGGCGCGCGCCGCCGCGCGGCTGCCGGGTGCGTGGGCCTCGCGTGCGTGCTCGCGGGCTGCATGACCTCGAAGGTCGACGAGACGCGCCAGGTGGCTGCGGCCGTGCGCGCCGACGAGGCGATCGTGGTTCTCAAGAAGCCGCAGATCGAGGGCGTAGGCACCGAGGAGAAGTTCATCGACTGCCTGCAGGAGAACCTCGGCGGGCAGCTCGTGCATCCCGAGGAAGGCCAGTCCACTCGCCTGAAGGCGGCCGCGCCGTTCAGGATCTACGGCGAGCAGGAGTTCGCGGACGCACTGTTCCCCTGGTTCGAGCCGAGCACGGCCCCGGCGAATGCCGCCGGCCTGCGCGCGCTGCTCGAGCGTCCGGGCGTCGCGGGGCGCCTCGAGCAGATCGGCGTGCGCTATGTGGTCTGGCTCGACGGAAGGACGCGCAAGACGGACGGCGGCGGCAGCATCGCCTGCGCGGCCGGACCGGGCGGCGCGGGCTGCTTCGGCGTCGGCTGGTGGGAGAAGCAGTCGGGTTATGTCGCCTCCGTGTGGGATCTCTCGAGCGGCGCCGAGCTCGGCTCCGTGACGACGGACGTCACCGGCACGTCGGTACTGATAGGCGCGATCGCGCCGATCCCGATCATCACCCCGGTGCAGCGCACGGCGTGCAACCGTCTAGCGGAGCAGTTGCGCTCGTTCCTGGTCGGCTCGGACCTCGCCGGTGGCGGGGCCGTGAGCACGGTGCCAGGCGGCTAGCGTTGAACCACTCGCCCCGCGGCGCGATCCAATGCTGACGATGCCATTACTCCAACGATCCTGGAGCATCGCGCTCGCCGCCAGCCTGGCGTTGGGCGCCGGTTGCGCGACGACGGGTTCGCCGTCGCTGCCGCAGCCGCCGTCGATGCCGAGCCCCAGTTCGACGCCGCCGTCCGGGCCGCAGTCGCCGTCAGGCGGCGGCTCGCCGGGCGAGGCTGGGTCGCAGGGCAGCCCCTCGAGCCCGGGCAGCCCATCCTCGAGCCCCGGCGGCGCGCCGGGGTCGCCCGGTTCGACGCAGTCGTCGCCGTCCGGCAGCGGTCAGGGCGACGGGCAGAGCGGTGGCTCCCCCGGAGCGTCCGGACAGCCGGCGGGCGAGGGCGCCGCGGGCGGTGAGGGACCCGGCGGCGAGCCGGCGCCCCAGCGATGGCCCACGCCGCCGGGATCCGCACCGGGATCCGCGCCCTCGACAACCGGCGGCCAGCCAGGTTCGAGTGGCGGCCAGCCGGGCAGCACCGGTACCGCGGGGCAGGCGGGTCAGGCGGGCCAGGCCGGCCAGTCGAGTCAGTCCGGACCAGCAGGCGAGACGGGCCAGGCAGGTCAGGCAGGCCAGGCAGGTCAGGCAGGCCAGGCGGGTCGCGCCGCGGGCACGGCCGGACAGCCCGGCTCCCCCTCAGGCAGCGGCGCGGGCGGCACGCCGGGCGCGTCGCCGTCCGGTGGCTCGGGGGGCTCCGGCGGGGCCGGCGCTCCGGGTGGCGGGCCGATGACGACCGAGGACCGACGTGCGCAGATCGACCGTCGCTTCGACGAGACGTTCGCGGTCTTCGACGGCCGCATGCGCAAGGAGCAGGAGACGATTTCGCAGGAACGTGCCTCGAGGGCGGGTTCGTCCGGGCAGGGCGGCTCCGCGGGCGAAGCGGCCGGCGACGTTGAATCCGGGGACGGCCCTGGGACGGAAGGAGCCGGTGACGTGCCTGAAGGCGAAGGCGATGCCGGCAGCGCCGAAGAGTCCGGCAGTGCAGCCGGTCGGGGCGAGTCGGCCGGCCAGGCGAGCGGCGAGCAGGGCGGCGGCGGCGGGGTAGGCGGCGGCGGGCCGAAGGGCGGCTCTGGCCCGAGCACGGTGCCGGCGGACATCCCGGACGGGCGGGACGACGACATCGTCGCGCGCCAGCTCCGCGAGGCCGCGATGAAGGAGACCGACCCCGAGCTGCGCGAGCGCCTCTGGGAAGAGTATCGGCAGTACAAGCAGAGCACGCAGTGAACGCCATGAACCCGACGAGACCCGGCCTTCGCCCGCTCGCGTTCCTCGCGCTGCTCGCCGCCTTCGTGCTGCCGGGCTGCGTCGTGCAGGACCAGCGCCCGATGGCGCGCGTCGCGGCGGAGAGGGCCACGACCGAGGTTGCCGAGGACGAGCGTCTCGACGTCGGCGTGCGCCTCTTCGACCCGAACGTCCCCGAAAGCGAGGAAGAGCAGCAGGAGCGCCGCATCTTCCCCGAGGTGCGCAAGGCCGAGTCGCGCTACGTGCCGCTCCTGATCCGTGACACGCTCGAGGGCACGGGCCAGTGGGGGCAGGTGCGCGTGTTGCCGCGCGAGGGCACGGGCATGGAGGTGTACGTCGACGGCCGCATCGTCGAGTCGACGGGGCGCGAGCTCGAACTCGACGTGACCGTGAGCGACGCGACCGGCCGCACCTGGTACCGCAAGACCTATAAGGGCCAGGCCGACACGCGCGCCTACAAGGACGGCATTTCGAAACCGCGCGACCCGTTCGAGAATGTCTACGCCACGATCGCGAACGACCTGCTCGCCGCCCGCCGCGACATGTCGAAGGACGAGCGCGTGCGCATACGCCAGGTCGCGGACCTGCGCTTCGCCACGGAACTCGCGCCCTACGCGTTCGGCTCCTACCTCGCCAGGGATCGCAAGGGCATGTACTCGCCCGTGCGCCTGCCCGCCGCCGACGATCCGGTCGTGCAGCGCGTGCAGCGGGTGCGCGAGCGCGATTACGCGCTGATCGACACGCTGAACGAGCACTACGCGAACTTCGGCGCGAACCTCGACCTGCCGTACACCAACTGGCGCAAGTACAGCTACGAGGAGCTCGAGGCCGAGGCGCTTGCGAAGCGCGAGGCGCTGACGCGCCAGGTGCTCGGTGCCGTGGCGGTCGTGGGCGGCATCATGGCGGGCCAGCAGACCAACAGCAGTGCCGGTTCCGCCGCGGCCTCGGCGGCCGTGATCGGTGGCATGTACGCGTTCAAGAGCGGCCTCGACCGCAGGGCCGAGACCAAGGTGCACACCGAGTCGCTTAAGCAGCTCGGCGAGTCGTTCCAGGCCGAGGTGCAGCCGATGGTCGTCGACGTCGAGGGCCGCACGCTCGAGCTGAAGGGCTCCGCCGAGGAGCAGTACGCCGAGTGGCGCCGCCTGCTGCGCGAGCTGTACGAGAACGAGACGGGTCTCCCCGCGACGGCAGGCGCAGCCGCCTCCGTGCCGTCGCCGCGGCAGCCCTGAACCGGGGCCCGCGCAGTACCGATGCTCGAGAGCGGGCAAATCCTCGCCGGGCGTTACGGCCTGTCGCGCAGGCTGGCCGACGGCCGCGTCACCGAAGCGTGGCTCGCGCACGACCGCGGGACCGGCGACGAGTGCGTGCTCAAGGTCCTTGTCGCGGGCACGACCGACGAGCGCGCGGCCTTTCTCGCCGCGGCGCGGCTGCAGCAGGCGATCCGTCATCCGCGCGTGCAGCCGTGCCTCGCCGTCCACGACGGCACACCCGCGTTCGCGGTGTTCCCCGCGCTGCCGGGTGACGCGTCGCGACTGCGCGGCCGGCCGTGGACCGAACTCGTGCACGTGCTGCGCGGCGTCGCCGATGCGCTCGCTGCGCTCCACGCGCAGGATCTCGTGCATCGCGATCTCAAGCCCGCGAACGTGCTGATCGGCGACGACGGAGAGCCGCTGCTCGCCGATTTCGGGCTTGCGGCGCGCGTGGGCGATGCGGCTGCACTGGCCGGCGGCTCGCCGTACTCGATGAGCCCGCAGCAACGCGAGGACCAGCCGCCCGCGAGCGCGGACGACGTGTACGCATACGGCGCGCTCGCGTACGAACTCCTGTCGGGCTATCCGCCGCATTATCCGGTCGCCGCGACCGAGCTTGTGCCCGGCGGGGAACCGGCGCCGTTCGCCGCGCGCCTCGGAGCGCCGGCTGCGCTCGAGCGGCTCGTACGTCGCTGCCTCGCGCAGCAGCCGCAGGATCGACCGTCGGCCGCCGAGGTCGCGGACACACTTCGCACGTTGGCGCCGGATACGGGTGCGGTTCCGTCCTCCGCGGAGCGCAGGCGCGTCGAATTGCGTCCGCCGCCCGCAAGCGAGGCACCGATCGCCCCGGCATGGAGGCCCGCCGGCGAGGTCATGCCCGAGCCTTCGGCACTGCGGTCGGAGGGTTTTCGGCGTGGCCTGATGGTGGCGAGCCTCGGCTTCCTCGTGGCGCTCGCCGGGTTCGTGTTCTTCGGGCTGCCGCGAGTGGTCGCGCAGCGCGGCGTCGCATCGACGACACCGCTTGCCCCGGCGTCCACACCGGCTGCGGCGCCGGCGCCGCGGCCGCCGGCACCGGATCTGCAGAAGATCGCGGAGGCGCAACGCGCGTTCGACGAACTGCGTCCCGTCGTCGCGCGGCGATTCGAATCGCTCGAGGTCCGGGGCGCCGGGCGCTGGGACGGCGAGGAATACGCGCGAGGCCGGCGACAGCTCGCGGACGCCGACGCGGCGTACGGCCGGCGCGAGATGGCCGCAGCGCTCGAACTGCTGCGTGCCTCGGATGCGAGCTCGCAGGCGGCCGAGAAGCTCGCGGCGCCGGCGCTCGCCGCCGAACTCGTGGCTGGCGCGGCGGCGATCGAGGCAGGCGATGCCCTCGTGGCACGGAAGCGCTACTCGGAGGCACTGCGGATCGATCCGGACAGCGCTCGTGCGAAACGGGGCCTCGAGCGGGCGGGCACGCTCGACGAAGTTCGTCGCCTGGTCGCGGAAGGTGCGGCCGCCGAACGCGACGGCCGCCCGGACGCGGCAGTCGCCGCCTATCGCAAGGCCCTCGCGCTCGATCGCGATACTCGGGCCGCGAGCGAGGGCGTGGCGCGGGTGCAGGGCCAGGCCGCGGAGTCCGCGTATGCGTCGGCCGTATCGGCCGGCCTCGAGGCGCTCGCGCGCAAGGATTACGCGGGGGCACGCACGGCCTTCGAGCGGGCCGGACGCCTGAGGCCGGGTGCCCCTGAAGTGACCGAAGGCCTCGCGCAGGTCGAGCGCGCGCTCGGCGACCGCACGATCGGCGCGCATCTCGCCGCGGCGCAGGCCGCGGAACGCGAGGAACACTGGTCCGTCGCGCTGGCGGAGTATCGCAGCGCGCTCGTCCTGGACCGGAACCTCCTGCCTGCGCAGCAGGGCGTCGAGCACGTGGAGCCGCGCGCGATGCTCGATGCCGAGCTCGCCTCCTACGCCGAACGGCCCGAACGCCTGCTGAGCTCGGAAGTTCGCGCCGCCGCGCGTTCAGTGCTCGAGCGTGCGCGCGCAGTGCCCTCGCCCGGCCCCGTGCTGAAGGCGCAGATGGCCGCGGTCGAGCGGGCCGTCGTCGGCGCGGAGACGCCGATGCGCGTCGCGCTCGCCTCCGACAATCTCACCGAGGTGACGATCCACCGCGTCGGGCGGCTCGGCACCTTCGAGCGCAAGGACATGGAACTGCTGCCCGGCCGCTACACGGTCGTCGGCGTGCGCGCAGGCTACCGCGACGTGCGCCGGCAGCTCGACCTGCTGCCCGGCCGCGAGGCGCCGCCGCCGCTCACGATCCGCTGCGAGGAACCGATTTGACCGGCGCCTTCGTCCTGCGCGAACCGCTCGGCGAGCGCCTGCTGCACGAGCCGGATTTTCCGTTGTCGATCGGCGGCCCCGGATCGGACCTCGTCCTGCCCGGTCCCGACGGTACGCTCGCCTGGGTCGCGCTGCACGACGGCCAACTGTTCCTGCAGCCCGCCGGCAGCGCCGCACCCGTGCTGCTGAACGGCGTGAGGCTCGCGGCATCCACGTGGCTTCGCAACGGGGACGTGATCGACGTGGCGGACGGGCGACTCAAATTCCGCACCGATGCGGGCGGTCGCGTGCTCGAAGTCATTGCGGGCGGCAGCGACAACGCCACGGCGCCGCCCGTGGCGGACGCCTCGACGGCGATTGCGAACCCGGCCGGCGACGAGGACGCACCGATCGAGGCGATCACATTCGGGCGGCCGCCGGAGACGGTGCTGCAGAAGGAGACGCACGGATCGCGCCGTCGGCTCGTCGTCGGCCTCGCGCTCGTGGCGCTTGCGGCGCTTGCCGCGGTGCTCTTCACGTCCGTGCCCGTTCAGATCGACGTCACGCCCGAGCCCGAGCACCTCGCGTTCGAGGGTGGCCTGCCCGGGCTGCGCCTCGACAGCAATTTCCTGCTGCGGCCGGGCACGTACACGGTCGTCGCCGAGAAGCAGGGCTACCGGCCCTTGAGCGTGCCCGTCGAGGTGACCCGCGAGCGCAACCAGCGCCGCGAGTTCGAGCTCGTGCCGCTGCCGGGACGCCTCGAGATCGTGCTGCCCGTGCCGGGCCGCGTGACGATCGACGGCCGTGACGCGGGTTCCGCACCCGGCGTGTTCGAGCTCGCGGCCGGTCGTCACGCCGTCGCGATCGACACTGAGCGCTACCTCGACTACTCGGAGACCGTGGACGTTGCAGGCCTCGGTCGCCTGCAGAAGCTCGAGCCCAGGCTGGTGCCAGCGTGGGCGGTCGTCCGCATCGCCTCCGAGCCCGGCGAGGCCGAGGTGCGCGTGGCCGGCGAGGTGCGCGGCCGCACGCCGCTCGAACTCGAGCTGATGGCCGGTTCGCATCGCGTCGAGCTGCGCCGCGAAGGCTACAAGCCGTGGGTCAGCGACGTGCAGGTGCGCGCGAACGAGCCGCTCCAGCTCGGACCGGTGCAGCTCGGCCTGCCGGACGGCCGGCTCGCGGTACGCAGCTCGCCCTCGGGGGCGAGCGTCTCCGTGGGCGGCGCGTTCCGTGGCCGCACGCCGCTCGAGGTCGACGTCCGCCCGGGCATCGCGCAGTCCGTCGCGGTCAGCCGCGAAGGCTACGAACCGGCGACGCGCGAGGTGACCGTCGGCCCGGGCGGCCGGGAGGTGCTCGAGTTCGCGCTCGAGCCGGTCCTGGGCGACGTCATCGTGCAGGCGCAGCCCGCGGACGCGCAGGTCTACGTCGACGGTGCGGCGCGCGGCGCCGCGAGCCAGACGCTGCAGCTGCCCGCGACGGCACACGTGCTCGAGATCCGCAAGCCCGGCTACGCGACGCACCGCGCGACGGTGACGCCGCGGCCCGGCCTGCCGCAGCGCATCGAGGTGACGCTCCTCCCGTCGCTTGCAGGCCAGACATCGCCGGCCGTCGCGGGGGCCACGTCGGCAGCGGCCGCGACGTCTGCGGGCACTGGCTCGGGGGCTGTCGCCGCGACGTCGGGCGCGGCGCTCGCCGCCGGGCTCACGACCAAGGCCGGGCAGTCGCTCAGGCTCGCGCCGGCCGGCGAGTTCACGATGGGCAGTCCGCGGCGCGAGGCGGGCCGACGCGCGAACGAGGCCCAGCGTCGCGTGCGTCTCGAGCGACGCTTCTACGTGTCGCTGAAGGAAGTGACGAATGCGGAGTTCAAGATGTTCCGCCCCGCGCACCGCTCGGGATTCGTGCTGCAGGAGACGCTCGAGCGCGACCGGCAGCCCGTGGTCAATGTGACGTGGCAGGACGCCGCCGCGTACTGCAACTGGCTGAGCGAGCAGGAAGGCCTGCCGCCCGCGTACGTCTCGCAGGGCGCGCGGCTCGTGCCCGTCACCCCGGCCACGACCGGCTATCGCCTGCCGACCGAGGCCGAGTGGGAGTGGATCGCGCGGCGCTCGGGCGGCGGCGGACTGCTCAAGTATCCCTGGGGCGACGCGCTGCCGGTGCCGCCGGGCGCCGGCAACTTCGCGGACCGGCGCGCGCAGCCGCTCGTGCCGCAGGTGCTCGCGGACCTCGACGACGGCCACGCCGTCACGGCGCCGGTGGCCAGTTTCGCCGCGAACGCGAATGGATTCTTCGATCTCGGCGGCAACGTCGCCGAGTGGGCGCACGACCTCTACACTGTCCAGCCGCCGGCCGGCGACGTCGCGGTCGATCCCGTCGCGGCGGGCGCGGGCGCGCTGCGCGTGATCCGCGGCTCGAGCTGGCAGCACTCCGCAGTGACCGAACTGCGGCTCGCATTCCGGGACTACGGGGATGGCAAACGCAATGACCTCGGCTTCCGCATCGCGCGTTACGCGCAGTAGGCGCAGCCTGCAGCGCATGGTCCTGCTCGCGGGCTGCGCGTTCGCGGGCGCAACCCTGCTGCAGGCGCAGGAGGGACCGTCGCCGGTACCGGCCGCGGAGCCGACTCAGCCCGCGGCCACGCCCGCGACGGAATCGGAGCCCGCCGCCGCAGCGGAGAGTGCGCCGTCGCCGGAGGCCTCGGAGCGCCCCGCGGGATCGACGCCGAGCCGCTTCGAGCCCACCGAGAAGGTGCGCGCGGACTTCGACGTCTCGTTCCCCATCGACATCTGATCCCGTAGAACCCGAGCCGGAGATCCACGGCATGCCCCGATCGAAGTCCCGCGCGCCGAGCGAGCTGCTCTTCAGCGTGTTCGCGCTCATCATCATCACGATCGTCGTGCACTCGGTGTACGTGACGGTGGTCCGGCCGCGCGCGGCGGTCGTGCTCGCCGAGCAGCGGGCCGCGATGCAGAAGGACCCGAACTTCGTCGCCGAGCGCTCGATCCACGTGATCATGAAGGACTGGGAACAGGAGGCGGTGGTGATCCTCGGCCTCTGGGCGCTCACGATCATCGGCTACAAGTCCTGGCAGGTGCGGCGCCAGCGCCTGCTGCTCGAACGCGACCTGCTCGCGATCCCGGAAGGGATGCGTGTGCTGCCCGAGGACGTGCGCGAGTACGCCCGTCCGCTCGAGGCGCTGCCGCCCGTGGACGCGCAGTGCCTGCTGCCACGCGCGCTCGTCACGGCGCTCTACCGCTTCGCCGCGATGCGCAACGTGCAGGACGTCTCGGAGGCCGCTCGCGGCGTGTGCGAGGCCGAGGCCGACCGGCTCGACGCCGAGCTCTCGAACCTGCGCTACATCGCCTGGGCGATCCCGGCGATCGGCTTCATCGGCACCGTGCGCGGCATCGGCGACGCGCTGGGACAGGCGCACCGCGCGGTCACGGGCGACGTCTCGGGCGTCACCGAGGGCCTCGGCACGGCGTTCAACTCGACGCTGGTCGCGCTGCTCATCAGCATCGTGCTGATGTTCCTGCTGCACCAGCTGCAGCTCGCGCAGGAGCGGCTCGTCCTCGACACGGAG
Source organism: Lysobacterales bacterium (assembly GCA_003819815.1). GTDB lineage: Bacteria > Pseudomonadota > Gammaproteobacteria > Steroidobacterales > Steroidobacteraceae > RPQJ01. The sequence goes on from RPQJ01000036.1 coordinate 26,575, forward strand.
GGCTACCTCGACCGTCGCCTGATCCGTCACCTGCAGGTGCGCTGACGGCCGCGATGCTCGCCCTCGAGATCAACGACGTCGGGCTGATCGTGGCCCGGGACGGCTCGGTGATCGCCGAGGAGCCCGGCTGCGCGATGCTCGACGGTGCCGAGCCGCAGACGGGCGCCGAGGCGCTGCGCCGCGTCCGCTCGATGCCGCTGCACGCGGAATTCAGGCACTGGCAGGACCTCGGCAGCGAGCCGTTGCCGCGTCGGACCGCAGCCGCCGCGAACGCCGCTGCGATCGCGCACGCGCAGCTCGCCGCAATCGCGCGCGGGCTGCCGGCCGGCGGCCGCGCGGTGCTGATCGCCACGCCTGCCTGGTATACGCGCGAGCAGCTCGCGCTGCTGCTCGGCATCGCGGGGGCCGCCGGTTTCGAAGTGGCGGGGCTGGTGGACGCGGGTCTCGCCGCGGTCTCGCTCGAGGCCGTGCCGGAGTCGATGCTGCAGCTCGAGCTCACGCTGCACCGCACCGTCCTCACCGTGCTCGACCACGCCGGCGAGCTGCGGCGCACGCGCTACGAACTGCTGCCGCAGCACGGCTGGCTCGCGCTGCAGCAGGCGTGGCTCGAGACGATCGCCGCGACGTTCGTGCGCCGCACGCGCTACGACCCGCTGCACGAGGCCGCGGCCGAGCAGCGGCTGTGGGACGGTCTGCCGCAGTGGCTCGAGACGCTGCGCAGCGAGACCGCCGTGCGCATCGAGATGGAGGCGCCGGGCCGCACGGTCGCGGTCGAGATCGAGCGCGCCGAACTCGAATCGGCGGCGCAGGGAATCTACGAGTCGGTCATCCACGCGGCGCAGCGGATGCGGCCGGGACGAGGGCGCCTGCACCTGGCCGTGTCGCACCGCTGGGCCGTGCTGCCCGGCTTCGTCGAACGGCTCGCGACGCTGCGCGACAGCGACGTGCGCGTGCTGCCTCGCGGCGCCGCGGCCTTCGGCGCGCTCGCCTGGGCCGAGCACGTGCGCCGGCCGTCCCGCGCGATCACGCTCGTGCAGCGGCTGCCCGTGGCGCGGGCCGCCGAGGACTCGCCGGCGCCGCAGTCCACGTCGGCCGTGCCGGAGCGCGATCGGCCGACGCACGTCGTGCTCGATGGCCGCGCGTGGACGCTCGGGCCCGAGGCGCTGGTGCTCGGCAGCGCCGTGCCGGGAGGACGGCGCGCGATCACGGTGCCGCCCGGCCCCGGCATTTCCCGCACGCACTGCTCGCTCGTGCGCGATGCCGCCGGGGCATGGCTCGAGGACCACAGCACCTACGGCACGCTGCTGAACGGCGAGCGCGTGACGGGCCGCGTGCCGCTGCGGGCGGGCGATCGCCTGCGCGTCGGCAGCCCGGGCGTCGAGTGCGCACTCGTGCGCGTGGTGGACGGCGATGGCGCGGCGTAAGACCGAGGTCTTCAGCCTCGCGTTCCTCGACGTCATCGCCTGCGGCTTCGGCGCGGTCGTGCTCTTCTACACGATCCTGAGCGCGCAGGCCGGCATGCAGCGCGAGAAGCGCAACGACGACCTGCAGGCCGAGGTAAACCGCCTCGAGGAGCAGGTGCTCGAGGGCTACAAGAACCTCGTCGTGCTGCGGAATTCGGTCGAAAGCACCGACGAGGCCGTGCCCGCCGAGGGCCTCGCGGCGCGCATCATCGAGGAGACCGAGCGCCTGAAGCAGCAGCTCGCCGAGGCCGAGAAGGACACGCTCTCGCGGCGCGAGACGATCGAGAAGCTGAAGCAGGACCTCAAGTCGCTCGAGGAAGGGACGCGGCGACTGAGCGCCGGCACGCCGAGCCCCGGGCAGCCCGGTGCCCGCGTGAAGGGCTTCGTCGGCAGCGGCGACCGCCAGTACCTCACCGGCCTGAAGCTCGGCGGCCAGCGCATCCTGATCCTCGTCGACGTCTCCGCGAGCATGATGGACGACTCGGTCGTCAACGTGATCCGGCTCCGCAACATGCCCGAGTCGCGGCGGCTCGCGGCGACCAAGTGGCGCCGCACCGTGGCGACGGTCGACTGGATCACCGCACAGCTGCCGGCGAAGTCGCAATTCCAGGCGTTCGCGTTCAACACGCAAGCGCGGGCGCTCGTCGCGGGCAGCGAGGGTCGCTGGCTCGACGCGGGCGACGGCGCCGCGCTCAACGACGTGCTGCGCGAGCTGCGGCGCACGGTGCCGAAGGACGGTACCAGCCTCGAGAACGCGTTCGCCGCGGCGGCGCGGCTCTCGCCGAGGCCCGACAACATCCTGCTCGTCACCGACGGTCTGCCGACGCAGGGCGCCTCGCCGCCCGCGGTCCGCAAGACGATCGACGGCGAGGCGCGGCTGCGCCTCTTCGAGCGCGCGCTCGCGAGGCTGCCGGCCGGCGTGCCCGTCAACGTCATCCTGCTGCCGATGGAGGGCGATCCGCTCGCGCCGAGTGCCTTCTGGACGCTCGCGCGCCGCACGAACGGCTCGTTCCTGAGCCCGGCGAGGGACTGGCCATGAAGCGCTCGCGGCTCGGCCGGCGCGACGTCGAGGTGTTCAGCCTGTCGTTCCTCGACGCGA
>RPQJ01000037.1 GCA_003819815.1 Lysobacterales bacterium
AAGTGGTAGGTGCCCGAGAGTCCGGGCCTCGCGAGCAGCGCCCGCAGCACGTGTGCCGAGCTCATCGCGGACGTCACGGCACACGTGCTGCGGGCGCTGCTCGCGAGGCCCGGACTCTCGGGCACCTACCACTTGGCCGCCGCCGGTGAGACCAGCTGGCACGAGTACGCGCAGCACATCGTCGCAAGGGCCAGTGCGGCCGGCGCGGACCTCAAGCTCGCGCCCGGGGGCGTCAGGCCCGTGACGACTGATGCCTACCCCACGGTCGCGCGTCGCCCCGCGAACTCGCGCCTTGCGACGCACAAGCTCGAGTCGAGCGTCGGCCTGTCGCTGCCGCCGTGGCAGGCCGGAGTGGACAGGGCGCTCGCCGAACTGCTCGGCCACTGAACGCAGGGTCACGGAAAACCACGCATGAATCGCAAGGGCATCATCCTCGCCGGCGGCGCCGGCACGCGGCTCCATCCGGCGACGCTGTCGATCAGCAAGCAGCTGCTGCCGGTCTACGACAAGCCGATGATCTACTACCCGCTCAGCGTGCTGATGGTGGCCGGCATGCGCGAGATCCTCGTGATCAGCACGCCCGTGGACACGCCGCGCTTCGAGGCGCTGCTGGGCGACGGGAGCCAGTGGGGCATCGAGATCCGCTACTGCGTCCAGCCGAACCCGGACGGACTCGCGCAGGCGTTCATCCTCGGCCGGTCCTTCCTCGGAGGCGCCCCGAGTGCCCTGGTGCTCGGCGACAACATCTTCTACGGCCACGACCTGGCCGCGCTGCTGCACCGGTCGAACTCGCGGACGGACGGCGCGACGATCTTCGCGTATCACGTGACGGATCCCGAGCGCTACGGCGTCGTCGAGTTCGACGCCGCGCGGCGGGCCGTGTCGATCGAGGAGAAGCCCCGCCAGCCGAAGAGCAATTACGCGGTCACGGGCCTCTACTTCTACGACACGCGGGTGTGCGACATCGCGGCGAACATCCGGCCGAGCGCCCGGGGCGAACTCGAGATCTCGGAGGTCAACGCGCGCTACCTCGAGCTCGGTGCGCTCGACGTCGAGATCATGGGACGCGGCTACGCCTGGCTCGACACCGGCACCCACGACAGCCTGCTCGAAGCGGGCCAGTTCATCGCGACGCTCGAGAAGCGGCAGGGCCTCAAGGTCGCCTGCCCCGAGGAAGTCGCGTACCGCTCGGGCTGGATCGACGCGGGCCAGCTCGAGGCGCTCGCCACGCCGCTCGCGAAGAGCGGCTACGGTGCGTACCTGATGGGCCTCCTCAGGGAGCGGGTGTTCTGATGCAGGTCACACCGACCGACCTGCCCGAGGTACTGCTGCTCGAGCCGCGTGTATTCGGCGACGAACGCGGTTTCTTCATGGAGAGCTACAACCAGCAGGCGTTCCGGCAAGCGACCGGGCTCGACGTCGACTTCGTGCAGGACAACCACTCGCGCTCCGCGCGCGGCGTGCTGCGCGGCCTGCATTTCCAGCGACCGCCGCGGGCCCAGGGCAAGCTCGTCCGCGTGACGGCCGGCCGGGTTTTCGACGTGGCGGTCGACGTGCGCCGCAGCAGTCCGCGCTTCGGGCGCTGGACCGGCGTCGAACTCGCCGCCGGGAACCACCGCCAGCTCTGGATACCCCCCGGGTTCGCGCACGGCTTCCTGGTCCTGAGCGACAGCGCGGACTTTCTCTACAAGACCACCGACTACTACTCCCCGCCGGACGAAGGCTCGGTGCTCTGGTCGGATCCGGCGATCGGCATCGAGTGGCCGACGACAGGCATCGACATCGTTCTCTCGGCGAAGGACGCGGCGGCGCCGTCGCTCGCCGAAGCGCAAGTCTTACCATGAGCCCGGCCTCGTGATGCGGCGCCTGCTTGCGGCCCGGGCGGAGCGTGCGGCACTCAGGCGCCGGCGCGAACGGCGCATGGACACATGCCCCGACTACGCGCGCCACGTCATCGGGCGCTACAGCTACGGTCGACCGAAGCTCGAATTCCAGAGCTCCGGTGCGCGGCTCACCGTCGGGCAGTTCTGCTCGTTTGCCGACGAGGTTCGCATCTTCCTCGGCGGCGAGCATCGGACCGACTGGGTCACGACCTACCCCTTCCCGGTGATGATTCCGGAAGCCAGGGATTTTTCCGGCCATCCGGCGACGCGTGGCGACGTCGTGGTCGGCAGCGACGTCTGGGTAGGACACGGTGCCTGCATCCTGTCCGGCATTCGCATCGGCGACGGTGCGGTCATCGGAGCGCAGGCCGTCGTGAGTCGCAGCGTCGAGCCGTATGCGGTCGTCGCGGGCAATCCGGCAAGACAGGTGCGGCTGCGCTTCTCCGAGCGACAGGTGGCTGCTCTGCTGCGCATCCGGTGGTGGGACTGGCCGTACGACAGGATCGTCGCCGAGCTGCCGTGGCTGCTGTCGCCGGAGATCGACGCTTTCATCGCCCGTCACCCGCCCTCGGAACCCGTCGGCGGGACACCCGACTGAGCGGCCATGAACCGGAGTCTCGTGCTCGGTGGCCTGGCAGCGACTCAGTTGCTGGCGGCGATCGTGACCCAGGTGCTCGTGATATCGCTCGTGGGGCCGGGAGCCCGGACCGACGCGCTGATCGCGGCCCAGACGATTCCGCTGCTGCTGGTCTCCGTGCTCGCGACCCCGCTCGTCGTCGTCTGGCAGCCGCGCTTCGTCCTGGCTGCGCCCGATGATTCCCCGTTCCGCGCGGAACAAGGCCTGGCCCAGGGGCAGTCCCTGCTCCTCACGGGCGGGTTTGCGCTGGCGCTCGGTCTTTCCGCGCCCTGGTGGATGCCATGGGCATTCCCGGGCCTCGCGCCCGGTGTCGGTCAGCTCGCCGCGCATCTGGCGCAGGTGCTCTGCATCGGCGTACCGCTCAACGCCCAGGGCCTCCTGCTCGCCGCTGCCTCGCGGGCGCGGGAGCAGTTCGTGGCGCCCGAATTCGTGCTGGGTGCCACCGCGATCCTAGCCGCGCTGGCCGCACTCTGGGTCGTGCCGCGCTACGACGTCACCGGGGCCGCATGGCTCAGCACCGTGCGGGCCGCCGTCGCGTGTCTCGCTTTGTACCTCGTCGCGGGACACTCCTGGCCCAGGCCGCTGCGTGCACTGCGCGACCGCGCCGCGTGGCAGCGCCTGCGCCCGATGCTCGCGGGCAGTGCGGTGTACAAGTTCGGCCCGCTCGTCGACCGCTACTGGGCCTCACAGGCCCCGGCCGGCGGCCTGACGGCGCTCGGGCTCGCGAGCCTCGCCGTCGGGTCCACGGCGCAGGTAATCGAGCGCGCGGTCACCGTGCCGGCCACGCCCGGCCTCGCGGCACTCGCGGCCGAGGAGCGTCACACCGAACTGCTGGCGCGCGTGCGGCGAGTGCTGCTCCTGGCGCTCGGACTGTCTCTCGGGATTCTCGTCGCACTGGTGGTGTTGCGGCCCTCGTTGCTCGGCGCGCTGCGACTGCTCGACTTCGATGCGGGAATCGCGGGGCAGGTCTGGTGGCTCAGCGTGCTGCTGATCGGTTTTCTCTACGTCGCTGCGTGTGGTTCGCTGCCGATCGCTGCCTTCGTGGCGCTAGGCGACGCACGTACTCCCGTCGCCATCAGCATCGTGGCGTTCGTGGCCGGCGTCGCGCTCAAGTCCGCGGGTTTCGTCGTCGGGGGCCTACCGATGCTCGCCGTCGCCACGTCGATCTACTACGTCGGTAACCTGCTCGCCGTCTCGAACGCGCTGCGGAGGCGGCTGCATGGCCACCGCTGACCTGCTCCCCGGCTTCGAAGATCGTTCTTGCCCCCTCGGGTGCCCGCTATCGGATCAGCTCGAGATCGAAGCCGGGGATCGCTTGCACGGCCTGCCGGGGCGTTATCGCGTCGTGCGCTGCGCCCGGTGCGGTCTGCTGCGGACCAACCCGCGACCGGCACCCGCGGCGATGGGCTCGTACTACCCGGAGGACTACGGCCCCCACCAGATGAACGACGAGGCGGACGCCTCCCCGGCCGGCGCCGCGACGCGACGGGCGCGGCTGCTCCGCAGGCTCGGTCTCGAAGTCCGCGCGACGCCGCCCGTGAGTCCGGGCCGACTGCTCGAGATAGGCTGCGCGAGCGGAGGCTGGCTCGCACGGATGCAGCAGGCCGGGTGGAGCGTCCGCGGCATCGAGTTCTCGCCGCGCGCTGCCGAGCGCGCCCGGCACCGCGGCTTCGACGTGCAGGTGGCCACCATCGAATCGGCAACGGCCCCTCCGGAACCCGTGGAACTGGTGGCGGCCTGGATGGTCCTGGAGCACCTGCACGAGCCCGTCGAGGCGTTGCGCCGCGTGCGGGAATGGGTGACTCCCGAAGGCTACCTCATCGCCTCCGTGCCGGACGCCGGCGCCCTGGAGCGGCGGCTCTTCGGCGCACGATGGTACGCGCTGCAGCTCCCGACCCATCTTTTCCACTACTCGCCCGCGACGCTCGGCAGGCTGCTCGCCGCGGCCGGCTGGCGCGTCGAGCGCGTCGCCTGGCAGCCCAACTGCATGAACCTGTTGCACAGCCTCGAGTACCTGGCCGAGGATCGCGGCCAGAAGCGGCTCGGGTCTGCCGTGCGATGGCTGCGATCCGCTCCAGGCGCAGCGCGGCTGCGCGTGATCCTGGGCTGGCTGCTCGCGCGGCTGCGCCAGAGCGGGCGCATCGAGGTGTGGGCGCGACCTGCGGCCCATCGTGGCGGGGCCGGCTGACCATGGTCGTCCGCTGGTGGCCGCACAATCCGGATCCCGCCATCGCAAGCACCCGGCTGCGATGCCACGCCGTGATCGCCGTGCTGCGGGAGCGCGGCCAGGACGTCGGCCTGTTCGACGCCCGCGAGGCGGCACCGGATGTGCTCGTGCTGCTGAAGCGCTACGACGCCAGTTCGGTCGCGGCCGCGGAAGCGCTGCGCCGTCGTTTCGGCACGCGCCTCGCACTCGACCTCTGCGACAATCATTTCTACGACTCGAGCGGCGACCCCGCCTGGCGTGACCGCGCAGCGCAGCTCCGCCGCGCGGTGGTCGCGGTCGACCGCGTCGTCGCTTCGACGCCCACGCTCGCAGGAGTGGTGCGCGAGGAGGCTGCCGAGGCCCGCGTCTCCGTCATCGGGGACATCGCCGAGGGCGAAGCTGCGGCGGTGCGCGGACGATCCGTCTCGCGTGCGTCGGCCGAATTCGCGCTGGCACGACTGAGGCGGGGGCTCGAGCGCAGCGGGGTGCCGCGATCACGGCGTCTCGTGTGGTTCGGCAATCACGGCAGCCCGAATGCGGAGGGCGGCATGACCGACCTGCTGCGCATCCGTGGGACGCTGGAGGACGTCGCGAGCACGCTCCCGATCACGTTGACGGTGATCAGCAACCACCCCGGCAAGTTTCGTTCGATTTCCATGGGCTGGCGGCTGCCGATCCGCTACCTCGAGTGGAACGCCACGACGTTTTCGCGGGCCCTGCGGCTCCACGGCGTCTCGGTCATTCCCGTCGGGCTCAACCCCTTCACGGCCTGCAAGACGAACAACCGCGTATGCACCTCGCTGCTGCACGACCTCGCGGTGGTGGCGGATGCAGTGCCGAGCTACTGCGAGTTCGACGAGGCGATCCGGATCGGGGACTGGAAGACGAGCCTCGTCGCGACGCTCGAGGACTCCAGGGAGACGGTGCGCCGCATCGAATGCGGCCGCGCGCTGGTGGCCGCGCGCTACGGAGCCGATGCCATCGGCGCTCAGTGGCTCGGCCTGCTCGAATCGCTGCGCGCGGGTTCGCCGCGCGGAACGCCCGCGAGTTCGTCGTAGATTTCGAGGGTCGCGGCGATCACGGCGTCGAGGCCGAACCGCCGCACGGCGCGCTCGCGCCCGGCCCGGCCCATGGCCTGGCGCAGCGGGGCATCGGCAAGCAGCTTGCGGAGCGCGGCGGCGAGCGCCGTGGCGTCCCGCGGCGGGACGAGGATGCCGTTGACGCCGTCCGCGCAGACGTCGCGACAGCCGGGAATGTCCGTCGTGACGAGCGGCCGGCCGGCAGCCGCGCCCTCGATCAGGGCCTTGGGAACGCCCTCGCCGTACCAGGTCGGCAGGCATACGACGTGGCACGACTCGAGCAGCGACGGCATGTCGGTCACGTGGCCCGGCCACTCGACGTTGCCATGCGCATCGGCTTCGATCTCGGCGCGCGTCAGGCTCCCCGGGTTCGCGGGATCGACGTCGCCTGCCAGGATGAAGCGTGCGTCCGGGAACTCCCCGGCCAGCTGCCTCGCGGCCTCGATGAAGACCGGCACGCCCTTGTCTCGCAGCATCCGTGCCGGCAGCACGACGCGCAACGGGGACGGCGGCGGATCCGAGGAACGGAATTCGATGGGATCAACGCCGGAGCCCGGGATCAGTCTCGCGGCATCTCTCGAGACGATGCCACGCCCGACCAGCTGCTCGAGATCCTCGCGATTCTGGAAGATGACTCGGCTGCCCCGCCGCCGGATCGCGAGCCTGAGCAGGATCCCGAGCAGCGCGCGGCGCATCGCGTGCCTGCCGCCGCCGGGCGCGAAGCCAGTGCCGAGGCCGGCGATCGCGACGACCACGCCGCGGACGCCGGCGAGCCTAGCGGCGATGCCGCCGAAGACCACCGGCTTCATGGTCACCAGGTGCACGACGTCCGGACGCAGCCTGCGCTGGAGTCCCAGGAGGTACCACAGGCTGTGCAGATCGTAACCCAACCCCGTATCGGCCCGACCGATGGGCGCTTCGTGGAGCACGAGGCCCGCGCCGCGGATCCGCTCGGCATCTTCCCGGGAGACCACGCGTGTCGCCACGTGGACTTCGTAGCCGGCCGCGAGCGCCGCAGCCGCGAGCCGCAGCCGGTGCGAAAGGAAGAACCAGGAGACATTGACGACGTAGAGAATCCGTCGCGTCGACCCCGCGGCCGGCGTCATGATGCGAGTGCCCAGCGGCGCCAGGCGAGGAACGACAGCACCGGCCACAGGCGACCCTGGGCGTCCACACGTCCGGCCAGGTGTTCCCGCCAAGCCGCCGACACCGCCGACGCTTCGAGCCACTCATCCCGGCCGGCGATGACGGGCTCGAGCAATTCGTCAGCCCATGGCCGCAGTGGGCCGCGGAGCCACTCGCCGAGCGGGGGCGTGAAGCCCGCCTTCGGTCGGTCCCAGAGCGCCGTCGGCACATGGCGCTCGAGCACGCCACGGAGCAGGCGCTTGCCGCCCCGGTCGTCGAGGTGCAGGGCGACCGGCACGCCGAGCGCGAACTCGACGACTCGTACGTCCAGCAGCGGGCTGCGCACCTCGAGGCCGGTGGACATCGACGCGCGATCGACCTTCACGAGCACGTCGTCGGGCAGGTAACCCTCGATGTCGGCAACCCGCATCGACGGGACGTCGCGCACGCCGGGCAACTCCACGGCTGCCGGCAGCGGTGCCCGCATCGGCGCGACCGGCCAGGCACGCAGCAGATCGTCGTACATGCGCCCGAGGCTCGGACTGCGCAACACCCGCAACAGCTTCTGCGCCTGGTCGGCGGTCACCGGGCGACCCGCGAGCGCCGCGAGGAGTCGCTGGCGCGGCGCCGGCGGCAGCCGCCCGAGCGCCGCTGCGGCCGTCGAGAGCAGTCCCGCCGGTGCCTTCTGCACGATGCGCTCGATGCGGCGGCCCTCGACGTAACGGTTGTAGCCCACGAACGATTCGTCGCCCCCGTCGCCGGACAACGCGACCGTCGCACGCAGTCGCGTGGCCCGGCAGAGCGCCACCGTCGGGATCTGCGACGCGTCGGCGAACGGCTCGTCGTAAACGGCAGGCAGCTCCGGCACGAGGGCGAGGACCTCCCGCTCGGACACTCGGATCGCCTCGTGGCGCAGGCCGAGGTGCCCCGCGACGGCGGCGGCGGCATCCGTCTCGTCGAACCGCGGGTCGTCGAAGCCCACGGTGTAGGCCTGCACGGGTGCCGTCGCCTGCGACTGCATCAGCGCGGCCACCAGCGCCGAGTCGAGGCCGCCGGAGAGGAAGAGTCCCACCGGCACGTCCGCGACCATCCGCAGTCGCACGGCCTCCACGAGCAGCGACTCGAGCCGCTCGACGAGCCCCGGCTCACCGTCATGCGCCGCTGCGATGCTCTCCGGCCCGCCGAAGTCCTGCGCGCGCCACGTGCGCTCGCTAGAACTGCGCAGCGTGCCGTCGTCCCCGACGCGCACCGTGACGTGCTCGCCCGGCATGAGCTTGCGTATGCCGCGGCAGATCGAGAGTGGCGCCCGCACGTACCCGAATTCGAGCAGCGAGCGCACGCCGGCTGGATCGAGCGCGCCGACGCCGCCGTTCCAGGCCCAGAGCGGTCGCAACTCGGACCCGAACGCGAGCACGCCGTGCGCCTCGTGCAAGTACAGCGGCTTCTTGCCGAGCGGGTCGCGCGCCAGGTGCAGTTCACGCCTTGCGGCATCCCATGCTGCAAAGGCGTACATGCCGCGGAACCGCCGCACGGCGCGCGGCACGCCCCACTGCTCGAACGCCGCCAGCATCACCTCGGTGTCCGAGCGAGACGCGAAGCTGTGCCCGAGCCCGTCGAGCTCCGCACGCAATTCCGCGAAGTTGTAGATCTCGCCGTTGAACGTCAGGACATAGCGTCCGCTCGCCGAGCGCATCGGCTGGCGGCCGGCGTGGCTCAGGTCGAGGATCGCGAGCCGCCGGTGCGCGAGGCCGACGCCTGCGGCCGGATCGCACCATGTGCCCTCCCCGTCCGGCCCGCGGTGCGCGATGGCGGCCACCATCGCGCGCAGGCGGTCGGCCGCATCCGGGGGTGGCGTATCCGCAAGGTAGCCTGCGATGCCGCACATGGTGCCGACCCGCCTAGAAGAGGCGCGCCGCGATCATCGCACGCAACACCAAGTCGTCCTGCGGGGACGCGCGGTGCACGCGGCCGCTGGCCGCGAAGGCGAGCGCGGCGGGCGTCGAACGTCGCGCCGCCAGGAAGTCATCGAGCAGCGCACGCTTCTCGGGCGCGAGCCGCTCCCCGTGGCAACGCAGGAACTCCGCGGCCTGGTTGGAGCAGCGGAACGCCCCGTCCCGCCGCAGGCGCAGCCGCCGAAAGCGGTCCGGCACGCTCGCCACCCAGCCGGACCGTCCGCCGATCACGTTGCCGCCGTGCTGCCGGTACAGGATGCGCGGTATCGGATCGTACTCGACGGCCCCGAACGCGCTCACCACCAGGTAGCACCACCAGTCGTGCATCAGCGCGGCCGAGGGCGGCCGCGCGTTGACGAGATCGACCGCACTGCGGTTCATGACGACGGTGCAGCCGGTCGCCACGTTCTCGACCAGCGCGTTCGTGTAGCCCACTATCCGCGGAATCCGCGACAGGCCGAGCGGCTGCAGCGTCTCGTCGACGTATCGGGTGCGGCTGCAGTAGAGAGCCGGCAGGGACGGATCGTGCGTCGCGAGCCGCCTGACTGCAGCGGAGAGCTTGTCCGGCAGCCAGACGTCGTCCTGGTCGCTGAAGGCGACGAACTCCGCCGTCGGCGGCGCAGCGGCGAGCAGCGCCAGGTAGCTTCGTACGACGCCGAGGTTGCCGCCGCACTCGTACTCGATGCGGCGATCCGCAGCCCACCGTGCCAGGAGCTGCGGCGTGTCGTCGCGCGAGCCGTCGTCGCGCACCCGGACCATTACGTCGACGTCGCGCTGGGCGAGGAGGCTCTCGAACTGCGGCGCGAGCCACCGCGAGCCGTCGTAGGTCGACAGCAGCACGGCGACCGTCGGGCGAGTCGACGGCATGCTTTCAGTCCGCACGGTCCGCGTCCGCGTTGTCGCCGTAATGGGCCAGCGCGGCGAGCAGAATCATGAACAGGGGATTGATCAGCACCGGGTTGGTGCCGCTCGCGACGAAAGCGGCGCCGAGCGCGATGGCTGCGGCCCGTCCGTCGGGACCCGCCCGGTAGACCCGGTGACCGACGAAACCCACCAGCATCGTGAACACGGCGAACCATGCGAGCCCGAACTGCCGGATCGCGTCGACGTGATCGAGCTCGATGAACGTGACCCATGCGCCGGTGCCCGCGGAATAGAACGCAGTCCCCGCACCGTGTCCGAGCCACAGCGACCACGCGTCCCGGTTCAGGAGCTCGGCGAGCGAACCGAGGTGACCAATGCGCGCCTGCGCCGAAAGGTCGCGACCCAGCAGCGCGTCCTGCAGTCGGGCCCCGTACTCCGCGAGCTGCAGCAGTTCGCCGTGGCGGGCGAGAAGCAGCCCGACCGCCGCGATCAGGAGACCGGCGAGGAGCTGCTGACGGAGAGAGCCGGTCAGCAGGAAGAACGCCCCCAGCACGGCGACGAGCGCCACGCCGGCACGGCTGAACGCAAGCACCAGCCCGAGGGCGCACAGCGCGGCCTTCAGGTAACGGTGCCGGAACAGGAACCACGCGAACGCCGGGACCATGAACAGCGTCGCCTTGAAGTAGACGTTCGGCACCGAGACCGGTCCGAGCGTGCGCACGCCGAAGAACCCGTGCGCCTCGTCGCCGAGCAGCGCGAGCGCGGCGGTCGCTGGCGCCGAGCCGGGCGCGACCAGCAGCAGCATGAACAGGCCGATCGTCGCGACGGCGAGCAGTGCGATCGAGTCCATGACGACGTCGAGCAGGCTGCGGCCGGGAGCACCCTGGATGAGCAGGAAGGCCAGCACGCCGGGCAGGAAGGGCGTCGCCTCTCCGATGGCGTCCCCGGCGTCCGCGCCTCGCGCCAGCCCGACGGCCACGGCCACCAGCGGCCAGATCACGAGCAGCAGGAGCGGCACCGCGAGACGCAGCGGCGAGATCGAGTAATCCGACCAGCGCAGCGCCAGCACCGCTGCCACGACCACATACGAGACGTACTTGACCCCGAAGCCGCCGCCCATGTCGAAGACGTTCGCGAGCGCGAGCAGCCACAGGGACGGCACCAGCAGCGTCGCCGCTGCCGCCGCGGGATGCACCTGCGACGGGCGCGCGACCGCGTTCACTTGAAGACGACGTTCTTCAGCCGGCGCACGGCGTCGGCCAGGCCGACGGACCGGTAGACGTGCCGTGCAAGCGCACGCGCCCGGACCGGTGCGCTGACCCAGGGCGAACCCAGCCCGCGCGTCTGGAGCGACATGAACGGCGGCACGTAGCCGTCGTCGAGGGCCCGCGCGGCGCGCGGCAGCAGCAGCGGGTCATCGACATCGTGATCGAGCTGCCAGGCCAGGGAGGGCCGCACCCAGCCGCGTGCAACGTGGTCGTCGACGTAGGTGCGCTCGATGTATCCGCAGGCCACGGCGCTGCGCAGCTCCGCCACCCACAGGTAGGCGAGCGGATTGCGCCGGCTTATCCACGGCTGCATCTCCATGTCGGTGTAGTGCAGCAGCGCGGTCCCCGAGTCGTAGCGCTCGAGGCAGTTCCACGCCGGGTCGATGTCCGCGCGCCAGCCCGGCGCGACCTTCATCTCGTACATGAGCTGCGCGTAGTCGAGTTCGCCGTCGTCGAGCCGGCGCACGATGTTCCCGATCCGCCATCCGAGCCCCTCGCAGTCGAGGAGCATCACGCTGAACTGCGGGCGTCGCCCATCCGACCCGAGCGCCGCGACACTGAGCAGCGGCGCGCCGTGCATCGGCTGGCGCCACAGCTTTCGGATGTCCGTGAACACCTGCATGTCCGAGTCGAGGTAGATCGCCCGCCCCCTGAGGCCCGCCGCCTCGGGGATGAGGAACCGCTGGAAGGAGAACGGCGTGCGGGGCCGGTTTTCGAGACGCTGCGGCTCGGGCACGGGTATGTCGAAATCGCAGATCGGGTACACGCGGCTCGTGATGCTCGCGCGACGGCGGATCGAGTATTCGAGAACGCGTGTCGCGAGCATCTGGGCGGGCTCCGTCGCGACGTACACGCGCACGGGCACCTCGTCGTCGAGCGGACCGAAGTCGAGATCGTGGCGAAAGACGGCCTCGGCGATGGCTTCGAACTGACGGTCGAAGCTCGAGCGGCCGTTCGCGAGCAGCGTGGTCCCGTCGAGGTCACCGAAGCTCGGCGAATAACTCGTTCCGCCGTCGACGCCGAGCGTACGGATGTGGCGCGCCCCGTGGACCGCGAGCAGGTGGACCGCGGCGTCGGCGCTGAAGAATCGTACCGGCACGATCGGCTGGCCGGGCACGGCGTCCGCGGCGCGCGAGGAGTTGTACCAGCAGAGCCGGCCCTCGCCGGCGAGGCGGCGCAGTACGGGGTGCTCCCCGGCGAGCGAATCCAGCGTTGCGTCGCCGGGGCGATTGCGGACGTGCGGGTGCCACGGCATCACCCAGACGGCGGCGTTGTCGAGCGCCGCGGGGTCGAGGGATTCGAGCACGTCGAGGTCGGTCGCATGCGCCACGTCGACGCGCAGTTGCCTCACGATGTGGTTGAGCCCGAACCGCCGGTAGCCGTCCGCCGCGTTGCAGCGCTCGACCGAGAAGGAAGGCCCCTTGCCCAGCAGCAGCCAGCGATCCCGGGCCGCGCCGTGGCGCGACATCCATTCGGCGAAACTCTCCGTCCGGGCTGGAGCCGGACCGCGCTCGCTGCTCATGGGGAACTCCTTTTCACGGTCCGCGCGTCTGGTCGAGCCGTCGATGTGCCGCGACACGCGGACGGGTGCCGCGACGGCAATCAGTCCCCGGCACGCCGAGGCGGCGCGGGCGTCCAGATCAGCGCCGCGAACACGCCGACGAGGAGCCCCGTCACCAGCCCGAGCGCGACTACGAGCACTCGTTTCGGCTTGTAGATGTCGTCGGGCTCCGGCGGCTGGGCCGGGTCCAGCACGCGGAAAACGAATTCCCGTCGCACGTTCGCGAGGGTGGCGCGCTGCAGCTGCGCCTCGGTCAGGCGATACAGCGCGGCCCGCGTCTCGAGGATCTCCGTGCGCTCGAGTTCCCGGCGCAGGTACTGCAGGGACTCCGTCGATTCAGCGAGCTCGCGCTGCCTGACGAGTTCGTTCGCGCGGTCGACGTAGTCGTTGACCCAGCGTGCCGCGACGACCGGGTCGCGCCACTCGATCGAGACCCGGACGGTCCGGGTCTTGGCGTCTTGTTCGAGCTTGAGCAGGTTCTCGACGAACGCGGCGGCCGCGGACTGCGTCGTGGGCGGTTTCTCCGCCAGCGGCCCGGTCCAGCGTCGATGCTCCGCGTCCCAGTACTCGGCGTAGAGGACCGGCAGCAGGTCGTGTTCGCGGATGAAAGCTTCCGCGAAGGAGCGCGACTGCATCAGGAGCACGGTCTCGGCCTGGCGCGCCCCGTCCCTCGGCATCAGACCCACGAGCGACGCCAGCCCGCCAACCCCGCCACCGAGCGCGCCGAGCCCTTTCTCGAGTTCCTCTCCCTGGGCCGGGGCGAGCAACGCTTCCGCGCGGTAGGTCGGCTCGGGCAGGTACGCCGCCGCGAGCCCGACGGCGAGTCCGACGATGCCGAGGAGCGCGACGAGCGGCCAGCGGCGCAGGACGTGTCCGGCGAGGACCCGGGCCGGCAGCGGCGTCGACACCAGTGCTTCGTCCCCGAGCATCAGAACGAATTCACTGCAGCGACCGAAATCGCGATGTTGTAGAGGATCGTCGTGATCGCCTGCCACATCACCAGCGGACGCATGCGCTCGGCGTCGAGCGGCACGACGATGGTATCGCCGGGCTGAATGCCGCCCGCGCTGCGGAACCAGCCACCGCCGCTGCCCACCTCGACGCTGCCGTTCGCGCGGACGACGTAGATGCGCCCGTCGTCGGCCTTCTGGGTCGTGCCGCCGCTCAGGCGGATGTAGCCGTCGCGGTCGAGCGACGGGTCGTAGAGGTGCGAAGTCGCGTTCTGCACCTCCCCGATCACGGTCACTTCCTGCGCCGTCTTCGGCACGCGCAGCACGTCGCCGTCCTGCAGGATCACGTCCGCCGGGGAACCCGGCGCCGCAGCGATGATGCGATCGAGATCGATGACGAGCCGGCCGACTGGCTCGGTGTCGCGCAGGTCGGAGAGCAGCGACTGTCCGATCGCGAGCGTCTCGCTGGCCTGCTGCGCACCCATGCCGGATCCCTGGGCACCCTGCAGGGCGAGCGACCCGAGGTCGCGTTTCAGGCGGTTGGCGAGCCTCTCGATCTGCAGCCTCTCGCGCTCACGGAGGGTCTCACGCGTGAACACGCTGCCGCGGCCGAACGCGAGCGACGTGAGCCCACCGGCGCGCTCGATCACCTGGCGCAGCGTCTCCCCTCGCTCTACGGCGTACTGGCCGGGAAAGCGTACTTCGCCCTCGAGCAGCACGGTCGCCTGGCTCGACCACTCCGAGATCTCCTTGACGATCAGGAAGTCGAACGGCGCGAGCGGCAGGTCGGACCCCGGCTCGTGCGCCAGTGCACGCCTCAGGTCGACCTTTACGACGTCGGTCTTGCGCGACTCGCCGTCGCTCACCTCGTAACGCGCGAGGTCGGCCTCGCCGCCGTACGCCTCCTCCGCGAGGCCGCCGCCGGCCCGGATCAGGTCGCTGACGGTCATCCCGGGCTCGAGGGGGTATTCTCCCGGCACGCGCACGCGGCCCGAGATCCGCACGACCTGCGAAGGCTGGGCGCTCACGGCCTGCAGCCTGAGATCCTCGAGGATGGGGTCCAGGATGGCGCGACGACCGGTCGCGAGGTCGAACACATAGATCCGGTCGCGCGCCGAAAGCGCCGGATCGAGGTTGGAGCGCGGCGCCCGCCAGGCTTCGGTCAAATCGGCCGACAGGACTTCGATGCGGCGCGTGCCGGCCGTCTCGCGACGGATCAGCACGTAGCGCTGGTCCGCATTGGGCTTGAGGTCGTCCGCCGAAGAAATCACGTCCGAGAGGCGCAGGCCCGGGCGATACTGCACCGCTCCCGGACGCAGCACGTGTCCGTCGACCCGCACGGAGTTCGCGTACGTCGGCCGCACGCCGGGCACCCGGAGCACGTCTCCGCTGCGGAGCCGCGTCTCGCGCGCACCGGGCCCGGAGAGGTCGACGTCGACGACGACCCGGTCGCGCCGGTCGTCGATGCGCTCGAGCGTCGCCAGCCGCGCGTCGGCTTCGGGCGTCAACCCGCCCGCCAGGGCGACGAGATCCGCGGTGGTCGACTCGCCCCTGAGCTCGTAGATGGCCGGCCGCCGCACCTCGCCGGTGACCCCGACCGTCGTGCCCACCGGCGGGATGAAGATCACGTCCCCGGGGAGCAGCCGCGCGTCGCCGGACGTGTCTCCCCGCAGCAGCAGGTCGTATAGGTCGATGCGCGAGACCACCCGGCCGGCGCGCTTGAGCTCGATGTTTCGCAGCGAGCCGATCTCCTTGACGCCGCCGCTCACGAACAGTGCGTTCGTGACCGTCGCGAGACCGCTCACCGTGTAGGAGCCCGGCTG
Organism: Lysobacterales bacterium; assembly: GCA_003819815.1. Classification (GTDB taxonomy): domain Bacteria; phylum Pseudomonadota; class Gammaproteobacteria; order Steroidobacterales; family Steroidobacteraceae; genus RPQJ01. The sequence goes on from RPQJ01000037.1 coordinate 15,349, forward strand.
ATTGGCCTCGCCGAGCACGAATATGCGGATGGTGCGCAGGGCGCCCATCGTGACGGTCGCCTGGGTGCCGATCATCTGCTCGGCCACGCGGCTCTCGATGCGCTCGCGGGCCTCGTCGATCCTGAGTCCGCTCACGGCGATCGGCCCGAGGTCCGGGAACATCACGCGCCCGTCGCGGTTCACGACGAGGGAGTGCCTGCCCCGCGTATTGCCGGTGAGCTGCACCTCGAGCCGGTCGCCGGGACCCACGACGTATTCGGCCGGCACGGGCACGTCGGACACGGGCGCGAACGTCGTCGGTGCTCCCTCGAAGAGGTCGTACCCGAAGGGCTTCAGCGCGTCGCGATCGACCGGCTCCAGCGGCAGCAGCGTGAGGCGGATGCGGAAGTCGCGCAGGAAGGGCTCGATCGCGAGCCGCTGCGTCGCCTGCAGGACGGTGAGCCCCGCCAGGGGCACCACGCCGAGACCGGGCAGGTCGATCGCGCCGTTGCGATCGAGCCGGTAGGGGTTCGCCCGACGCACCGTCTCGATGTAGCGCTCGAGCGTCGCCGTCTGCGGCCTGGTGCGCTGGACCGGGGTGCGGGCAGCCGGCGGCTGCGTCGCGTTCTGCGGCGTGCGGCCGGTCGCGTCCGCGCCCGTGCGCTCGCCGCTCACGACGAACGGCTGCGTCCCCGGCAGCATCGTCACGTCGCGTGGCGGACGCTCGGTGAGCACGCGTTCGTCCTCCTCGAACTCCAGCAGCTCGAGCTCCAGGATCAGAGTGTCCCCCGTCTCGAGGCGCGGGTCGGCCTCCGCACTGAGATCGCGTTCGTCCTGCGCGCGCGAGCCGCGTGGCAGCACGGTCTGCGGCGTCTCGAAACGCTGGTCGGTGGACGTGGCTGCACCGGGCGTACTGCGCCCGCCGCCGCTGATCGCTTCGAGGATCGCCTGCTGCTGGTCCGGCGACAGGTTGCGGAACATCTCGATCTGCTCGGCGGTCGGCGTCTGGGCGGCGACGATCGCCGTGGACAGCAGGAGCACGAACCCGGCCGCCCAGTTGCGCAGTCGCCCGAATCGCGTCGGCGCACGGGGTCGGCCGCCACACGACGACCGCAGGATCTCGAGATTCGGAATCAACGGAACTCCCGGCGCCACGTCAACCACCCGCGCATGCCGTCCTCGACGAGGACCGGCGCATCCGCGTCCACCGACGCGTATCCCAGCGAAACCGTTAGTTTACCCCAGCCGTAAGTCCGGTCGTGCGTGACCGAGAGATCGTGCACCTGCGCCGGGACATCGGCCAGCGAATGGCCCGGCGCGACTCCCTCGCGATTCAGCTCGACGCGCCGTGCGAGCGCTTCCCACCGCCGTGCCTTCGCATCGACGTAGAGTGCGCCCACGCCGAAGGACTCCCCGTCCGCGTCCATGGAGTGGCCAAGCACCCGGCCGCGATAGCGGTACCCGGTCGTGTAGATCGTGTTGGTGTACGCGCAGCCGAACTGGGGAGAGGAGTTCAGGAAGTCGCAGGCCGTGTCGGCGTACTCGACGTGGGCGCGCCAGGTTCCGTCCCCCAGCATGCCCCAGGTCTCCACGCCGAACACGCCGAGGTACTTCGACGGCATGAAGCCGGCCTCGTCCTCGCCGATCGCCTGCGCGTAGGCTGCGAGCGGCACCCGTGCGCCCGGCCAGGACCAGCGCACGTCGAAGCCCGCGAGCTGGTTGCCGGGCTGCTCGCTCGGGTCCTGGTCGTTGTCGTTGCCGACGAGCAGGTCCCAGAACGTGCCGAGGTCGCAGGGGCGTCCGTCGCCGCACCACTGCGCCGTGCGGCTCACCGCGATCTGCAGCGTCGGATGGGGCCGGATCTCGCCGCGCATGCCGAAGAGCAGCGCCTGCGCGTAGTCGCGGTCGCTCTCGAACTGGCCCATGAACGTCGAGAACCGCCACGGGCCCAGCCAGCGCAGCACCGGCAGGTCGATCGGCAAGGCCTCGTTGCGATCGAGGCCGATCGAGGGCAGCGGCCGCGCGTTGTTCGACAGGATCAGGCTGCCCTGCCAGGCCGGCCCCCACCAGCGATCGAGCCATCCCGCCGAGATCATCCAGTTGCCGAGGTTCGCAGCGACGTACGTCCCGTCGGGCCGGAACGTCTGGTCGTCGTCGGGGTCCGCGACGACGGTCGCCTGCAACTTGACCGCGAACCGCTGCCCGAGCCAGTCGGCGGTCACCGTGGCTTCGCCCTCCTCCCGCGGCGTGTCCTCGAACGTCCTGAGCGGCATCGGGTCGACCGCTCCCGCGAGCTCTGCCGAGTACCGCAGGTCGTCGGTCCGGGATTCGCGCAGCACCCGCTGCCTGAGGCGCGCGGCCGCCGCACGCTGGGCGGGCGTCAGGGTATTGAACTGGAGTGCGGAGAGCTCGCGGGCAACGAGCGACCAGCCGATCGGCCAGCTGAGACTCGGTCCGGAGAACAGGCCCGCGTCGGAAAGAAGCTGGAGGTCGTGCCGCAGCGTGACGTCGCCGGGCGCCATCCAGGGTTCGGCGGCAGCCGGACGCCACGCGAGCGAGGCGACGGCCACGACGACCGCCCAAGCATGGTGCCCAGCGCTGCTCCGCAAACCCGCTACCCCGCCGCCTGCAATCGCGCGATTCTATTCAAAGACGCGCCGCCACGACACGAACGCACGAGGCAGCGTCGCCGACGTGCCGTTCCAGTCACGGTCACGATGGTCCGCGCCGACGGCCGCCTCGATCCAGCCGCCCGGCAGAGGATAGCGATAGCTCAGGTCGAGGCTCCACCACTCCTCCGGACCGGGCGCGATCGTATGGCGCGTGTCCGGAACCACGCCGCCTTCGTTGATGTCGGAAAACCGCGCGAGCGCCGTGAAGGTCCTCGCGGCCGCGTCGACGTGCTGGTAGCGGAGGCCGAACGTGTTGCCGTCCCCGTCCATCGAGTGCCCGAGCGTCCGCCCTTTCGACCGGTAGCCCTCGACGTTGAAGATGCCGTTGTTGTAGGCACAGTCCCAAAGCTTCTGCTCGTTCTCGGTGCCCCCGCACCGCGTGTTCGCCCATTCGAGGCCTGCGCGCCACGATCCTCCCGCCGCCGTGCTGCCCCAGGTCTCGAGGCCGGCGAGATCCATGCTGCGGTAGGGCCGCGGGATGTTGTTGTCGATCGACTCGCCGGTATGCTGGTTGTAGAGCGCGTAGTTCCAGTCGCCGATCGGCGACGCCCAGCGGATGTCCCATCCCGCGAGCTGGTTGCCCGGCTCGTCCTCTGCCGCGACGTTTTCCCCCGCGTTGTCGTTGCCGGACCAGAGGTTCCAGAAATCGTCCCAGTTGCAGGAGCGGCCTTCTCCACACCACTGTGCCGTGCGCTCGAGGCTCACTTCGAGGCCGTCGAGCGGCCGCGCGGTAAGACGCATGCCGAAGAGCAGCGGGTGGTCGTAGTCCTCGCGATCGCCTTCCATGTAGCCCATGAACGTCGTGAGGCGCCACGGACCGATCCATCGCAGCCACTTGCTCTCGAAGGGATCCGAGACCGCGCGATCGAGCGCAAGCGCCGGCACGGGGCGCGCGTTGTTCGAGAGGATCAGGCTGCCCTGCCAGCCGGAGCCCCACCAGCGGTCCTGCGCGCCCGCAGTGACGATCCAGTTGCCGAACTTGCCGGCGAAATACGATCCATCGGGACGCACCGACTCGTCGTCGTCCGGATCGGCCGCGAGATCGAGCTGCAGCCGGCCGCCCCAGCGCTCGCCGACGAACCCGCTGATCCACGCGCTCAGTTCACCTTCCTCGCGGGGTTCGGCCGCGAACGTGCGCAACTCCATCGGCCGGGCCGCGCCACTCACTTCGAAACCCGGGGTGACCCGGCCTTCGCTGGCGTAGCGGCGCAGGCGCGCGACGGCGGCGCGCTGGGCCGCCGTGAGTTGCGGACGATCCGACGTGGCGGCGTCATCGGTGCCGACCGAATCGAGCGCGTTCGCGATGTCGGGCGTCGGGATGGGCCAGCCGGACACGGGCAGGTCGATCACGCCTTCGTCGACGAGCAACTGCAGGTCGTGGCGGGCCCTTGCGTCCCCGGGCGCGAGCCACGGCTCTCCGGCCGACGCCGGCAACGCGAGCAGGCTCGCGGCGAGGGCAACGATGCATCCTTTCATCGCCGCCATGGTACCGGTGCGGTCAATCGTGGCGCCACTGCCGCACCGCCTCGAGCAGGCCTCGGACGTGGGGAGGTCCGTCGGGCCACGCAGCCCGCTCGACTGCGGGAGCCATCGGGCCCGCGAGCTTCTTGCCGAGTTCGACCCCCCACTGGTCGAAAGGGTTGATGTCCCACACGACGCTCTGGACGTAGACCTTGTGCTCGTACCATGCGATGAGCCGTCCGAGCGTCCGCGGCCCGAGGCGCGGAAAGAGGATCACGCTGCTCGGCCGATTGCCGGCGTGCACCTTGTGCGGCGCTAGACGCGCCGCCTCTGCGTCGGGAATTCCCTTCGCGGCGAGGTCCTCACGCACCTGCGCCTCCGTCTGCCCGAAGGCGAAAGCCTCGGCCTGCGCGAAGCAGTTGGCGAGCCCGAGGTCGTGCTGTGCCTGGAACCGGCTCGACGCCTGCACGGGCGCGAGGAACTCGAGCGCGACGGGGGCCGTGCCCTGGTGCAGCAGCTGGAAGAACGAGTGCTGCGCGTTGTTGCCGGGCTCTCCCCAGACGACCGTCCCCGTGTCGCAGTCGACCGGCTTGCCGTCGCGGGTGACCGATTTTCCGTTCGACTCCATTTCGAGTTGCTGCAGGTAGGCCGGGAACCGGTGCAGGCGCCGGTCGTACGGAAGCACGGCGTGCGACTCGAGCCCGAGGAAGTTCTGGTTCCAGATGCCGACCAACCCCATGAGCACGGGCAGGTTGCGCTCCAGCGGCGTCGAGCGAAAGTGCTCGTCCATGTCGTGCCCGCCCGCGAGCAGCAGCTCGAAGGGCTCCATGCCGAGTGCGAGCGCGATCGAGAGCCCCACGGCCGACCAGAGCGAATACCGGCCGCCCACCCAGTCCCACATCGTGTAGCGCGCGTCCGGCGCAATGCCGTAGCGGTCCATGGCCTCGTGGTTCGTCGACACCGCGACGAAGTGCCTGGCGATCGCGGCCTCGCCGAGTTCGGCGAGCACCCACTCGCGTGCCGCGTTGGCGTTGCTCAGCGTCTCGAGCGTCGTGAAGGTCTTCGAGCAGATGACGAACAGCGTCGTCGCCGGATCGACGCGCTCCATCACCTCGGCGAGTTCGACGCCGTCGATGTTCGAGACGCAGTGCAGCCGCAGGCCCCGGTTGCGATAACGGCCGAGCGCCTCCGTCGCCATCACGATGCCGAGATCCGAGCCGCCGATGCCGATGTTCACGACGTCCGTGAACCGGCCACCCCGCACGCCGGTGATGCGGCCCTCGTGCACGCCGGTGACGAAGCCCCGGATCTTCGCGAGCTCGGCCCGCACCTCCGGCATGACGTCCCGGCCCCCGGCGAACATCGGCCGTTCCGACCGATTGCGCAGCGCCATGTGCAGCGCCGCGCGGTGCTCCGTGTGGTTGACCGGCTCGCCCGCGTACAGCGCCGCGATGCGGGCCTCCAGCCGGCACTCGCGCGCGAGCGCCGTCAGCAGTTCGAGCGTGCGCGGCGTCAGCCGCTGGCGCGTGCAGTCGTAGAGGAAGTCGAGCTCGCGGAACGCGAGGCGCCCGAACCGCCCGGCGTCGTCCGCGAAGAGTTCACGCAGGTGCCGGCCGCGAAGTTCCGCGGCGTGGGTCTCGAGTGCCCGCCACGTGGGGAGTTGCGTGCGCCCTGCCATGGGTGCCTCCAGTCATGGGTCACCCACGCATTGTCTCGCAACGCCGCGGCGCTCGCCGCCCTTTTCGCCGGCCCGTGGTCAGGTTGAGGCGCGCTTCCCGCCGTAGTACTCGAGGTACCAGTCGACGAACCGGCGTATGCCCGTCTCGACCGGCGTCGCCGGCGTGTAGCCCACGTCGCGCGTCAGGTCGTCGATGTCGGCCCAGGTGTCCGGCACGTCGCCCTGCTGCAGCGGCAGCAGGTTCTTCTCCGCCTTGCGCCCGAGGCACTCCTCGAGTACCTCGATGTAGCGCATCAGCTCGACGGGCCGGTTGTTGCCGATGTTATAGAGGCGGTACGGGCCGCGCGCCGAGCCCGGGTCGGGGTGATCGCTGTCCCAGGCGGCGTTCGGCGCGGCGGTGCGATCGCAGGCACGCACCACGCCCTCCACGATGTCGTCGACGTAGGTGAAGTCCCGGCGGTGGTGGCCGTAGTTGAACACGTCGATCGGCTGCCCCGCGAGGATGCTCTTCGTGAAGAGGAACAGCGCCATGTCGGGCCGGCCCCAGGGACCGTAGACCGTGAAGAACCTGAGCCCGGTCACCGGCAGCGCGTACAGGTGCGAGTACGTGTGCGCCATGAGCTCGTTCGCCTTCTTGGTCGCGGCGTAGAACGAGAGCGGATGGTCGACGTTCTGGTGCACCGAGAACGGCATCTTCGTGTTCGCGCCGTAGACCGAACTCGTGGACGCGTAGACGAGATGCTCGACCGCGTTGTGCCGGCAGCCTTCCAGGACGTTCGCGAAGCCCACGACGTTGCTGTCGACGTAGGCGAGCGGATTCTGGATGGAGTAACGGACGCCCGCCTGCGCGGCGAGATTGATCACGCGGTGGAACTTCTCCTCCCTGAAGAGCTTTGCCATGCCGTCGCGGTCGGCGAGGTCCATGCGGACGAACCGGAAGCCGGGATCGCGCCGCAGGCGATCGAGCCGCGCGTGCTTGAGCCGCACGTCGTAGTACTCGTTGAGGTTGTCGAGGCCCACGACCTCGTCGCCGCGTGCGAGGAGCCTCGTGGCGGTGTGCGACCCGATGAACCCGGCCGCGCCGGTGACGAGGATCTTCATGCTCACAGCCTCCCGTCGACCTCGCCCGCCTTGAACACGTACTTGATGTCGTAGAGCACGTGAGTCTTGCGGCCAAGCTCGCGGATCCTCGCGACGCCCATGCGCCGGAACTCGTCGTGCCCAACGCCCATCACGATGGCGTCGTAGGTACCGGGTTTAAGTTTCTTAAGTAAGCGGATGCCGTACTCGTGGTAGGTCTCTGCCGCGTCGGCCCACGGATCGTGGACGTCGACCTTGCAGCCGAACTTCTCGAGCTCGCGCACGACGTCGACCACCTTCGTGTTGCGCACGTCGGGGCAGTTCTCCTTGAACGTGAGTCCCATCATCAGCACGCGCGCGTCGCTCACCTGAATCCTGCGCCGGATCATCAGCGCCGCGAGCTGCTGCGCGACGTACGTGCCCATGTTGTCGTTGATGCGCCGGCCCGCGAGGATCATCTCCGGGTGGTAGCCGATCGCCTGCGCCTTGTGGGTGAGGTAGTACGGATCGACGCCGATGCAGTGCCCTCCGACGAGGCCCGGCCGGAACGGAAGGAAGTTCCACTTGCTGCCGGCCGCGAGCAGCACCTCCTCCGTGTCGATGCCCATGCGGTTGAAGATCAGCGCGAGCTCGTTGATGAGCGCGATGTTGACGTCGCGCTGGGTGTTCTCGATCACCTTGGCGGCCTCGGCGACCTTGATGCTCGAAGCCTTGTGCGTCCCCGCCGTGACGATCGAGCGGTACAGCGAGTCGACGAATTCGGCGACCTCGGGCGTCGAGCCCGACGTGACCTTGCGGATGGTCGGCAGACGGTGCTGCTTGTCGCCCGGATTGATGCGCTCCGGGCTGTAGCCTGCGTAGAAGTCGCGGTTGAACCGCAACCCCGAGACCCGCTCGAGGATCGGGACGCAGACCTCCTCGGTGCAGCCCGGGTACACCGTCGACTCGTAGATCACGACGTCGCCCTTCTTCAGGACCTGCCCGACGGACTCGCTCGACTTCTCGAGGGGCGTGAGGTCGGGCCGCTTGTAGTCGTCGATCGGCGTCGGCACGGTCACGACGTAAACCCGGCACGACTTCAGGTCCGCGAGGCGCGTCGTGAAACTCAGTTTGCTCGCCGCGGCGAGCTCGCTCGCGTCGGTCTCGAGCGTGCTGTCGCGGCCGGCCCGCAACTCTTCGATCCGGGCTTCCTTGATGTCGAAGCCGACCGTCGAGAAGCGCTTGCCGAATTCGACGGCCAGCGGAAGGCCGACGTAGCCGAGGCCGACCACGCCGACCTTCAGGTTGCGCAGGTTGAACTTGGGCATGCGAGGAATCCCGGAGGTACGTCCTGTAACTTAATGAGGCAAGGATGCCAGAGCGCCGCGTCGATTTGTGAGACGCGGTTCAAGCTGCCACGCCCGGACCTGCGCGCATGGCAAGGGTCGGTCAGTTCGACGGCTCAAGCAGTCGCCACACCGTCCTGCCTCCGCTCGCCTTGTCGAGGGCCGCGAGCCGCGCCTCGTGCGCGGCGATCTCGCCGGGCGTCGCGCGCAGCACCGTCAGGGTGCCCTGCGGCCGCGTCGCCCGGGCCGTCTGCGCCCTGGTGGCCGCGCCGTGCGTGGCCTCGCCGAGCGTGAGCGCACCCTGCCCGCCCGTCATCGCGAGGTACACCTCGAGCAGCAGGTCCGCGTCGAGCAGCGCGCCGTGCAGGTCGCGGTGCGAGTTGTCCACGGAATAGCGCTTGCAGAGCGCATCGAGGCCGTTGCGCTGACCGGGGTGGAGGCGCCGCGCCATTGCGAGGGTGTCGAGCACCTGGCAGAACTCGACGACGCGGCCCGGCGCGCCGGGCAGGCGCGCGAGCTCGGCGTCGAGGAACGCGACGTCGAAGGGCGCGTTGTGGATCACGAGTTCGGCCCCGCGGACGAACTCGAGCCACTCGGCCGCGACGTCCGTGAACCTCGGCTGGTTCCTCAGGAACTCGGCCGTGATCCCGTGCACCTGCAGCGCGCCCGCGTCGATGTCGCGGTCCGGGCAGAGGTAGCGGTGGAACACGCGGCCGGTGCGGCGGCGGTTAACGACTTCGATGCAGCCGACCTCGATGACTCGATGGCCGAGCTCGGGCTCGAGGCCGGTGGTCTCGGTGTCGAGGATGACTTGCCGCGCAGGAGGGCCGGACAAGGAACGTCACCCCGAGACGGCGCTTGCGAGCGCCTCGACCACGCGATGCTGCACGTCTTCGGTCAGGTAAGGGTGCATCGGCAGGCTGATCACGCGGCGCGCGGCCCTCTCCGACGCAGGATACCGGCCCTCGGGCTCCCCGAGGTGCTCGAACACGGGCTGCAGGTGCAGCGGCAGCGGATAGTGCACCGCCGTCGGCACGCCGAGCGCCTTCATGCGGGTCTCGACCAGATCACGGTCGTCGACCTCGACGGTGTACTGGGCGTAGACGCACGTGTTGTGGGCCTCGACGTGCGGCGCACGCACCACGCCCTCCTCGCCGAAGGCCTCGCGGATGAGTTCGCCGTAGCGCGCCCCGATGCGGATGCGTGCCGCCACCTCGTCCTCGAAGATCTCCATCTTCGCGAGCAGCACGGCGGCCTGCAGCGAGTCCAGGCGGCCGTTCAGTCCGAGTCGCGGATGGTGATAGCGGCGGTCCTGTCCGTGCACGCGGATCTCGCGCATCAGCTTCGCGAGAGCGTCGTCGTCCGTGAAGAGCGCGCCGCCGTCGCCGTAGCCGCCGAGCGGCTTCGACGGGAAGAACGACGTCGAGCCGACGAGCGACAGCCCGCACGAGCGGCGGCCGCGGGTGGTCGCGCCGAAGCTCTGCGCCCCGTCCTCGATGACCGGCAACCCGTGGCGGCAGGCGATCGCGTTGATGGCATCGAAGTCCGCGCACTGGCCGTAGAGTGACACCGGCATGATCGCGCGCGTCCGCGGCGTGATCGCGGCCTCGAGCAGCGCAGGATCGAGGTTGTAGGTGCGCGGATCCACGTCGACGAACACGGGCTTCGCACCCGCGAGCGCGATCATCTCTCCGGTCGCGAAGAACGTGAACGGCGCGGTGATCACCTCGTCGCCGGGGCCCACGTCGAGGGCCATGAGCGCGATCAGCAGCGTGTCGGTGCCGCTCGACGCGGCGATGCAGTGCTTCGTCCCGACGTAGCGTGCGAGCACCGACTCGAGCTCCGTCACCTCTGGACCCAGGATGTACTGCCCGTGCTCGAGCACCCGCGCGATGCGCGCGTCCACGGACGGCTTGATACGGCGGTACTGGGTCTTGAGGTCGATGAAATCCATGCAGGCCCCGGTCTCCGAACGGCAGGACGACAGTTTAAGTCAACCGGCCGCTCGCGGCGCGCCGGCCTCGTCGATGCCGCGGTTCGCGAGTGCGTCCGCAGCCTCGTTGCCGGCGTGGCCCGCGTGGCCGCGCACCCAGTGCCAGTGAACCTCGTGGCGCCCGATTTCGCGCTCGAGCTCGAGCCACAGGTCGGCGTTCTTGACGGGCTTGCGATCCGCCGTCTTCCAGCCGCGGGCCTTCCACTGGGGCAGCCACTCGGTGATCCCGTTGCGGACGTACTGCGAGTCCGTGTAGAGCTGCACCCGGCTCGGTCGCTTGAGCGCCGCGAGCGCCTCGATGGCCGCCCGAAGTTCCATGCGATTGTTGGTGGTGTGCGGCTCCCCGCCCCACAGTTCGCGTCGATGCGGACCCGAGACGAGCAGCGCGCCCCACCCGCCAGGTCCCGGGTTGCCCCGGCAGGCCCCGTCCGTGTAGATCTCGACGTCGATCACGCGGCGATCCGTGACGTGGGCTCCGCGAGGCCGCCGACGACGGCCGGGCGTCGATTCCAGGCCGGGCGTATCGGCGTGAGCGCGCGGACGCGCTTGCGGGCCTTGACGATGTAAGCACCAGCAAGTGGGGGCGCGAGACGCGCCGCGCGTCCTTCGAGCCACGCGCGGGTCCGGCCCGGGACGCCGCGCGTCCACGGTGGCGCGTAGAGGTAGCGGCGCGATTCGACGACCTCGAGCCCGAGCAGCCGCAGCCAGTCGCGCGTGCGGCCCTCGCTCATGAGTCGCCGCGCGGGGGGCGGGAAGCGGCCGCGTGTCGCGAGGTGCCGCAGGCCCCACGGACCCATCAGGTTGAATCCGCAGAGAATGAGGTGCCCGTCGCCGACCAGCACGCGCTCGACCTCGCGCAGCACCTCGTGCGGGTCGGCCGCGTGCTCAAGCGTATGCGGCATCAGCACGGCCTCGATCGATGCCGTCGCAATCGGCAGCGCGTGGTAGTCGGCGCGAATGGCCCCGGGCCCGCACGCGTCCGGGGCGAGCCAGCGGCGATGCTGGGTGCGCGCGCCCTGCGAGAGTTCCAGGCCGCGGCCCCAGGCACCGAGTTGCAGCAGTTCGAAGCCGAAGACGTCGGCGAGCGCGTCGTTGAGGATGCGCGCCTCGAGGTCGAGCACCGCTGCGCCGAGCGGCGACTGCAGCCAGTCCATGTCGGGCGGTTCGGTCATCCGTCACAGAATACCGGCGCGCGCGAACGGCGGTGGAAAAACGTGCGACATATTGTGGAATTTTGCCAGCCGGCAGGCTCTAATACGCGCGCCCGGACCCGTGGCTGCAACGACGAGGGCTCGGCGATGCTGGAGGTGAGCCCGGTCAGGGCGTTTTCGGACAACTACCTGTGGCTGATCCGCGCGCCCGCGGACCGCAGCTGCGCAGTGGTGGTGGATCCCGGGGACGCCGCGCCGGTCGAACGTGAACTCGAGCATCAGGGGCTCTCACTCCGGGCCGTCCTCGTCACTCACCACCACCCCGACCACGTCGGCGGGGTCCAGGCACTGGCCGCAAGGCACGATGCGCCGGTATACGGTCCCGCGCGCGAGCGAGTGCCCTGCGAATACGAACCGCTCGAGGACGGGGACGTCGTCGATCTTGCAGATCTCGCACTCGAATTCCGCGTCCTCGACGTACCGGGCCACACCGCGGGTCACATCGCATACGCAGGCCACGGCGCGGTCTTCTGCGGCGATACGCTCTTCAGCGCCGGCTGCGGCCGGCTGTTCGAAGGCACGCCCTCCCAGATGCTCGACTCGCTCGACCGCCTCGCCGCACTGCCGGACGAGACGCTCGTCTACTGCGCGCACGAGTACACACTGTCGAACCTGCGTTTCGCCGCTGCGGTCGAACCGGGAAACGGCGTGGTTCTCGAGGCCCTCGAGGAGGTGCGTGCGCTTCGGGAGCGCGACGCCGTCACGCTGCCTTCGACGATCGGCCGCGAGCGCGGCATCAACCCGTTCCTGCGCTGCCGGGAGCCGACGGTTCGTGGAGCCGCCGAGCGCCATGCCGGCAGGACACTCGACCGGCCGGCGGACGTCTTCGCCGTGATCCGGTCGTGGAAAGACGGATTCCGCTGAATGCGTAGGTTGCTGTTCCCGCTCGCGCTGGCCGCACTCGCCGCTGCATCGCTCTCCGGCTGCGCCACGACCGGGAGCCGCACCGACGACTACTCCAGCCTCCCGACGGCTCCCCACCGCGCGCCGGCGAGGTCGGGCCCGACGAACGCCGATGCGACTCCCGTGCTGCCTCCGATCCCGGCGTATCGCGGCGATCCTGCCGTGGGCCCGCAGCAGCACGCCGACCTGCTGGACCGGATCCGCGCGGGCTACACGCTCCCGCAGGCGCAGCATTACCTCGTCGATCGCGAGATCGACGCTTACCGGGCGCACCCGGACTACCTCGACCGGACTTTCCGGCGCGGCGCGCGCTACCTGTACCACATCGTCTCCGAGATCGAGCGACGCGGCATGCCGCTCGAGCTCGCGCTGCTGCCGGTCGTCGAGAGTGCCTTCAACCCGGTGGCCTATTCGCGCAGCCGCGCCTCGGGCCTCTGGCAATTCATCCCGAGCACGGGCAAGTATTACGGTCTCGCGCAGAACTGGTGGATCGACGAGCGGCGCGACGTGCTCAAGGCGACCGACGCGGCACTCACCTATCTCGCGTACCTGCACGACTACTTC
>RPQJ01000038.1 GCA_003819815.1 Lysobacterales bacterium
CGACCAGAGCGCCCTGCCGCTCCGACAGGCTGTCGCTCCGCGCGCCGGCATAGTCCCTCGCTACCCGGTTTGCCGCTGCGATCGTCTCATCCGTGGCGCTGTCCTTGGCACAGACGTACAGGTCGAGGGCAAGCAGCCGCTTGTCGATCGCGTTGCGGACGATCGCGATGTCGTCGTTGCCCAGCCCCAGACCGCATTCCATAGCGGTGGTCTGGCCGAAGCTCGCCCAGAGGTCCTGCGCTCCCGTGACCACCGCGTCCGCCAGCGCGCCGGTGAAGGCGGGGCGTTTCTCGCGCACCAGGTTGAGTGCCGTTTCCTCGACCGGGCCAGCAAGCGACTTGCCGTCGGCCTTGCGGGCGAACGCGCCGCCCGCAGGATTCGGCGTATCTGCCGTGATGCCTGCGGCACGAAAGGCGGCCGAATTGGCCGCGCCGAGGTGCCCCGAACTGTCGACGACCAGGACCGGACGATCCTTCGAAATCGAGTCCAGCTCGTCAGTCGTCGGGGCGCGTCGTTCGGTCAGGTTGCGAGCCTGATAGCCGAAGCCGACGATCCAGGCACCCTCGGGCACGTGCGCGACGTGCGCCTTCATGCGCGCCAGGAGATCGGGGATGTCGCGGGTGTTGAACAAGTCCGCGTCGACGAGGTTCTTGCCGGTATTGATGAAGTGGCCGTGCGCGTCGATGAAACCAGGCACCAGCGTGCGGCCTGCGAGGTCCACCGTCGTGGCGCCGGCGCCGGCCGCTGCCAGCGCCTCGGCCCTCGACCCGACGTAGGCGATCCGGCCGTCACGCACCACGAGCGCCTCCACGTGCGACGGCGTCGGACCGGCCATCGTCAGGATGTCGCCGCCGAAGTACACCACGGCCTGCACCGGGGCGACGCGACCTGCGGTCGTCGCGGCGACGCCTTCATGCGCGTTTCCGACGTTGGGCGTGCATGTTTGCGCCAGGGCGATCGAAGCCGCGACGAGCGCCGACCGGGGGCGTTGGACCTGGGTCATGCGGACGTTCCTCCGCCAGGCCTCCCCGGCGCGCAGTGGATGGCAAGAGTTGACCTTGGGCTCCGCACGCCTGTCGCGCACAGGTGCGGCAATGAAACAGGCCGTCGGTTCCGCGGCCAGAGTGGTCATGATTGGCAGTTATGCGGAACCCATGCCGCATCCTAATGGCAGTGAGAACACCGTCAAGCCTGCGACAGGCGCCACGGCGATGGGCACTTCGCAGTCATGGCGCCGGATCGGCCCACATTCATGCTTTCGGCCGATTGACCGCAGCGGACAGTGGCGTATGGTTGCGGGTCACGCGATTCGTCCGGCACGGATCAAACAGCGGAGGAGAGACGTATGCACACGGGCATGAACGAGTTCCTCGACGAGCAGCGCCAGGGCCTCACCGAGATGGTCGAGAACCTGCGCAAGTCCCGCGTGGCGGCGGCCCGCCAGGCGGCAGCCGAGTCCGCGGCCCGCATCCGCTCGCTGAACGGCCGCGTCCGCGACCTCGCGCGCTCCGGCGTGCGACTCACCTCCATCTCGCAGGGCGCCGTGCAGAGCCTGATCGAACTGCAGGCCGACATCGTGGCCGATGCGATCGGCGACGCGGCTTCGCGGCTCCAGCGCATCGCGGAGACCGAGAGCGTCGGCGACCTCGCGCGGAGCCAGGGCGAGGTGCTGCAGGCCGCCCGCCAGCGCATCGTCGACGACCTGTCCCGTGCGTTCGACATCCTCAAGCGGGCGGCCAAGGAGGCTCGCGGCGTGGCGGAACGGCCAGCCGCGAAACCCGCAGCGCGTCGCAAGAGCACGGGCCGCAAAGCACCGGCCCGCGCTCGGGCAGCGGCCAAGGCGCCTGGCAAGGCCGCCGGCCGGATCCCCGCCAAGTCATCGAACCGTGGCCGCGCGAAGTCACCCGTGCGCGGCAAGCGCGCGGCGCGCAAGACGGCGTCGCGAGCACGGAAGACGGGCGGCTGACGCAGTCGGAGCCCGTACGGCCGCGGTCCGACCGCGGCCGGTCCGCCGCCGACCGCCGCCAATCGCTACCGACGGCCGCCGGGACGGTCTCAGAGCAGGCCGTCGATCGGCAGCCAGGAAAGCACCTTGACCGTGCCGCGCTTTACGGCCCCGACGCCGGGCTCGCTCCGGAGGGTCTCCCCGGTCGCCGAACCGTGGTCGACCCACTCGAGCTCGCCCTGCGCGTCCAGCCGGACTTCATAGGCGATCTGCGGCACGATGGTCTCGAACGCCTCGTGCACCGCGCGCGCGAGTGTCGGGCTTTCGACGACGAAGCCCATCTCGGTATTGAGCGCGGCCGAGCGTGGATCGAAATTGAACGACCCGACGAAGGCATGCTGGCCGTCGACGGCGAAGGTCTTGGCGTGGAGGCTCGCACCGGAGCCGCCGAGCGCGCGCGCCCAGTCTCCGAGTGACGCTTCCGGCGTCGAAGTGGGCTTCAGTTCGAAGAGCCGCACGCCCGACTCGAGCAGTGCCTTGCGCCGCTTGGCGTAGCCGGCGTGGACCGCCGCCACGTCCGTGGCCGCGAGCGAATTCGTCAATACGCGCACCGCGACCCCGCGGCGGGCGAGTTCCGCGAACCGCGCGGTGCCGATCTCTCCGGGAACGAAGTAGGGCGAGACGACGTCGACCTTCTGGGTCGGCTTGCCGATCGCTGCCGACAGTCCGGGCAGCATCGACGTATCCGCGACGGCTGAGCCGCGGGCCAGCGTCTTGGCGGGGTCGTCGGCCACGACCTGGGTGGGCGCCCACTCGAGCGGTAGCCGACCCTCGAGCAGGTCGCGGACGAGGGTCGACTCGCGCAAGGCCGCGATGTACTCGGCCGTGGCCGGGTTGCCCCCGAGCTCGGCCAGCCGGTCGGCCAGCAGGCGCGATGCATCGCCGCCGGGCGATTCGACGATCAGGCCGAGCGGGTAGGCCGACTCGCTGTTCCAGTAACGGTCGAACACGTCCGAGACGTCCGCGACGACGCGTCCGATCGCGAGCAGGTCGAGGTCCGCGAAGTTGACCCCCTCGCCGGCGCCGAAGTACTCGTCGCCCACGTTGCGGCCGCCGATGATGGCTACCGCGCCGTCCGCGATCAGCGACTTGTTGTGCATCCGCCGGTTGAGCCGCTGGAAGTCCGTCAGGTACCCCAGTGGCCGGAACCCGCGCTGAAGAAACGGGTTGTAGAGCCGGACCTCGACGGTCGGCAAGGCGTCGAGCGCGGCGAGCACGGGGTCGAGTCCTGCGATCCCGTTGTCGTCGAGCAGCAGCCGCACGCGGACGCCCCGTTCGGCCGCCCGCCGCAGACCGTCGAGCAGCAGGGCGCCGGTCACGTCGTCGTGCCAGATGTAGTACTGCACGTCGAGAGCGCGGTCGGCGGCCTCGATGAGGACGCGCCTTGCGGCGAACGCGCTGCGTCCCTCGCCGAGCGGGTAGACCCCGGAGAGTTCGGGGTGGGCTGCGACGTCGGCGGCCGTCGCCCGCGTGAGACGAGTGTCCAGGCCGTCGTGGAGCGCGTGGCTCGGCACCCGGCCTTCGAGCGACGGCAGCTGACTGCAGCCTGCCGATGAAAGGAGGCCGAGGAACAGGACCAGAAGCACGAAGGATCGATTCTTCATCTGTAGATATTCTTTCTAATAGGACCTTGGACCTTGAGGATTCGTCCAATTAACCAAATGTTCTTTTCTATCGCCTGGCGGGTCGACCGAATCCGTAGCGCGCTCACCGCTCGCGGTACCCAAGGACCACCAGCAGGCAACTGCCGTCGGCGATCACGTCGAGCCCGGCCCGCTCGCAGGCTTCGATCGCCGCGGGGCTTTCGGCTCCTGGCTGCATCCAGACGTGGCGGATGCCTTTCTCGATCGCCTGCCCGACGATGCGTTCGGTCACGCGAGGCGGCGTGATGATCGAGAGGCTGCGCACGTCCTCGGGCAGGTCGAGCACGCTCGCGACGCAGGTTACGCCCTCGACCTCGGTCTCGTTCGGGTTGACGGGAATGGCGCGGCGCCCGGCCTGCTGGTAGCAGCGCAGCACCTTGTTGCCATACTTGTGCCGGTGCGGCGACGCGCCCGCCACGCCGTACGCAGGCGACTCGAGAAATCGGGCGATCCGGGCGTCGATGTCGTCCATGGACGTTCTCCGTCGAAAGCGCCGATTGTCCCCGAAGCGGGCGAAGATTCCGACCGGTCGCCGTTCGCTATACTGCCGCGCCTTCCAGCGAGCCGAGCGGCGAACATCCATGGCGAGAACGGCGACCCAGCCCCCGCGCACCTTCCAGGACCTGATCCTGACCCTGCAGCGGTACTGGGCCGAGCGGGGCTGCGTGATCCTCCAGCCCTACGACATGGAAATGGGCGCGGGCACCTTCCACACCGCGACCTTCCTGCGCGCGCTCGGGCCGGAGCCGTGGAGCGCGGCGTACGTGCAGCCGTCGCGGCGGCCCACCGACGGGCGCTATGGCGACAACCCGTTCCGCCTGCAGCACTACTACCAGTACCAGGTCGTCATCAAGCCGTCGCCGCTCGACATCATCGAGCTCTACCTCGACTCGCTGCGCGCCGTCGGCATCGACCCGCTGGTGCACGACGTGCGGCTCGTCGAGGACAACTGGGAGTCGCCGACCCTCGGCGCCTGGGGCCTCGGCTGGGAGATCTGGCTGAACGGCATGGAGGTGACGCAGTTCACCTACTTCCAGCAGGTCGGCGGCCTCGACTGCCGCCCCGTCATGGGCGAGATCACCTACGGGCTCGAGCGGCTCGCAATGTACCTGCAGGGCGTCGAGAGCGTGTTTGACCTCGTGTGGACCGACGGACCGCTCGGTCGCGTCACCTACGGCGACGTCTACCACCAGAACGAGGTCGAGCAGTCGAAGTACAACTTCGAGCTGGCCGACGTCGACGAGCTGTTCCGCCAGTTCGACGCCCACGAGCGCGAATGCCTGCGGGTGCTCGAGGCGAAGCTGCCGCTTCCTGCCTACGAGCGGATGCTCAAGACCTCCCACACGTTCAACCTGCTCGACGCCCGCAAGGCGATCTCGGTCACCGAGCGCCAGCGCTACATCCTGCGCGTGCGGACGCTGGCCCGGGCCGTGGCCGAGGCGTATTACGCGAGCCGCGAGGTCCTGGGTTTCCCGATGCTGGCCGGGAACGCGAGCATCGCCGTTCCGGGAAGCGGGTCATGAGCCGCGACTTCCTGGTCGAGATCGGCACCGAGGAACTGCCGCCCAAGTCGCTGCTCGCGCTCGCGGCGGCCTTCGAGCAGGGCATCACGAAGGGCCTCGCCGAGGCGGGCCTCGTGCACGGCAAGGTCGAGCGATTCGCGACGCCGCGGCGGCTCGCCGTGCGGGTGCGCAAGCTCGCCGAACGCCAGCCGGACCGCGCGCTCGAGCGGCGCGGCCCGCCGGTCAAGGCCGCGTTCGACGCACAGGGCGCGCCCACCCAGGCCGCGCTCGCGTTTGCGCGCAGCTGCAACGTGACCGTGGAAGCACTGGAGCGGCTCGAGACACCGAAAGGCGCCTGGCTCGTGCATCGAGGCATCGAGTCCGGCGCGACTGCGGTCGACCGGCTGCCCGGCATCGTCCAGGCGGCGCTCGAGGCACTGCCGATCGCGCGTCGCATGCGCTGGGGCGCCGGCGAAGCGCAGTTCGTGCGGCCGGTGCACTGGATACTCATGATGTACGGCCGCGACGTCGTGCCCGGCCGCATGCTCGACGTCGAGCACTCGAACCTCACCTTCGGGCACCGCTTCATGGCGCCGAAGCCGCTCCGGATCGCGACCCCGTCCGCCTACGAGAGCGTGCTCGCGAAGCGGGGCCGCGTGCTCGCCGACATTGCGGCGAGGCGCGAGTCGATCCGCCAGGGCGTGGCGACCGCAGCGGCGAAGCTCGGCGGCCAGGCCGTGATCGATGACGCATTGCTCGACGAGGTGACCGCCCTGGTCGAATGGCCCGTGCCGCTCGCCGGCCGGTTCGACGCCCGCTATCTCGAGCTTCCGCCCGAAGTGCCGATCGCGACGATGCAGGACCACCAACGCTATTTCCCGGTCCGCGACGCCACGGGCCGCCTGATGCCATGGTTCGTGACGGTTGCCAACCTCGAGAGCAAGGATCCGGCCCAGGTGGTCGCCGGCAACGAGCGGGTCGTGCGCCCGCGCCTCTCGGACGCCGCATTCTTCTGGGCGACCGACCGCCAGCAGCGCCTCGACGCACGGCTCGACGGCCTGCGTCGCGTGACGTTCCAGACCCAACTCGGCTCCCTGTACGACAAGACCCAGCGTGTCCGCGCGCTGGCCCGCTCGATCGCCACGGCGATCGGCGGAGACGCCGCGCTCGCCGACCGGGCGGCCGAGCTCGCGAAGTGCGACCTCATCACGTCGATGGTCGGTGAATTCCCGGAGCTGCAGGGCGTGATGGGCCGTTATTACGCCCGCCACGACGGCGAGCCGACAGAGGTCTGCGAGGCGCTGCGCGAGCAGTACCTGCCGCGTTTCGCCGGCGACGAACTGCCCGCGACCCACGCCGGCATGGCCGTTGCGATCGCCGACAAGCTCGACACGATCGCGGGTATCTACGCGACCGGCCAGAAGCCGACCGGCACGCGCGACCCGTTCGGCCTTCGGCGCGCGGCACTCGGGCTGCTCAGGACGTCGATCGAGCGCCGGCTCGACCTCGACCTGCAATCGCTCGTCGCGCAGGCGCTCGCCGCGCTTCCCTTCCCGGCGCCGGCGGACTGCGCGCGGGACGTCTACGATTACATCGTCGAGCGCCTGCGGGCCTATTACGTCGAAGGCGGCGCAGGCTTCGACGTGACGCCCGAGATGTTCGATGCGGTGCTCGCGACGCGACCGGCCTCGCCGCTCGACTTCGACGCCCGCCTGCGCGCGCTCGTGGAGTTCCTCGCGCTGCCGGACGCGCAGAGCCTCGCGGCCGCGAACAAGCGCATCGCGAACATCCTGCGCAAGTCGACCGAGCCGGTCGGAGACCACGTCGACGCGGATCGTCTGGTCGACCCGGCCGAGCAGATCCTCGCCGAGCAGGTGGAGGCGATCGCCCGGATCGTCGAGCCCCGTTATGCCGCGCGGGAGTACACCGCGGCCCTCCGCTCGCTCGCCGCGCTGCGCAAGGCCACGGATGACTTCTTCGACTCGGTGATGGTCATGACGGACGACGCCGCGCTGCGCGCGAACCGGCTCGCGCTGCTGAAGCGCATGCAGGGACTCTTCATGCACGCTGCCGACCTGTCGCGCCTGCCCGGCTGAGGGCCGTCGATGCAGCTGTTCCGGTCGCTCGTCTACACGACGCTGCTGTTCCTCGTGACCCTCGCCTTCGGCGTCGCGGTCCTCGTCGCGGCGGCACTGCCGCTCACCATCGAACAGCGCTACGCGCTGCCACGCTGGTGGGGCCTGTCGCTCACGTGGCTCTGCAAGGTCGTCTGCGGGCTCGGTTACGTCGTCGAAGGCCGCGAGAACCTGCCGGACCGTCCCTTCGTCTCGTTGTGGAAACATTCGTCGACCTGGGACACGCTGGCGCAGATGTTCGTCGTCCCGCCAGCCTCGTGGCTGCTGAAGCGCGAGGTCACGTGGATACCGGTGGTCGGCTGGGCGGTGCAGACCTACCGGCCGATCGCCATCGACCGCGGCGCGGGGCACTCGGCCGTGCAGCAGGTCGTAAAGCAGGGACGCGAGCGCCTGGCCTCGGGCATGGGAGTCATCGTGTATCCGGAGGGGACGCGGGTCGCGCCCGGGCAGACCCGCAAGTACGGCGTCAGCGGGGCGCTGCTGGCCTCGCGGACCGGCGCGCCGGTCGTGCCAATCGCGCACACGTCGGGCTACTACTGGCCACGGCGCAGCTTCCTGAAGAAGCCCGGAACTATCCATGTCGTCATCGGGCCGGCCATCGATCCGACCGGCCTCGATCCTAGGGAGATCAACGAACGTGCCCAGCAGTGGATCGAGTCGACGATCGCTCGGAGCATGGAGCTGGCTGGCAACCAGACCCGGACTGTCAAATTGAATTGAACTTGGTGCCGGGTTTAAGAAACGAAAGTTGTGGTTTGACAGCCCCTGCTTCTCAATCGAGTCCTTCTCGAAAGCCCCCCGCCTCCCCCGATTTGCGACCAAAGTCTAACTCGACCGGCCATTGACTCTCCGTCCCGCCGGGCCTATTTTGCACTGCAGCAATTTTTGCAGCGCACAAAACCCGAGGTGACTCCGATGATCAACCAGGTCCAGGACTTCATCAGCGAGCAGATGCAGGCGTTCACGAACCAGGCCCAGCAGTTCGGCAGCGACCCGCTCGCTTCGGTGCGCGATGGCGTGTCGTACTCGGTCGAAGGCCTCAACGGCCTGAAGCAGCCGGTCCGCGTGGCGGCCCGCTCGGGCGTCGAGCTCTCGGCGCTGACGCAGAAGACCTTCGAGGAAGCGATCGAGCTGCAGTCCGACATGCTGACCTCCGCATTGAACGAGATGGCGGCGGCGCTCGAGCACGCGTCCCGCGCCAAGGACCTGGCCGGCTTCATGAACGGCCAGGCGGAAGCGCTGCGCGCGAGCACGGAGCGTCTCGTCTCGGACGCCAACCGCGCGATGGAGATCTACGCCCGGGCCGGCCGCGGCGTGCAGAAGATCGCGACCGAGACGTACGAAAAGGTCGCGAAGCAGGCCGAGGCGGCCCCGCGCGCGACGAAGCCGCGCAGCCGCAAGGCAGCCTGACGCTCAAGAAGACGCCTAACGGAAGAAAAGGCTCTGACTTATGTGGCGACGCCCCCTTGCGGGGGCGTCGTCGTCTCAACGGAAAATAAGTCAGGCACCATTTAGAGCAGTTGCTCGATCGCCTCGCCGAGTTCCGGCGAGTCGGGAGCCACCCGGCTGCCAAAGGCACCGGCAACCGTCCCATCGGGGCGGACGAGATACTTGCTGAAGTTCCAGCCCGGCTCCCTGGACTGGCGGGCGAGTTCCTTGAACACGGGATTCGCATCCGGCCCCTTCACGGGCGACGGCGCGACCATCGTGAACGTGACCCCGAAATTTCGATAGCAGACCTCGGCCGTCTCGGCCTGGGACGCGGCCTCCTGGTCGAAGTCGTTCGACGGAAAACCGACCACGACCAGGCCGCGCTCCCCGTACTTGCGATGCAGCGCCTCGAGTCCCTTGAACTGTGGCGTGAACCCGCAGTGGCTCGCGGTGTTCACGATCAGCATCGGCTTGCCCGCGTAGGACGCGCACAGGTTCACCCGTTCCGATGAATGCAGGCGCTGGAACTCGTGATCGAGAAACGCGGGGCAGTCGGCCGCCCCGGCCGACGTCACGGGGTGTGCCACTCCGGCAACCAGGATCACGGCGAAGGCAATCGCGGCACGCAGCGTCATGTAACTTCCTCCGGCGCCGGCTCAGTCGGCGTCCTCCGCCTGCTTCGGACAGCGCGCCCGCATGGATGCGCGCGGTCCGCTGCCGCACGTCCGTCGTCGAAGGTATCCGCGACGCGCCCGGCGCTTTCACGCGATAGACTCGTACCGAGGAAAGGGAGCTCATGGCCGAACCGCACCGGACCGCGGAGCACGGCGGCGATTCGTCGCCGTCCGGCGAGCCTCGCGTCGACATCGAGGGCGAGGCGGCGTCGCTGCGCGCGCGCCTGCAGGTCCTCGAGTTGCAGGCCAGCCGCCTGCGGGACCTGTCGGACGGCACGCCGGTGCCGATGTGGGCCACCGACGCCCGTGGGCGCCTCGAGTTCGTCAACCGTGCGTATCGTGAGTTCTTCGGCGTCGGCGAGGACGAGTTGCGCTCCGGCGACTGGCGGATCCTGGTGCACCCGGACGACGTCGCGGCCTACAACGCGGCGTTCACGCGGGCCCTCGAAGACCGTTCCCCGTTCCACGCGACGGCGCGCGTGCGCATGGCGTCCGGCGAGTGGCGTTGCATCGAGAGCGTCGGTGCGCCGCGCTACTCCGCTTCGGGCGAGTACGTCGGCATGGCCGGCAGTTCTCCCGACGTCACCGACCGCGTGGCGGCCCTGCAGGAGCTGCGTGCCAGCGAACACCGCTATCGCCACCTCGTCGAGTACACCTCGGACCTCGTGTTCCACGTCGGACTGCGCCGGCCGTTGCCGCTCACCCTGCCGCCCGACCAGCAGGTCGAGTGGGTCTTTCGCGAAGGCTACTTCGTAGCGGTCAACGACAGCTTTGCGCGCGCCTACGGGTACGAGCACGCGAACGAGCTCGAGGGCCGGCCGCTCACCGACGTCGTGCCCCGCTCGCCGCTCAATCTCGCCTTCGAGCGGACGGTCGTGGCGAACGGTCACCGCATCTTCGATGCGGTCACGGAAGAGGTCGATCGCCACGGGGGGCGCAAGCTGCTGCTGAATTCGATGGTCGGGCGGATCGAGGACGGCCACGTACTCGACTATGTCGGCACGTCGCGCGACGTCACCGAGCAGCATCGCATCGAGCGCGACCGGGTGTTCCTCGACAACCTGAGCCGCGCCTATGCACCGCTCGCCTCCGCCGAGACCATCGCAGACCTGTCGTCGAAGGCGATCCGCGAACATTTCGGCGTCACGCGCGTGAACTTCTCGGACGTCGACCTCGCGAACCGGATCGTCACGGTGTTCGCAGGCGAGCGCGAGGCCGGACTCAAGGACGATCACATCGCCCACCCTCTCGAGGCCTACCTCTCGTCCTCGATGATCGAGGATCTCGCGGCCGGCCGTCCCGTCGCGGTCAACGGCGTCGCGACCGACGCGCGCCTCGGCGACCGGGCGGCAGCCTACGCACAGTGGAACATCGGCTCGCTGCTCCTCGCGCCGCACCGTACGGACGGGCGCTGGAGTTTCATGGTCGCGCTGCACAGGCCCGAGCCCTATGCGTGGCGGGTCGAGGAACTCGACCTCCTGCGCGAGGTCGTCGGCCGCGTGCACCTGCGCATCGAAAGGGCGCGCGCCGAGGAGGCCCTCAGGGACTCCGAGGCGCGGCTGCAGCTCGCGATGATCGCCGGGCGCGCCGGCACCTGGGATCTCGACCTCGTGACCGGGCACAACATCTGGTCCGAGAGCCTCTTCCTGCTGATGGGGTGCGAGCCGACGCCGGGTGGCAGGGCCTCGCAGGACCTGTGGCAGAGCGCCGTGCTGCCGGAAGACCTCCCCTACGTGCTCGAAACGTGGCGACGCGCGGAGCACGGCCGCACCCTGTTCCGTACGGAGCACCGGGTCCGCCACGGCAGCACCGGCGGAATCGCCTGGCTGCGTGCGGCCGGGCGCTTCTTCTACGACGACGACGGCCGTGCCATCCGGTTCGTCGGCGTGGCGCTCGACGTCACCGACGAAAAGCGCGCCGAAGAGGCGCGGCGCCAGATCGAGGCACGCTATCGCACCCTGGCGGCCAACCTGCCGGGGGGCGCGGCGTTCGTGGTCGACCGCGACCTGCGCTTCCAGCTCGTGGCAGGCGAAGTGCTCGCGACCATGGGCATGGCGCTACAGCAGTTCGAGGGCCGCACCGTCTTCGAGGCGCTGCCGCCCGAGCAGGCCGAGTTCCACGCTGCCAATTACCGCCGGGCACTCGCCGGACAGCCGTTCGAGACGGAACACGAGTCGAACGGACGCTACTTCGTCGCGCGCGGTGTGCCGCTGCACGGCGAGCGCGGCGAGATCGAAGGCGTGCTCGCCGTCTCCTTCGACATCACGGCGCGGCGTCGCGCCGAGGAGGCGCTGCAGGAGGCGGACCGCCGCAAGGACGAGTTCCTCGCGATGCTGGCGCACGAGCTGCGCAACCCGCTCGCGCCGATCCGCAATGCGGCAGCGCTGATCCGCTATGCCGCCCCCGGAAACCCAGTCCTCGACAGTGCCCGCGGGATCATCGAGCGCCAGCTCGGGCACCTCGTCCGCCTGGTCGACGACCTGCTCGACGTGTCGCGCGTGTCGCGCGGCAAGATCACGCTGCAGTGCGGCGCCGTGGACCTCGGCCTCGTCGCGCGGCAGGCGCTCGAGACCGCGCGGCCGCAGATCGAAGCCAAGGGCCATCGGCTGGAGTTCGATGCGCCGGCGACGCCCGTGCGCGTCGAGGGGGACTTCACGCGGCTCGTGCAGGTGGTCGGCAACCTGCTCACGAACGCGGTCAAGTTCACCGACCCGGGCGGCGTCATCGCGCTCTCGATCGATCGCTCCGCCGCGACGGGCGAAGCGCGCATCCGCATCCGCGACAACGGTCGCGGCATCGAGCCCGCATCGCTGCCCAATCTGTTCGATCTCTTCTACCAGGCGGAGCGGAGCCTGCAGCGCGCCGAAGGCGGACTCGGCATCGGCCTGTCGCTGGTCCGCAGCCTGGTCGAGATGCACGGCGGTCGCGTCGAGGCCCGCAGCGAGGGCCTCGGGCACGGCAGCGAGTTCATCGTGTGGTTGCCCGAACTGCGTGAAGGCGACGAGCCGACTGCCGGCGCGCGAGCGTCGATCGAGAAGGCCGCACCACGACTGCGTGTACTGGTGGTCGACGACAACCGCGACGTCGCGGACAGCTGTGCGATGCTGCTGCGCGTCGAGGGCCACGAAGTGGAAGTGTGCTACGACGGGGCGGACGGCGTGCGCCTCGCGCTCGAGCGACGGCCGGACGTCGTGCTGCTCGACCTCGGACTGCCGACGGTCGACGGTTACTCGGCTTGCCGCGAGATGCGGCGTGGCGGGCTCGACCGTGCCTGCATCGTCGCCGTGACCGGCTATGGGCGCGAGGAGGACCGGCTCCGCTCGCTCGAGGCGGGATTCGACTCCCACGAGATCAAGCCGATGGACCTCTCGGTGCTGCGCCGCCTCATGCGACGGTGCGCCGGCGTCGCAGCCCGGGGTGCCGGGGGCACGCCGACGTTGCCGGGGACGGGCTAGAGGTTGTCGGCAAAGATCCCGGGCGGGCTCGGCGGCAGCCCTGCCGCGTGGCCGAGCGCCCCGGTGAGCTGGTTCGACGTCACGATCCAGCGGTCGCCGACGAACTCGATGAGCAGCAGGCCGAAGCCGGCGAGGCCGTCTCCCAGGTTGCCGTTCATCGTGAATCGCGAGTACGCACCGGTGACGACGACGCCGTGGTGCCCATTGGTGAACTGATTGCCCGACACGACCGCGGCGCCGCCCCGGCCGCGCATCAGGATGCCGGCACGTTCCGCCGCGTCGCCACCCACGTCCTGCGCATAGCCGTCGATCAGGTTCCCGGTCACGGTGGCGAGGGTGCTCGCGCAGTGGATTGCGGTGGTCCGCAGCCGACGCAGCGTGTTGCTCGCAATGGTCCCGTGGGTCGAGGGCGCCGTGCCCGCATCGAGCACGACGATGCCGGCCCGCGAGTCTTCGATCAGGTTGCCGGTGATCGCGTAGCCGTCGGTGTCCTTCAGGAAGATCCCGGCGATGTGATTGCGGACGAGCTGGTTCGCGGCGATCGTGACGTTCGTGTTGCGCCAGGTGCCGTTTGCCGGCGCATAGATGCCAGCCGTCACGGGAGAGCCGGTGATGACGTTGCCGACGATCGTGACGTCGGCGGCGCCCGCGAGCCCGATTCCGTCGTCGGCCATGCCTGCAATGACGTTGTTCGCGATCAAGATGCGGCTCGGCTGCCCGACTGCCGTGCCGTCTCCCACCATGATCGTGTCACGCCAGCCGCGGGAGTAGTCGAGCGAGCCTTCGCCGGAGAACGCATTGCCGAGGATGCGCACGTCGCTGACCCGCCCACCGACGTGGATCGCACGGGTCTGGGCGCTGACCGGGTCGGACGGCGCCGCAAACGTGCAGCCGTCGATCCTGACCCGCTCCAGTGACGCCGCCGGGTCGAGCCCGTTCAGGCGCACTGCGGTCGCCCGCAGCTCGACGAAGACGCAGGACTCGATCTGCACGTCGGCCGCGCCGGAGAGGTCGGCGCGGATCAGCAGGCCCATGTGTGGCAGGCGCTCGAAGCGGCAGCGACGCAGCGTGAGACGGCTGCAGCCGCCTGCCTCGATCGCGGCCGGCGGCAGTCCGAATGGCGCCCCGATTGCAGTGATTCCTGCCGCTGCCGCAAGACGCAGGTCGCTCAGCGTGAAGTCGTCGGCCGTGATGCGTAGCGCGGGGCCGTTCGCATCGCCCAGCAGCAGAGTCGCATCATCGCCCTGGAGCGTGACCGGCGCACGACCGCCCCGGTCCATGATCGTGCGCGCGATGCGGTACGTCCCGGGCGGCAGGCGTACGGTGCCGCCGGACGAGCCGCGCGTTACGGCCACGGCGGCCTCGATGGCCGCCGAGTCGTCCACGATTCCATTGCCTACGGCGCCATAGCGGCCGACGTTCCCGGTCGGCAAGTCGAATCGGACGACCTGCACGCCGACCTTGAGCTCGGCTTCGCTGACGGGGAATGAGTCCTTCGCGACGCCGGCCGTCTCGGCGGTGGCGCTCTTCGAGCCCCCGCCCGAGGAGCAGGCGGACACGGCGCCGAAAACGGCGGTTCCGAGGAGAAAGGTTCGGCGGTCGTGCGGCACGGTCATGGGATCGTCACTCCCCGCGTCGAGCCGATCCCTGGCCTCCGGCGGTCAATCGAAGTTGGCAGCGCGCTTCACATAACGTACGCACTCCGGCGGAGTAAAGTCCCCGTCGAGGATTCCGTGCACCCGGTCACGTCCGCTCGGCACTTGGGCGGAGACTCCGGGGACGGGGCGCGATCGATCTCAGCAGGCCTGCGCGTCGTCGAGCAGAGCCTCGAGTTCCGCCGGATCGACCGGCTTGGTGAAATGGCGGTCGAAGCCCGAGCGGTAGGCGCGCTCGCGGTCCTCGTCCTGTCCCCATCCCGTAAGGGCAGCAAGGTGCATCGTGCGTCCCCACGGCTCGTTGCGGAGCCGGCGCGCGAGTTCGTGCCCGTCCATCTCCGGCATGCCGATGTCGAGCAGCGCGAACTCGGGTCGGAACCGGCTCGCGAGCTGCAGCGCCGTCGCGCCGTCGTAGGCCACCCGCGGCTCGTGGCCGAGCGCCCGGAGCAGCATCGCAAGCGCGTCGGCCGCGTCGTGGTTGTCGTCGACGATCAGGATGCGGCGACCCGGCTTCGCCGCGGCGGCGCCGCCTCCGTCCACGCTTTCGAGAGAGTGTGCCGAACCGGAGGGCAGCGGCAGCGACACGAGGAACGAGCTGCCGCGGCCCGGCCCGTCGCTGTGCGCCTCGATGCGGCCGCCGTGGAGGTCGACGAGCCCCTTCACGAGTGCGAGACCGATGCCGAGACCTCCTTCCGAACGGCCCTGGGCGCCGTTCGCCTGGCCGAACATCGTGAACAGCCGGTCGCGGGCGTCGAGCGGCAGGCCGATGCCGTTGTCCTCGACGACGATGCGCACGAGGCCGTCCACGACGGTGGCGGCGAGGCGTATCCGGCCGCCCGGATCCGTGTACTTCGCCGCGTTGTTGAGCAGGTTCGAGAGCACCTGCGCGAGGCGCAGCGCGTCCGCGTCGAGCCGCACCTCGTCGGGCGGCAGCTCGAGCGCGAGCTCGTGCTGCCGCGCCTCGATCACCGGTCGCGCGGCCTCGACGGCCGCGTCGACGACCTCCGCAAGGCTGACGCAGGCACGCTTGAGCTCCAGCTTGCTCTGCGTGACGCGCGCGAGGTCCAGCAGGTCGTCGAGCAGGCCCGCCATGTGGACAACCTGGCGCTGGATGATCTGGCGCGCGGAGCGGCACTGCTCCGGGGCGACGTCCGGTTGCGCGAGCACGTGGGCCGCCGTCCGGATCGGCGCGAGGGGATTGCGCAGCTCGTGCGAGAGGATCGCGAGGAACCGGTCCTTGTTGCGATCGGCCTCCTTGAGCGCTTCGACCGCCGCCTGGCGGGCCGTCACATCCGCGATCACGCCGCTCATCCGGACGGGACGGCCGTACTCGTCGTAGTACGAGCGCCCCCTGAGCGCGAGCCAGCGCACGGGGCCCTGCGGCCGGGACACGCGCACCTCGACGTCGATCCGGCCCGTCTGCAGCGCACGCTCGACTGCCGAGCGGAACACCTGCCGGTCCTCCGGCAGCAGGTGCTGCTCGGTGGTCGCAAGCGTCCAGTCCGGCTGCAGCTCCGCGTGGCCGAAGAACTGGTCGTGGCGCAGCGTCCGGTTCATCCGGTTGGTGCGCAGATCGATGTCCCACGTGCCGAGTTCCGCGGACTCGAGCGTGAACTGCAGCTGCTCGCGGCTCGTCCGCAGTTCCTCGGCCGCCGCCCGCTCGGCACGGATGTCGCGGACCTCGATGACCGTGCCGACGGGTGGCCCGTCGCGGTCGCGCACCGGACTTGCCGTGAAGGCGACGGGGTAGAACGAGCCGTCGCGGTGCACGAACACCTCTTCGCCCTGCATCTGGTTCTGCGCGGGGAACGCCTGGTCGATCGGGCACTCGTGCAGCGGGTACGGACAGCCGTCGGGCCGCGTGTGGTGGATGACGTCGTGCAGGGGCCGGCCCTGCGTTTCCGCGAGCGTGTAGCCGGCGAGCCTCTCGGCCGCGGCATTCATGTAGACGCAATGCTGCCGGTCGTCCATGAGGAAGATCGCCGCCGTGGTGTTGTCGAGCACCGCATTCAGGCGCCGCTCGCTCTCCGCGACGCGCTCCTCGGCCCGCTTGATCTCCTGGATGTTCATCGCGGCGCCGACGATCTGCGCCGGCCGGCCGTCCCGCCCGCGGCGGAAGACCATCTCGCGGCTGTGGAGCCACAGCCACTCGCCGTTCGCGCACCGCATGCGGTACTCGAAGTCCACCGGCTCGTCGTCGCGCAGCGCCAGCTGCTGCTGGAGATGCGCCGTGTAGCGCTCGAGGTCCGCGGGATGCAGCAGCGTCTCGAGCAGCTGCCCGCTCATGGCGACGATCTGCTCGCGGGTGTACCCGAGCATGTCCTCCATCTCGCGGTTGCCCCACACGTTGCGACGCTCCTCGAGGTCGTACACGTACAGGATGCCCGGGACGGCATCGGTGACACGCCGCGTCAGCTCCTCCGTCTGGCGCAGCGCGTCCCGCAACTCGCGGGACTCGGTGACGTCCTGCGCGGTGCCGACCATGCGTACCGGCCGGCCGGCCTCGAAGTACGTCTGGCCGGTCGCGGCCACCCAGCGCTCCTGTCCGTCGCTGCGACCGCGTACGCGGAACTCGGAGGCGTAGCGTCCGTCCCCTTGCGGATCCATCGCGCGACGCACGGCCGCCTCGACGTCCGATCGGTCGTCCGGGTGCACGCCGCCCGCGAACGTCGCGTAGGTCACGGGCTCCGAGGGCCCGATCGCCCAGAGCCGGCGCAGCGTGTCGTCCCACACGATCGAGTCGTTGGCGACGTCGTAGTCGTGGATGCCGATCCCCGCGGCCCGCGTCGCCAGATCGAGGCGCGTGGCCGTCGACTCGAGGGTCCGTTGCGCCGCGATGCGCTCGCCCATCTCGGTCTCGATGCGACGCGTGACGTCGAGCATCGCGCCGATGCAGCGAACCGCGCGTACTCCCTCGCCTGCGCCGACGCGCGTCGCGTGGCCTCGACACTTGATCCAGCGAATCTCGCCGTCCGGCCGCACGACGCGATGGACGATCTCGAAGCAGCTGTTTCCCGACGCGTCGAGCGCGACGGACATTTCGTCGAGCCTGGGTCGATCGTCCGGATGGACGGCCGCGAGAAACTGCTCGCGCGTGACGTCCCCATCGGACGCGAGACCCCAGAGCGCGCGTGCGCGCCGGCACAACCGGTGCCGTCCCGACGCGAAGTCGATCTCGAAGACGCCGATGCCCGCAGCTTCGAGCGCCGAGTCGGCCAGGTAAGGGTCGAGGTCTTGCCGGGGAGTTGCGGTCACGATCGAGTCTGCGCTCGTCCGGAGCGGTGTCCGCCTTGACGTTGGATCGTCATGGTGGCACGCACGGCGGGGGGGTTCTGTAGGCGTCGTCTGACACTTTGAATCGATGGGTCCCGCCCTGGGACGGACGGTGGACTTGCGGGGAGCGTCCGACGAGGGTCGTGACGACGCACCGATGCCGGCGAGCCCGCGCTACCCGCAGGCTGTGAGTCCTCGTTGCGCCGCTTCGCTGCCCGGAGTCCCGCCGCCCATGATCTCAGGCATCGCACGCACGTTCTTCATGGGCGGGTTCGAGTGCTCGACGCACCGCCGTCGCGACGGTGTGCGGCTCGACCTGTCGGTGTCGACGCGCCACGAGGAATTCGCAGCCCATGACTACCGGCGGCTGGTCGACGTCGGCATCCGGACCGCACGCGACGGGATCCGCTGGCACGTCATCGAGCCACGCCCCGGCCACTACGACTTCGGCACGGCGCGCCGCATGATCGCGGCCTCGCTTTCCGCAGGCGTGCAGGTGATGTGGGACCTCGTGCACTTCGGCTGGCCGGACCACGTTGATCCGTTCGCGGCGGACTTTCCCGAACGGCTCGCGGACTTCGCGCTGCACTTCGCCGAGGTGCTGCGCTCGGAAGGCGTCGACGCACCGATCGTCGCGCCGGTGAACGAGATCTCCTTTCTCTCGTTCGCCGGCGGCGAGGCAGGGTTCTTCAACCCGTTCGCGCACAGGCGCGGCGACGAGTTCAAGCGGCAGCTGGTGCGCGGCGCGATCACGGCGTCGCGGACGCTGCGGGCAGTGAACCCCGCCACGCGGCTCGTCCACACCGACCCGATCATCCACGTCATCGCGCGGCTCGACCGCCGCGAGGACGAGCCGGCGGCCCACGCCCACGAGCAGGCGCAGTACGCGAGCTGGGACGCCATCTCCGGCCGCACGCATCCGGAGTTCGGCGGGTCGCCGGACCTGCTCGACATACTCGGCATCAACTACTACGTGCACAACCAGTGGGCGTACCCCGGAGGGCATGGCTCGATGATCCGGCCGTCGAGCCCGCTGTACCGGCCCGTGCACGAGATGCTCGTCGACACCCACGCCCGCTACGGACGGCCGATGTTCATCGCAGAGACCGGCATCGAGGACGCGCCGCGCCCGATGTGGCTCGCTTACATGGCGCACGAGGCGCGTGCCGCGATCCGGCGCGGGGCCGACCTCTTCGGCCTGTGCCTGTACCCGATCACGAACCACCCGGGATGGGAAGACGACCGGCACTGCCGGAACGGCCTCTGGGATTACGCGGACGACACGGGACACCGCCCCGTCTACGAGCCGCTCGCCGATGAGCTGCGGCGCCAGCAGGACCTGATGGCGCGGTTCGCGGCGGGCGCGGAGGTCGAGGACCCGCCGCTCGATCTCGCGCAGTTCGACCCGATCGCGATGTGGGTGGCCGAGGCGACCGAGCACTCGCGGGAGTAGGCAGGTCCGCGCTTCAGCGGATTCCGTAGCTGCGCATCAGCAGCGATTCGAACCAGCGCTGCGGGATCGCCGGATGCAGCGCGCACAGGATGCGCTGCACGGCGCTGGCGACGGGGTAGCGCAGCGCGGGATCGCGCGCGTCGATCGCGGCCAGTACGCGGCGCACCACCGGCTCGATGTCGGTGTTCGCCGATTCGTCGCGCACCATCTGCGCGACCGCACGCCGGCACCGTTCGTCGTACGCGGAACCGGGGACGGTGCCCGCGACGAGGCGTCGCCGGGCCGTGAAGCCCGTGGCGTAGTCGCCCGGCTCGACCATCGCGACCCGGATGCCGAACGGCCGCACTTCCATGCGCAGCGCCTCGGTATACGCTTCGACGGCGAACTTGCTCGCGCAGTAGATCCCTTGGAACGGCACGCCCACGCGGCCGCCGAGCGAACTCATGTTGACGATGCAGCCGCTGCGCCTCGCGCGCATGCGCGGCAGACACGGTGCGGGCCGAAGAAGTTCACCTCGAACTGCGCGCGGGCCTCCTCGACCGTCGTGTCCTCGAGGGCGCCCGCGTACCCCACGCCCGCATTGTTCACGAGCACGTCGACGCGACCCGCCGCGTCCAGCACGGTGGCCACTCCCGCGTCGACCGACGCGTCGGATTCGACGTCCATCGTGATCATCTCGATGCTTTCGCCGCCGGGCGCGGGGGACCGCGAAGTCCCGAAAGTGCGCCAGCCCCGTTCGGAGAGCCGTGCTGCAATGGCGCGTCCGAACCCGGACGAGGCGCCCGTGACCAGCGCGACGCGCTGCCCGTCGTCGTCCGGGTTGCCGTTTCGACGTTGCTTCGGATTCATGGTGCGGCTCCTCGTCATGAGGCCGGCAGGTGTCGCCTCCGGCTGCTTGATCATAGAGGAGACCTATCAGAACGCATCCATAGATCGATTGCTCCTTTAGTGCTGAGTGGCTACCTTAGGCTGCACATCAACGAGAGAGCGACGGAGGCGGTGGACATGACCACGGAAACCAGGTGCCCGTTTTCGGGCGGCAAGCGCGCCCACGCAAACCCCGACTGGTGGCCGAACCAGCTGGACCTCCGCGTGCTGCACCAGCATGCGCCCGCATCGAATCCGATGGGCGAGGAGTTCGACTACGGTCAGGCCTTCGACAGCCTCGACCTCGACGCGGTCGTGAAGGACCTGCACGCGTTGATGACGGACTCGCAGGACTGGTGGCCCGCCGACTACGGTCACTACGGCCCGTTCTTCATCCGCATGGCGTGGCACAGCGCAGGCACCTATCGCGTGGCCGACGGCCGCGGCGGTGCGGGGTCGGGCACGCAGCGCTTCGCGCCGCTCAATTCCTGGCCGGACAACGGCAACCTCGACAAGGCGCGCCGGCTGCTGTGGCCCATCAAGCAGAAGTACGGGCGGCACATCTCGTGGGCCGATCTCATGATTCTCGCGGGCAACGTTGCGCTGGAATCCATGGGCTTCAAGACCTACGGCTTCGGCGGCGGCCGCGCCGACGTCTTCGAGCCCGAGGCGGACATCTACTGGGGCCCCGAGGGCAAGTGGCTCGCGGACGAGCGCTACAGCGGCGAGCGCGACCTCGCGAATCCGCTGGCGGCCGTGCAGATGGGGCTCATCTACGTGAACCCGGAGGGGCCGAACGGCGTACCGGACCCGGTCGCCTCGGCGCGCGACATCCGCGAGACGTTCGCACGCATGGCGATGAACGACGAGGAGACGGTCGCGCTCGTCGCGGGCGGCCATACGTTCGGCAAGGCGCACGGCGCAGGCCCGGCGAGCCACGTCGGTCCCGAGCCCGAAGGCGCGTCGCTCGAGGAACAGGGCTTCGGCTGGACGAACTCGTTCAGCAGCGGCAAGGGCGTCGACACGATCACGAGCGGCATCGAGGGCGCGTGGACACCGACGCCGGTACGGTGGGACAACAGCTACTTCGACACGCTCTTCGGCCACGAGTGGGAACTCACGAAGAGCCCCGCGGGCGCGCACCAGTGGAAGCCCCGCGGCTCGTCGGGGGCGGGCACCGTGCCCGACGCTCACGACCCGTCGCGTCGGCACGCGCCGATGATGACGACGGCGGACCTCGCGCTGCGCATGGACCCGGCCTACGAGCAGATCTCGCGCCGCTTCCATCGCAATCCGCAGGAGTTCGCCGAGGCATTCGCGAAGGCCTGGTTCAAGCTGACGCATCGCGACATGGGGCCGATCGCGCGTTATCGCGGGCCGCTCGTACCGACCGAGCCGCTGTCCTGGCAGGATCCCGTTCCGGCCGTGACTCACCCGCTGGTCGACGACGCGGACGTTGCGACGCTGAAGACCAGGATCCGCGACTCGGGCCTCACGACCGCGCAGCTCGCCTCCGCAGCCTGGGCTTCGGCATCGACGTTCCGTGGCTCCGACAAGCGCGGCGGCGCAAACGGCGCGCGCGTCCGGCTCGCCCCGCAGAAGGACTGGGAGGTCAATCGTCCGGCCGAACTCGCGGCCGTGCTGCAGGCGCTCGGTCGGATACAGCAGGCGTTCGACGCGTCGGCAACCGGCGGCAAGAGGGTCTCGATCGCCGACCTGATCGTGCTCGGGGGCTGCGTCGCGGTCGAGGATGCCGCCAGGAAGGCCGGCTTCGACGTGAAGGTGCCTTTCATGCCGGGCCGGTCCGACGCGTCGCAGGAACAGACCGACGTCGAATCGTTCGAGGTGCTCGAACCACGCGCCGACGGCTTCCGCAACTATCTGAGCGGAAAGCAGCATCTCTCACCCGAGGAATTGCTGGTCGACCGCGCGCAGCTCCTCGCGCTGTCGGCACCCGAGATGACGGTGCTCGTCGGCGGGTTGCGCGTGCTCGAGGTGGGACAGCCGGCGCACGGCGTATTCACGCGGCGGCCCGGAACGCTCACGAGCGACTTTTTCGTCAACCTGCTCGACATGAAGACGAAGTGGCAGAGCTCGGGCACCGAAGGGGTCTACGAGGGTCGCGACCGCGGGACGAACGATCTGCGTTGGACCGGCACGCGAGTCGACCTCGTCTTCGGATCGCACTCGCAGCTGCGTGCCATCGCCGAGGTGTATGCGAGCGCCGATGCGAACGAAAAGTTCGTGCGGGACTTCGTCGCGGCGTGGACGAAAGTGATGAACCTGGACCGGTTCGACCTTCAGTGACGCCCTGGAGCACGGGGCGCGACGTTCGGCGCCCCGCGTCCCGCGACGCTCGACGCGAGTCCGTCGAACGATTTTCCTCAGGTCGGCGGCGGCGTGCGGGGTGCGCGGCGGCTCCCAGCGTATAAGTCGAAGAACAGCAGTCGAGAGGGGATGCTGCCATTCATCAGCTCGATCGAGCGGGACGGGCGCAGCCCGATCGCCTTGTAGGGCGACGCGGCCGCGGCGAGGACCACCGCGCGCCATCCCTGGTAGCGCTGCTTCAGCGTGTCGCCCACTTCCTCGTAGAGCGCGCGACGTCGAAGCGTATGTACTTCTCGACGCGCGCCCTGAGCGCACTGCGGCGCGCCATCTCGACGCACGCGCCTTCGATGTCGGATGCGACGATCGGCGCCGGTGGCGCCTCGAGCTTTGCGGCGCGCACGCGTTCCTGGGTGCGGCGCCAGAGATCGCGGTCGAAGTCGCGGAGCCACTCGAAGTGGAACTCGCCCTTGCGACGGCGGATCTGCGGCGCCTTGCGCACGGCGATGGTGGCTGCCTCGATGGCGAGCGTGCCGCTGCCGCACATCGGGTCGAGGAAGGCCTCGGTGCCGTCGTAGCCGGCGAGCGTGAGAATCGCCGCCGCCAGCGTTGCCTTGAGCGGGGCGGGATACCCACTCTCGCGATAGCGGCGCTTGTGCAGCGACTTGCCCGAGGTGTCGAGGCTCAGCATGCAGCGCCCGCGTGCAAGGTGGGCCACGACGACGACTTTCGGCTCCTCACGGTCGACCGGCGGCACGCCCTGCTGGCTGCGCGCAAAGACCTCGCGGATGCTCTCCCGAATCTGGGTGATGACCTGCTTCGGCGCGAGCCCCCCTCCCTCCTCGGACGCGCAGGACGCGGCTCGCGGTCCGGAGCTTGAGGTGCAGCTCGTAGAAAAGCGCCTCGTCCGCCTCGAAGGCGACCGCGCGAAACCCGGGAACGAGGTTCCGCGCGCCCAGCGCCTCGAGCTCGAGCACCAGGGCGGGCCGTGTCTCCTGCGGACAGGTGGCAATCAGTTGCACAGGGTTCTCACACGCCGTCGGCCTCGTTCAATCAGGCAACCGGGTTTGCTCCTCGACGCACTCGATCGCGATGCCTCGCGTGGGCGGGGCGTTCCATGAACCGTGGACGAGTTTGAGGCCAGCGGCGCGAATTTCGTTGTCTACGCTCGTGGGGAGCGGTTCCGACACCGGCCAACGGGTGACTGCCCAGGACCGCTGCCGGCACGAGCTCGATATCAACCGTGCGGGCATGCAAAACAGGAGTTCGTCTGACTTACACGGGTGCCCCTGCCTGCGATGGTTGAGGGACCTGCCTAGCACCCGATAAGGATGTCCCATCATGGCCACCCGCAAGCCACCCAAGGCGACGCCCGCCCGCAAACCCGTCGCGACCCGCCCGACCGTCATTGCACCGTCACCGGGCGATGCACCGCCGGACGTCGCTGGCCGGAGGGCGACGGTGGCGGCCTCCCGTGGGTTCGGGGACACGTCGGGCGTGCTGGCGTCGACCGCGCGTTCTACCGTGTCGGGGCCTGCGCTGACGCCGGAGGACGCCAAGCCTGCCAAGGGTGATGCGGTCTCCGCCAAGTCTGCGGGCCAGGGCCGGCTTGCAGCGGCAATGCGGTCCAATCCGAACAAGCCGCGCGAATACGGCGAGCAGAGCGCTGTACCGCCGAAGGGTGCGACGGCGACGCCGGACTCGCCCGCGGTCTCGGGCAGCACGCTGTCGGAGGCGAACGCGTCGCCGAAACTCGGCAAGCGGGTTCCGGCCGGCGTCAACGAGAACGTGCAGCCGCTCGACGGTCACCGCGCGGACTCGACGGGCCGGACCTTGACCACCAACCAGGGGGTGCCGGTCGCCGACAACCAGCATTCGCTCAAGGTCGGGCTGCGCGGGCCAGCGCTGCTGGAAGACTTCATCCTGCGCGAGAAGATCACGCACTTCGACCACGAACGCATTCCGGAACGCGTCGTCCACGCGCGTGGCTCGGGCGCGCACGGCGTCTTCGAGTGCTACGGAGCGCTGACGGACCTCACGCGCGCCGCGCCGTTCGCGGAGGCCGGCAAGCGGACGCCGGTGTTCGTGCGCTTTTCGACGGTGGCAGGCGAGCGCGGGTCCACCGACACCGCGCGTGACGTGCGTGGATTCGCCGTGAAGTTCTACACCGACGAGGGCAACTGGGACCTGGTCGGCAACAACATCCCGGTGTTCTTCATCCAGGACGCGATCAAGTTCCCAGACCTCGTGCACGCGGTCAAGCCGGAACCGCACCACCAGATGCCACAGGCTTCGAGCGCGCACGATACCTTCTGGGATTTCGTATCGCTGATGCCCGAGTCGACCCACATGCTGCTGTGGCAAATGTCGGACCGCGCGATCCCGCGCAGCTACCGCACCATGCAGGGTTTCGGCGTCCACACGTTCCGTTTCGTCAATGCAGCGGGTGAATCGCGCTTCGTCAAATTCCACTGGACGCCGTTGCAGGGCACGCATTCGCTGGTCTGGGACGAAGCCGTGAAGATTTCGGGGGCGGACCCGGACTTCCACCGGCGCGACCTGTGGGAAGCGATCGAGGCCGGCGAGTATCCCCAGTACGAATTAGGGATCCAGGTATTCACCGAGGAGCAGGCGGAGGCTTTCAGCTTCGACGTGCTCGACGCGACCAAGATCGTCCCGGAAGAACTCGTGCCGGTCACGCCGATCGGCCGCATGACGCTGAATCGAAACCCCGACAACTTCTTCGCGGAGACCGAGCAGGTCGCCTTCTGCACGGCGCACGTCGTGCCGGGCATCGACTTCACGAACGACCCGCTGCTCGCCGGGCGCATACACTCGTACATCGACACGCAGCTGACGCGCCTCGGCGGGCCGAACTTCCACGAGATTCCGATCAACGCGCCGGTGGCCGAGATTCACAACAACCAGCGCGACGGATTCCACCGCCAGACGATCAACCGCGGCCGCGTCTCGTACGAGCCGAACTCACTGGCCGGCGGCTGTCCGTTCCAGGCCGGTGCGGCCGGCTTTACGTCGTTCCCGCAAGCGGTCGTAGGCGATAAGGTACGCGGCAGTCCGGAAAAGTTCGCCGATCACTTCACGCAGGCGGAGTTGTTCTGGAACAGCCAGACGGCGATCGAGAAGACGCACATCGTCGGGGCCTTCCGCTTCGAACTGACGCGGGTGCAGGTCCCCGCGATCCGCGAGCGCGTGGTCGCGCAGCTGATAAACGTGTCACCCGATCTCGGCAAGGCCGTCGCGGACGGCCTGGGCCTGGCGGAAGTACGTGCGGCGATTCCGGCACGGCCGAAGATCGCGGAGCCGGAGGTGGTCGCATCTCCCGCGCTCTCGCTGTTCGCGCGACCGGGCGATACCGGCATTCGCGCGAGAAGGGTTGCGATCCTCGTTGCGGACGGCGTCGACGGCGCAGCGCTGCTCGAGCTGCATGCGAGTCTCGCCGAGGAGGGGGCCGTGCCTCGCTTCATCGGCGTGCGGCTCGGGGGTGTCCGTACGTCGAACGGCGGGGCGCTTCCTGTCGAGGCGACGACGGAGACGATGCCGTCAGTGTTGTTCGACGCGCTCGTGGTGCCTGGCGGTGAGCCCGCCGCGCTGCAGTTCGCCCAGAACGCGCACGCCGTCGACTACGTGAAGGAGCAGTACCGGCACTGCAAACCGCTGCTCGTGCTGGGTAACGGCGGGGCCCTGCTCGCACTGGCTCGCATTCCCACCACCCTGCCGAACGGCGAACCCGACCCCGGGCTGATAGTCGCCGCGCCCGGCCGAGAAACTGCTGCGCTGGAGCCATTCATAGCCGCGGTTGCACGGCATCGGCACTTCGAGCGCCAGACGGACCCTCCCATGGTCTGAACGGCGAACCGTGGACGTCGACCGAACAGACGTTCGAGCCGCTTGGGAGCGACGGGCTTCGTCTGCGGGGCGCCAGGCCACGGGGTGGTGCGGCACCAGCCGTCTCGTTCTGCCGCGGTGTCACCGCGCCGGACGCGCGCCTTCGACCTTCCACTTCACGTAGCGCAGGACCTCGCCGCTGTCGAAGGGGCCGAGCGAGGTGCGCACGTTCACGGCCTTGCGACCCGGGATGACGTTGCCGCCGGTGCCGACCCGCTCGGGGCCGTACACGGTGCGGCCAGACGCGTCGACCACGCCGACGACGAGCGTGACGTTGCTCACCGGAGTCGTCGTTCGGTTGCCGACCGTGAGCCACACGCGTCCCTGGTTGTCGAGTTGCGGCTGGATCGACAGATACGTCTCCGGGTTCTGCGCGAGGTCGAGCTGAACGAGGCGTGCGAGCGCCTCGGCGCCGACCGGCGACTTCGAGCCCGCGGCCAGCTTGTAGAGTTCCACCGCACCGGCCGTGTCGCCGCGGTCCTCGTGGACGCGGCCGAGGTAATAGGCGCCGGGCGCGGTCGGCAGCAGGTCCA
>RPQJ01000039.1 GCA_003819815.1 Lysobacterales bacterium
ACGTTGCCGGGAGGCAACACGTACAGTGCGGCCGCCGGTTTGCTAGCATCCGCACCGGCCATGGCCCGCAAAGGCATTTTTTTCCCGCTGAAGGACGCCGCCCTCCGCGACGACGTCCATGACCTCGGCGAGCTGGTCGGCCTCGTGCTGAAGGAGCAGGGCGGCGAGGCGCTGTACGAGTCGGTCGAAGGGGACCGGCGGGCGGCGATCGGCCGTCGCCAGGGCATCGCGGAAGATGCCGTCCGGCTCGCGGTCCGCACCCAGGGCCGGGAGCCGCGCGAGGCGCGCGAGCTGATCCGCGCATTCTCGGCGTTCTTCCAGATCGTGAACCTGGCGGAGAAGGTGCACCGGGTGCGCCGCCGCCGGCAGTACATGAACGACAGCAGCACGCCGCAGCCAGGCGGCCTCGACGAGTGTTTCGCGCGGCTCAAGGCCCGAGGCATGACGCTCGAGCAGGTCGTCGAGCTGCTCGGCCGGCTCAGCATCGAGCCCGTGTTCACCGCGCACCCTACCGAATCGACCCGCCGCACGCTGCTGCGCCAGCAGCAGCGCATCGCCCGGCTGCTCACGAGCCGGCTCGACCCGTCGCAGACTCCCGGCGAGCGCCGCACGACGATCGAGCGCGTGCGCACCGAGCTCACGACGGGCTGGCAGACGGCCGGCAGCTCCCGCGACCGGCTGAGCGTCGCGGACGAGCGCGAGCACGTGCTGTTCTTCCTCGTCGAAGTCATCTACGAGGTGATCCCCGCGTTCTACGAGGAGATCGAGGCCGCGCTCGTGAACGTGTACGGCGAAGGCGCCGCGGAGCAGCACGTGCCCGAGATGCTGCACTTCGGCTCGTGGGTCGGAGGCGACATGGACGGCCACCCCGACGTCCACGCGAAGACGATCCGCGAGAGCTGCGCGCGCCACCAGCAGCTGATCGTGAACCGGTACTTCCTGGAGGCGCAGATGCTCGCCGAGCGGCTGAGCCAGAGCGGCAACCGCGTCGACGTGTCGCAGGAGCTCGTGGGACGCATCGAGCACTATCGCAGCGTGGTGCCGGACGCGCGGACGACCACGCCGGCGAGCCACGACCGCATGCCGTACCGCGTGTTCCTCGGGCAGGTGGCCGAGCGCCTGCGCGCCACCTACGAGGGGCGCTCGGGCCACTACGAGCGCGTCGAGCAACTGATCGACGACCTCGAAATCGTCGTCCGCAGCCTGGGAGGCCACCGCGGCGAGTACGCGGGGCTGTTCCACGTGCGGCGCATGCTGCGTCGGGTCCGGACGTTCCGCTTCCACCTCGCCACGCTCGACGTCCGGCAGAACGCCGAGGTGCACCGGGAGATCGTGGGCAAGGCGCTCGGCGAGCCCGGCTGGCCTGGGTGGACGCCGGAGGAGCGCCGGCTGCGCCTGCTCGCCGCGCTGCAGCAGGACGAGTCGCCGGTGGGCGGCCTCGATGCCGCCGCGAAGCGCGCGCTCTGGGTGTTCGAGGCGATGGAATTCTGCGATCACCGCTATGGACGCGGTGCGGTCGGTTCCTACGTCGTGAGCATGGCGGGCAATGTCGACGACGTGCTCTCCGTGCTGCTGCTCGCGCAGTGGGCGGGCTACACCGACGCGACGGGGGCGCTCGCCGTCGACGTCGCACCGCTCTTCGAGTCGGTCCCGGCGCTCGAGAACGCGGGCACGATCGTCGCGCGACTGCTCGCCGACCCGATCTATCGCGCGCACGTCGCGGCCCGGGGCAACCGCCAGATCGTCATGATCGGGTACTCCGACGGCAACAAGTCCGCCGGCATCGCGGCCTCGCGCTGGCTGCTGCGCAACGCCCAGGCCGCGATGGTCGAGGCCTGCGACGCCGC
Source organism: Lysobacterales bacterium (assembly GCA_003819815.1). GTDB lineage: Bacteria > Pseudomonadota > Gammaproteobacteria > Steroidobacterales > Steroidobacteraceae > RPQJ01. The sequence goes on from RPQJ01000039.1 coordinate 1,848, forward strand.
GGGCATCGAACTCGTCGTGTTCCACGGGCGTGGCGGAGCGATCAGCCTCGGGGGCGGCCGCACGCATACGCTCGTCCGCAGCGTTCCGCCCGGGGCGATCCGCAACCGCCTGCGCGTGACGGAGCAGGGCGAGAGCATCAACGAGCGATTCGGGCTCAGGCCGATCGCGCTGCGCACGTTCGAGCAGAGCGTGCACGCGCTCGCGCTCAACGCTGCGGGCGGCTACGCCCGGGAGAGGCTCGACCCGCGCTGGACGGAGGCGATGCAGTGCCTCGCCGATGCGAGCCTGCGGCGCTACCGTGCGCTCGTCCACGACGACCCGACTTTCCTCGAGTACTTCCAGGCCGTCACGCCGGTCGACGTGATCGAGCGCATGCAGATCGGCTCGCGGCCCGTGACGCGCGTCGGCAGCGGCATCGACGCGCTGCGGGCGATTCCGTGGATGTACGCCTGGTCGCAGAGCCGGCACATGCTGCCCGGCTGGTTCGGCGCCGGCGCCGGCCTCGTCGAGGTCGTCGACCGCTACGGGGCGGCACTGCTGGGCGAGATGTACGCCCACTGGCCGTTCGTCGAGACCCTGCTCGACGGCATCGAGATCGTGCTGGCCAAGACGGACCTCCACATCGCCGCGTCGTACGACGAACTCGGCGGCCGTGGCCATGCGCGCCACGCCGCGGAGATCCGCCGCGAGCACGAACTGGCCGTGGAGCGCATTCTCTCCGTCAAGGGGTGCGCCCGCCTGCTCGACTCCGATCCTACCCTGCAGCGCTCGATCCGCCTGCGCAACCCGTACGTGGACCCGATCCACCTGATGCAGGTCGACCTGCTCCGGCGCTGGCGCGAAGTGAATCGCGAGGACCGCGACATGCTCGACGCACTCGTCGCGTCGGTGAACGGCATCGCACTCGGCCTGCAGGGAACGGGCTGAACTGTACTTTTCCCCGGTTGACTCGCGGGCGACGCTGCACTAGCGTCCCGAAGGTACGAGGCAAGTGCGGCCGTCGCCGCGCACCGACCTACGAGGGAGTGCCCATGGCAGCGAAGAAGAAGGCGCGTCGCAAGACGCAGCGTGGCGCGCGCAGCGCGAGCATGAAGCGCGGAACCCGCAAGACGACCGCCCGGAAGGTCAAGAGCGCGAGCCGCGCCCGGGCGAAGGCCCCGGCGAAGACGAAGGCCAAAGCAAAAGCGAAAGTGACGCGGGCCAGGGTCAAGGCCAAGGCCAAGACCCGGGCCAGGAGCAAGGCGCCGGCGAAGGCCAAGGTGTCGCGCTCCAGGGCTGCCCGCGCCGAGCGTGCCGTCCGCAAGGCCGTCCGCACCGCGCCGGCGAAGACGCGCGCCGCGGTGCGCCGTGCCGTCAAGCGCATGCCGCCCGAGGCCCGCAAGGCCGTCGAGTCGGCCGAGAAACAGCTCGCCAAGGCCGTGACCGAGATCAAGAAGAAGGCCTCGGCCACGGCGCAGCAGGCCGAGTCGACCGCGAGCAAGGCCATGAGCACGGCCGAGAAGGCCGGAACGGGCGTGCTCGACTCGGCGAAGGACCTGTTCAAGAAGGCCACCGACGTCGTCGAGTCGGCCGTCGAGACGGTCATCCCGGGCCAGTCGAAGTAACCGGCTGGCAGGCCGGCTCGAGCCGGCCTCGACACGATGTCACAAGTCGGGGCCCCGGTTCGACCGGGGCCCCTCGCTTTCCGGGGTCCGGCTCAGCTTCCTCGCAGCGTCACGCTCGAGCGACGGCAGGCGAGGTGGGGCGGAAAGCCTTCCGCAGGCTGCAGGCCCTCGCCGGACATCCCTGCGTACGCCGGATCCCACGGCATCACCACGCGCACGCCCTCGGCCCCGGCCTCGATGCGCGGCATCACCGGCGGGGTGGCCCGGCCGTGCTCCGCTGCGAGCATCGCGTCGAGGCCGCCGTGCGCCGCGTGGCTGTCAGCCAGGTCCTCGAGCGTGTAGAGCGTCGGCGGCACGATGCGCATCTCGCCGCGCTCGATCGCCTCGTGCACGCCTGCAGGCCGCACCCAGGCGGCGTCCGTGGTCTCGGAGAGATCCGCGGACACCTCCTGCCCCGAGGGCACGCGAATCGCGAAGAACCGCGTGTCGTAGCGCTTGGGCTCGAACGACGGCGTGATCCAGTGCGACCAGTAGACGAGAGCACCGACGTCGAGATAGAGGTCTTCGGCCTCGAGCAGCCGCAGGAACTCGCTCGAATCCCGCTCGACGACGCACCGGCGCCCCTGCAGCGCTGCGACCCGCCCGGGCGCGCACGGCGCGCCCGACGCGTCGAGCGCCAGCAGCACGCCCGCTTCCTCGAACGTCTCGCGACACGCGGCCACGTGCAGCGCCAGTGCTGCGTCGTCCATGAGACGCCCGCCGTCGGCCGACCTGAGCGGGGCCATGCGCGCGGCGGCGCCGGGGGGCAGGCGGCGCCTGGCCTCGGCTGCCGCATCGGCCTCGTCCAGACGGCCGCCCGGGAACACCCACATCCCGCCCATGAACGCGATGGCCGCGTGTCTGCGCACCATCAGTACCTCGAGCGCGCCCGCCGTCTCGCGCAGCAGCAGGACCGTCGCAGCCGCCCGCATCAGACGAGCTTCACGAGCTGCTTGCCGAAATTGCGGCCCTGGAGCAGGCCGATGAACGCCTCGGGCGCGGCCGCGAGGCCCTCGGCGACGGACTCCCGGTACTTGATGCGGCCCGAGGCGACGCCGCGGCCGAGCTCCGCGAGCGCCTGGGGCCAGGCGTCCATGTGCTCGCTGACGATGAAGCCCTGCACCCGGAGCCGCATCACGAGCAGGTAACGGACGTTGTGGATGGCGATGTCCGAGCCGTCGTAGCCCGCGATCAGCCCGCACAGCGCGATGCGGCCGAACGGGTTCATGCAGGCGAGCGCGCCGTCGAGGCAGTGACCGCCGACGTTCTCGAAGAGCGCGTCGACGCCGTCCGGCGCCGCGGCCTTGATCGCATGCGCCATCGACCGGGCATCCTTGTGCTCGCGGTGATCGATGCACGCGTCGAACCCCAGCTCCGACACGACGTACGCGCACTTCTCGGGGCCTCCCGCGATGCCTACGGCACGGCAGCCGCCCACCTTGGCGAGCTGGCCGACGACGCTGCCGACGGCGCCGCTCGCGGCGGAGACGAGCACCGTCTCACCGGGCTTGGGCTGGCAGATCCGGTTCAGGCCGTACCACGCCGTGACGCCCGGCATGCCGACGGCGCCGAGGTAGGCGCTCATCGGCACCAGGCGCGAGTCGACCTTCATGAGCTGCTGGCCGTCCGAGAGCGCGTATTCCTGCCACCCGAGGATGCCGACGACCGTATCGCCGACGGCGTACTGAGCATGGTTCGACCGCTCGACCACGCCCACGGTGCCGCCGATCATCGTCTCGCCGAGCGGCTGCGGCGCCGCGTACGACTTCGACTCCTCCATGCGGCCACGCATGTACGGATCGAGGGACAGGTAGTGGTTGCGAACGAGAATCTGCCCCGGCCCGGGTTCCGGGACCGGCACGCGCTCGAGGCGGAAATTCTCCGGGGTGACGCGGCCCTGGGGCCGGCTTGCGAGCACGATGCGCTGGTGGGTAGCGGTCATGGGGATCTCCGTGCCGGAAACTCCCACCGTAGCAGGGGAGGACGCCGGCGAGAACCCCGACGGAGGGCAGCCGGGTGCAGCCGGGTATCATCGGGGCGGCACCGGTAACGGACGACCCGATGGACATCACCCTGATCCTCATCCTGATTGCGTTGAACGCGGTCTTCGCGCTCTCCGAGATGGCGGTCATCGCCTCGCGCGACGCCCGGCTGCAGCACCTGGCCGAGGAAGGTCATGCGGGCGCGTCGACCGCTTCGGCGCTGCACCGCGACCCGTCGCGGTTCCTCTCGACGATCCAGATCGGAATAACGGCCGTCGGCGTGGTCGCCGGCGCCGTCGGCGAATCGGCGATCGCGGAGCCGCTGTCGGCATGGCTCGAGCGGTCGCCCGCGCTCGCGCCCTACGCATGGCCGATCGCCTTCGCGCTGACGATCGTCGGGATCACGTATTTCTCGGTCGTGCTCGGCGAACTGGTGCCGAAGCGCCTGGCGCTGCTCGCGCCCGAGCGCATCGCCATGCTGGTTGCCGTGCCGATGAACTTCTTCTCGAGGCTGGCCGCGCCGTTCGTGTGGCTGCTCTCGAAGTCGAGCGACGCCGTGATCGCGCTCGTGCCGAAACGACCGGCGCGACCGCCACCGGTGACCGACGAGGAGATCTCGGTGCTGATGGAGCAGGGCACTGCCGCCGGCGTCTTCCACGAGAGCGAGCAGGCGTACGTCTCGAACGTGCTGCGGCTCGACGAACGCCGGGTCACGAGCATCATGACGCCGCGCCCCGACTTCTACGTCCTCGACCTCGATGACGACGAGCCGGCGATCCGGGAGTGTCTCGCGCGGTCGCCCCACACGCGGCTCGTCGCCTGCCGGGGCGGCACGGACAACATTCTAGGGATCGTCGACGCCAAGGACCTGCTCGCGGACCTGCTCGAGGGCAGGCCGCTCGACGTCGCGTCGCGCGTCAAGGACCCGCTGCGCGTGCCGGAGACCGCGACCACGACGATGCTGATCGAGACGTTCCGCGCCGAGGGCCGGCAGCTCGCACTGGTGATGGACGAGTACGGCGAAGTGCAGGGGCTCGTCACCGACTCGGATTTCCTCGGGGCCATCGTCGGCGACATCGGCGAGCCGGGCACCCCGGCGACGCCCGGCATCGTGGCCCGCGACGATGGGAGCTGGCTGGTCGAGGGCGGGCTGCCGATGGTCGACGTGCAGGACGCGCTCGACCTCGGGGAGCTGCCCGGCGAGGGCGAGCGCGACTACTCGACCGTCGCCGGGTTCGTGCTGCACCAGCTCGGCCGCATCCCGCAGCCGGCCGATCACTTCGACTGGGACGGCTGGCGCTTCGAGGTCATCGACATGGACGGCCGTCGCGTCGACAAGGTGCTCGTGAGCCGGCCGCCGCCCTGACCGATCATTCCGCCGGGCGCGTCGGTCGGCCCCGGCGCCGCGTCGGGATACTTGACATATCGTCGCCCGGGCGCGCTCGCGTTGTTCGGTCTCGGCTTGCTCGGTATGCGAGGGTTCGCCAGGCGGAAGTCCGCGGCCTGAGTCGAGGCGCTTCCTGGGCTGCGGCCGGCTTGGTGCCGGCTGCAGCGGATGCGAGCATGGCGGATCGGCGGCGCCTTCGCCCCGGCACAACGAGGAACCGCGCATGCAACCGAGCCGACTCTCGGGATTCATCATCGACTGCAACGCGCCGGACCTCCGCCGCGCTGCCGAGTTCTGGGGCGCCGCGCTCCGGATGGACCTGCGGGCGCTGCCGGCGGAAGAGGGCGAGAAGTACGTGCGGCTCGTCGACCCGGACGGCCGGCTGCACATCGAGGTGCAGACGGTCGACCACGCGAGCCGCGTGCACCTCGACGTCGAAGCCTGGGACGTCGAGGAGGAAGTCCGGCGCCTCGAGCAGCTGGGCGCGAGGCCCGTGGCCCGCATCCACACGTGGTGCGTGATGGAAGCCCCGACGGGCCAGCGATTCTGCGTGGTGCGACGGCATGCGGACGCCATCGACCGCTGGCACCGCCTGATGGCGGCGCGCGACATGGCGGGCCTCGACGAACTGCTCGACGACGACGTCGTGTTCGAGTCTCCCGCCGTGCACACGCCGCAGGTCGGCAAGGCCATCACACGCAAGTACCTCGCAGCTGCGAACGTCGTGCTCAACAACGAGACGTTCCGCTACGTCGGCGAATGGCGGCGCGACCGCTCCGCGGTGCTCGAGTTCAACTGCCGGCTCGGCGAGATCGAGGTCGACGGCATCGACATGATCGACTGGAACGAATCGGGGCGCATCACGCGCTTCAAGGTGATGGTGCGGCCGGTCAAGGCGCTGCAGACGCTGATGCCGCTCATGGCGGCGGAACTGGCGAAGAGCTGAACGCCTTCGCTCGCTCACGAACGTCCCGACCGCCGGTTACGGACCGGTTCAGGCGGCGGCGCGGAGCACCAGCGCGGCATTCGCACCGCCGAACGCGAACGAGCTCGAGAGCGTGGTCCGGGCCGCGACGCCGTCGCGCGCGCGATTCGGCACGTAGTCGAGATCGCACCCGGGATCGGCGACGTGCAGGTGCATCGTCGGCAGCGCGACCTCGTGCCGCATCGCCAGCAGCGCGAGCAGGCACTCGAGCGCGCCGGCCGCGCCGAGCAGGTGCCCGTGCAGCGCCTTGGTCGCACTGATGGGAATGCGGTTCGCGCGTGGTCCGAACACCGCCTTGATCGCGGCAGTCTCGACGCCGTCGTTGGCCTGCGTGCCCGTGCCGTGCGCGTTGATCGCGTCGATCGCGTCGGGGTCGAGGGCTGCGGATTCGAGCGCGGCCGCCATCGCCGCTGCCTGGCCCTCGGCGCTCGGGCGCGTGATGTGCGACGTGTCGTTTGCGAAGCCGTAGCCCGCGATCTCGCCCCAGATCGTCGCGCCGCGGGCGACCGCGCGGTTCCGGTCCTCGAGCACCAGCATCGCGGCGCCTTCGCCGAGCACCATGCCGCTGCGGTTGCCGGAAAAGGGCTTGCACGACGCGGACGGATCGTCGGCATCGATCGCCGCGAGCGTGCGTAGCGCTTCCCACGCCTTGAGCGAACCCAGCGAGAGGGGCGCCTCCGCGCCGCCGGCGATCGCCACGTCCAGCTCGCCGTGCGCGATGCGCATCGATCCCTCGCCGATCGCGACGGCAGAAGACGAGCATGCCGTCGAGTAGGTCAGGTTCGGCCCGCGCAGGTCGTGTTCCATGCCGATCCAGGCTGCCGGGGCGTTGTGCATGCCCATCAGGACCGTGAACGGCTTGATGCGGTCGGACTGGTCGCCGTAGAGGGTCCGGTAGCCGTCGTCACTCGTCTGCGAGCCGCCCATGCCCGTGCCGAGAAAGACGCCGATGCGGCGGCGATCCGCGCGCACCAGGTCGAGGTGCGCTGCCGCGAGGGCCTCGTTCGCCGCTTGCACGGCCATCTGGCTGACGCGGTCGAGCATGCGCAGCTTGAGTGGCTCGAAATACGGCGTGCCATCGAAGTCCGCGGTCGCCGCGAGCGGGCCGGCGAGGCGGTGGGCATACGGCGCCTCGAGTCGATGGATGCCGGAGCGGCCGGCACGCGCACTGGCGAAGGCGGCCGCCGGGCTGTTGCCGAGCGGCGAGACGACGCCGAGGCCGGTGACCGCGACCCGCCTCATGGGTTCGATGCTGCTCGGGCCGCGTCGACCCCGCCCACTGCGCCGCCGGCCTGCTTCGCCGCCACCAGGGCGTCGATGTAGTCGACGACGTCGCCGACCGTCCTGAGCGGCACCGGGTCGCCTGGAATGGCGACCTCGAATTCGTCCTCGATGGTGAACATCAGCTCCGCCAGGGCGAGCGAATCGATGCCCAGTGAGTCGAGCGGTGCGTCCAGTGCCAGGGCGGCTGGATCGAGCGCGTAGTCCTTCGCTAGGAGCAGTCGCAGCCGGTCGATGGTGGTGTCCATGTCACGTCCTTGCGGCGGGTGGCCGGGCAGGTTTGAGGGGAGTCTTGATGCGCGCGCCGACGGTCAGCATCCCGGGCCAGGTGCGGGACAACCCCACCAGCGCGGCGCTCGGGGCAGGGTGCATGGCGAGTCGTGCGAACGCCGCGGCGAACAGCAGCCGGGGCTCGAACTGGCGCCGCCACTGCGCGACGTAGCGCTGCGCCGCACGGCGCTGGCTCGCGTCCCCGGTTGTCGACCCGTCCGGCCTGCCGGCGGCGATGAGTTCGGAGCAGAGCAGCCACGCCGACTGCAGCGCCATGCTCATGCCCTCGCCGATGATCGGGTGCGCCTCGCCGGCTGCATTGCCGATGCGCAGCGGTCCGGCGCCGGCATCGACCCGCACGCCGGGCTGGAGCGGCCCCGCGGCGAGCCACCGACCGATCCGCACCGCACCCTGCAGAGCCTCCCGCACGCCGCGGCACTCGCGCACGAGCAATGCCTCGATGGACTCGCCCGCGCGCAGTCCCGGCGAGGCCGCTCGACAGGCCTCGAGCCGGTCGCGACGGATGCAGCACGCGACGGTCGTCGTCCCGCCGTCGGCGACCACCATGCCGCCGTAGCCGCCGCGGAACCCGAGCACCGGCAGGGTGCCCTCGGCGAGAGCGGCATCGCGGAAATTCGCCTTGAACGCGAACAGGTCGGACGCACGTGGCGTGCGCCGGGATGCGCGTCGTTCGGACGGCAGCGCCTCCCACGACCCGTGTGCGTCGATCGTCGCTCGCGCGTGTACGACCGACGCCCGATCCGAGTCCGTCGACCGGATCCGGCAGTGCCAGTCGCCGGGCCCGCCGTCGATCGCCTGCACGGACCACGGCTGCAGCACCTCCGCCCCAGCGGCACGGGCCTGGCCCAGCAGCAGCGTGTCGAGCGTCTCGCGACCGAGCGCTCGTCCCCACCGGCCGCGCTCGTCCGTGGGCGCAGGCATGTCCGCCTCGACAACCCGCCCGGCGTGCATGAATGCAACGCGACGCAAAGGCGGTCCCGCGGCATCCTCGAACCCGGCGCCGACGCCGAGCGAGTCGAGCAGCGGCAGGTTGCTGGGCGCGACGCACTCGCCGCACACCTTGCGGCGTGGAAAGCGCTCCTTCTCGACCAGCGCGACCGACCACCCGGCCCGTGCCAGCAGGATCGCGGCCGCGGATCCCGCGGGCCCGGCACCGACGATCAGTGCATCGACGGCAGCAGTCATGCGTTCGCCTCGACGCGAGTCGCGCCAAAGAAGTGGCTGAACGCGCCGACAGCGTGCTCCCGCAAGCGCCACCGCGAGCGTGGTGCGGGCCACAGTGCCGTCAGTTCGCGTTCGCGGAAGCCCGCGCGCACGCTCAGCACGGCGTCCCCGCGCGTCACGGCGTTGGCGCCGATCGCCCCGACCAGGTGGCTGCCCGCGAGTGCGCGCCAGCCGCGCCGCGGCTCGCAGGCCATGAGCCCGTCGCTGCTTGCGGCGACGGCCGCGAGCAGCAGCGCGAGCTCGGGGCCGTCGAAGTGGTGCAGGAACAGGTTCGCGACGACGAGGTCCCAGCGTCGGGCCGCATCGGGGCTCCCGCGCGAGCCGGTGGCAGCACGAGCCCAGTCGAGCGCGTCCTCCGCGCTCGAGGTGACCGTCCAGCCGCAACGGCCATAGCGCGCGACCGTTCGCGCATCGACCACTGCGATCCGGTCGAGCAGCGTCAGGTCGACCGGCGGCCACGACGGCGCGAGGTCCCGTGCGACGCCGAGCAGCAGGCTGCCGTCGCCTGCACCGAGTTCCAGGATGCGCATCGACCCGGTCGCCGGTGCCGGCAGTCTCCGCATTTCGCGCACCAGCAGGCTGCGCGTGCCCATGCAGCGGTGGACACGCCGCAAATCCCGTCGCGAGTGCTCCGCGACCGGGTCGTCCGCAGCGAGGCCGTCCAGGGCCTCGGGTTCCACGCGACGCCGCAGCATCACTGCACCCGCAGCATGGCGCCGTGACAGCTGAAGCCCGCGCCGAAAGACGACAGCCACCAGTGGCCGTCCGGCGCCGCGTCGGCGATGGCCGCTTCGAGCACGAAGTAGACGAAGGCGCTCGAGAGGTTGCCGTACTCCCGAAGCATCGCGGCGCTGTAGCGCAGGTCCGTGGCGTCGAGGTCGAGCCGCCGCTCCAGCGCCTGGAGCACGTCGCGCCCACCTGCGTGCATGATCCACGCGCTCACGTCCGCGGTCGTGAGACCGCGGCGCGCGAGCACGGTCAGCAGGACGCGACTGGCATAGTCCGCGGCGAGTCCGGGGACCGCGCGCGTGAGGATGTTGCGCAGCAGGCCGCCGCGCTGCTCGAACATGAGCCGGTCGCGCTCGGACGGAACGATCAGCGATTCGCTGTCGAGCCATTCGATGCGCCGTGCCGCGGGTTGCGGCTCGAGCGAGACGACGGCCGCGCCGGCGCCGTCCCCGAAGAGGCACGCGCTGATCAGGACGCCCGGGTCGTCGTCGAGGTACATCGCGGCGCTGCTCACCTCGACGCAGGCCGACAGCACGTGACCGCACCGTCGCGACGACAGGAGCGTGCTCGCGAGGTCCAGGTTGGGCAGGGCGGCGGCACACCCGTGGCCGACGAGGTCGAATGCCTGCACGTCGCGGCGCAGGCCGAGCCGCTCGATCACGTAACCGCTGAGTCCGGGGCACAGGTATCCGGTGCAGGTGCTCACGATGACCGCGTCGATCTCCGATGCATCGAGCGCGGCCTCGGCGAGGGCGCTCGTCGCGGCCCGCGTCGCGAGCGTCGGCGCATGGGCGAGGAAACGCCGTGCCAGCGTGTCTGGATCGATGGCGAAGACCTCGTCGAGCGTGTCGAGCGCCAGGCGGCGTGCCTCGATGCCGTTGTCGCGCTGCAGGACGGTGCGAGCGATGAGGTGGGACCGCGCATCGAGCCGCCCGTACCAGTCGGAGGCCTGGAAAGCAGCCAGACACTCGGCCTTGGTGTAACGAGCCGCAGGGGTGGCCGTGCCGACGCCGCGAAAGTACATCCGTGAACCTGCGCCCTGAGGGGATGGAGCGCACCGGGGATAGTGTCGCCACCGCGGCGACCGGAGCGGTATCGGACGATTGCCCGCGGTGGCGTTACTGGAGACTCACAGACTCGACGATGTTCCCCGGCCGTGCGGTGGTGCGCCCGCGGTCGGACGGACGCGTCCGGGCGATTTCCGTGTGATATTTGCAGGCGTGCCGCGACTGCCTGTCGTCCTGGGCGGGCGGCGAGAGAGGAGTCGACATGAAGCAGCCTGGCGTCCGCTTGCTGTATGCCGTGCTGTGCGCGGCGCTCTGGTCCGGCCCGGCGTCCGCCAATCCGCAGCTCGCGGCGTTTCCCGGCGCGCGGGCGAACATGGAGATCACGCAACCGCGGATGGTGCGCGGCACGCGGTTTCCGTACGACCACGAGATCACGGTCGCGCTGCCGGCGAGCTATCACGCGGCGCCGGACCGGAAGTACCCGGTGCTTTGGGTGCTCGATGCGCCGCTCATGCTGCGGACGGTCGTGGGCATCCTCGATACGCTCGTGATCGGCAACCATGCGCCCGAGATGATCGTCGTCGGCGTCGGCAGCCGCAGCGAGGATGGCCTTGCGGGGATCGGCCGGCGAATCATCGACTTCTCGCCACCCGGGCCTGATTACTACCCGCCCGGCGACGCAGGCAAGGCGTGGAGTGCACTCGCGCCACTGCCCGAGTTCCCGCACCGGGCCGACGACTTCCTCGCCTACCTCGTCGATGAATTGCGGCCGCAACTCGCCGCGACGTACCGGCTTTCGGGAGAGCACGCCCTGTTCGGCCACTCGGCCGGCGGCATGTTCGCCGCTTATGCGCTCTTCAAGCGGCCGGGGGCGTTCGACAAGATGATCATCGGCAGCCCGTATCTCGATGGGGTCCGGGGCGCGGTGTTCTCGGCCGAGGCCGACTATTCCGCGCGGAACGAGGACCTGCCGGTCGCCCTGTTCCTCGGGGCCGGCGAGCGCGAAATCGACGAGTACTTCCTCGCCGTCTCCGGCATCGTGAGTTCGATGACGCGCTTCTCGGAGACGCTGCGCCTCCGGCGATATCCATCGCTGAGGCTCGACACCCGGATCTACGCCGGGGAGGACCACTACACGGTCGTGCCACGCATCGTCGGGGAGGGCATTCGGCAGCTCTGGCGGGATGAAGCCGCCCTGCTGCCGTCGTCATGGCCGGTGCCCGGGAAGTGACGGCAGTTTCGCTTCTGCGAGCGGAACCTACGGTTTCCGGCGCTTCTTGCCCGGTGCCGCACCGGCAGCCCGCTTCGGTGGCTTCCGCAGGGGCTTCGGGGGAACGTCGGTCACGCTGGTGAGCTTGAGAATCTGCCCGGCGACGCGTGTCTTGCCCAGCTCGCGCGCGACCTCGGCCGGCATGCCGCGGGGCAGCCCCACGTAGGTGTGATCCTCGCGGATGTCGACGTGCCCGATCTGGCGGCCCTCGAGGCCGGCGACGTTCGCGATCGCTCCGACGATGTTGCCGGGCCGTACGCCGTGGACGTAACCGACCTCGATGCGGAAGGTTTCGGTGTCCTCTTCCGCCAGCCGGCCCTCGCCCCGGTCCGCCGCGGCTGCGGGTGCGCGCTCGGACTGCGGCGCGTCGTACGTTTCGGTCACGGACGCGTCACGGTCCTTCTGCCTGAGGAGCAGCGGGCTGCCGCCCTGCAGCAGGGCGGCCAGCGCCGCCGCGATCTCGACCGCGGGCACGTTGTGCTCCCGTTCGTATTCCTCGACCAGCGAGCGGAAAGGCTCGGCGTCCCCCGATTCGAGCGCCTCGGTGATGCGGTTGCGGAAGCGGGCGACGCGCTGCTCGTTCACGTCGGCCACCGACGGCAGTTCCATGCGCTCGAGCGGCTGGCGCGTGGCGCGCTCGATGTAACCCAGCATGTTGCGCTCGCGCGGCGTGATGAACAGGATGGCCTCGCCCTTGCGTCCGGCGCGTCCCGTACGGCCGATGCGGTGCACGTACGACTCGGTGTCGTACGGGACGTCGTAGTTCACCACGTGCCCGATGCGCTCGACGTCGAGGCCCCGCGCCGCCACGTCCGTCGCGACGAGGATGTCGAGCTGGCCGCTCTTCAGGCGCGCGACCGTGCGCTCGCGGTCCTTCTGCTGCATGTCGCCGTTCAGCGGCGCCGCCGCGAACCCGCGGGCTTCGAGGCGCTCCGCGAGCTCGAGCGTCGACTGCTTGGTGCGGGCGAAGATCAGCATGCCGTCGAACGGCTCGGCCTCGAGGATGCGGGTGAGCGCGTCGAGCTTGTGCACTCCGCTCACGACCCAGTAGCGCTGGCGGATGTTCGCGGCGGTGCTGGTCTTGCTCTTGATCGTGACTTCGACCGGCTCGCGCAGGTGCTTCTGCGCGATGCGCCGGATAGGCGCGGGCAGGGTGGCCGAGAAGAGCGCGACCTGTCGGGTCGGGGGTGTCTGCTCGAGGATGAAGTCGATGTCGTCGACGAATCCCATCTGCAGCATCTCGTCGGCTTCGTCTAGGACGAGCGTGCGCAGGTGCCCGAGGTCGAGCGTGCCGCGCTTGATGTGGTCCATCACGCGTCCCGGCGTGCCCACGACGACGTGGGCCCCGCGCTGCAGGCTCGTGAGCTGGGGCGTGTAGCTCTGGCCGCCGTAGATCGGCAGCACGTGGAAACCCTTGATGCCGGACGCGTAGCGCTGGAACGCCTCGGCGACCTGGATCGCGAGCTCACGGGTCGGGACCAGGACGAGGCACTGCGGCGGGCCCCTGCGAACCTCGATCCGGCTCAGCACGGGAAGTGCGAATGCGGCCGTCTTGCCGGTGCCGGTCTGCGCCTGCCCGAGCATGTCGTGCCCCGCGAGCAGCACCGGGATCGTCGCGGCCTGGATGGGAGAAGGCGACTCGTAACCCACGGCCGCGAGCGCCTGGAGCACGGGGGCGCTCAGGTCGAGGTCGGCAAAGCTGGCAGCGGCGGCATCCAGGGCGGCTTCGGTCATCGTGTTTCCTTGAGGGTGCCCGGCGCGACGGCGTCAGGACTCGAGCCCCTGGCTGTCGAGGTACTCGTCATAGCTGCCGGTGAAGTCCGTGACCGTGCCGTCCGGCCGCAGTTCGATCATGCGATTCGCGAGCCCCGCGACGAACTCGCGGTCGTGCGACACGAACACCAGCGTGCCCGGGTACTTCTCGAGGCCGATCTGCAGCGACTCGATCGTCTCCATGTCCATGTGGTTCGTGGGCTCGTCGAGCAGCATGACGTTCGGCCGGGTCAGCATCAGCTTGCCGTAGATCATGCGGCCTTTCTCGCCGCCCGACAGCACCTTGACGGACTTCCGGGTCTCGTCGCCCGAAAAGAGCAGGCGGCCGAGCGTCGCACGGACGATCAGGTCGTCGTCGGCCTTGCCGGTCCAGGTGGACATCCAGGTGAGCAGGTCCACCTTCTGCTCGAATTCGGCCTGCGGGTCCTGTGGCATGTAGCCGGGCTGCGCGTTCTCGACCCAGGTGACGCGGCCCGCGGTCGGCGCGAGCTCCCCGGCGAGGCAGCGCATCAGCGTCGTCTTGCCGATGCCGTTCGGGCCGATGATCGCGACCCGCTGCTCCGCCTCGATCGTGAAGTTGAGGTTCGAGAAGATGTCCCGCTCGGTGCCGGGATAGCGGAACGACAGCTTCTCGACCGTCACCGCCGAGCGATACAGCTTCTTTGCCTGCTCGAAGCGGATGTACGGATTCTGGCGCGAAGAGGGACGGACTTCCTCGATCTTGATCTTCTCGATCTGTCGCTTGCGGGACGTGGCCTGGCGCGCCTTCGAGGCGTTCGCCGAGAAGCGCCGCACGAACTCCTGCAGGTCGGAGATCTGCTGCTTCGCCTTCGCGTTCGACGCCTCGACGCGCGCGCGGGCCTGCGTGGAGGCGAGCATGAAGTCGTCGTAGTTGCCCGGGTAGATCCTGAGCTGCTGGTAGTCGAGATCGGCGATGTGCGTGCAGACCTGGTTCAGGAAGTGGCGGTCGTGGCTGATGATGATCATCGTCGCGTCGTACGCGTTCAGCGTGCGCTCGAGCCAGCCGATCGAGTGGATGTCGAGGTTGTTGGTCGGCTCGTCGAGCAGCAGCACGTCGGGGCGCGAGAAGAGCGCCTGCGCCAGCAGCACGCGGAGCTTGAGGCCGGGCGGGATCTCGCGCATCGGCAGGTCGTGCTTCGACTCGTCGATGCCGGCGTCGATCAGGATGCCGCCCGCGCGCGCCTCGGCGGTATAGCCGTCGTATTCCGCGAATTTGGCCTCGAGCTCGGCGGCGCGCATGTAGTCCTCGTCGCTCGCTTCCGGGTCGGCGTAGATGCGGTCGCGTTCCTGCATGGCGCGCCACATCTCGGCGTGCCCCTGCATCACGACGTCGAGCACGCGCTGGTCCTCGTAGGCGAACTGGTTCTGGTTCAGCTTGCCCATGCGCAGGCCGGCCTGGAGCACGACGTCGCCGGCGCTCTGCTCGAGTTCGCCGCCGAGGATCTTCATGAGCGTCGACTTGCCGCAGCCGTTCGCGCCGATCAGGCCGTAGCGGTTGCCGTCGCCGAACTTGACCGAGACGTGCTCGAACAGGGGCTTGGCTTCGAACTGGATCGAGAGGTTGGTAGTGGAGAGCATGTGTGCGGGACGACGGGCGGCGGGCGCCGCGGGAACCGAGCCGCCGGATCCTGGATCTCTTGGGGGTGAGTGGTCGGGATGAGAGGATTTGAACCTCCGACTCCTACGTCCCGAACGTAGTGCTCTACCAGGCTGAGCTACATCCCGTCGCCGCCGCGGGTCAGTACGTGCGACCGACCGCGAAACTCGCGAGTTCCCGGAGCGCCCCGGTGTGAGCCGACTCGGGTAGCCGGCTGAGCGCCTCGAGGGCGAGATCCGTCTCCCGCCGCGCGAGCCGGGCAGTGTACTCAAGCCCCCCCGACGATTCAATCGCCCGCGTGACGGCCTCGAGATCGTCGAGGCCGCCGTTCTCGACCGCCGCTCGAAGGCGGGCGGCGTCCTCGGGCGAGGCGTGCGCGAGCGCGTGGATCAGGGGCAGGGTGGGCTTGCCCTCGGCGAGATCGTCGCCCAGGTTCTTGCCCAGCTCTTCGGCGCTCGCGCGGTAGTCGAGCACGTCGTCGACGAGCTGGAACGCCGTGCCGAGATGCCGCCCGTAGGCGACCATGGCCGCTTCGACCTCGGGCGGTGCCTTCGCGAGGATCGCGGCCGTCTGGGCGCCCGCCTCGAAGAGCTTTGCGGTCTTGCGGTAAATGACCTCGAGGTACCTTTGCTCCGTCGTGTCGGCGTCATGCGCATTCATGAGCTGCAGCACTTCGCCCATGGCGATGGTGTTGGTCGCGTTCGCCATGACTTCCTGGATGCGCATGTCGCCCAGGTCAACCATCATCTGGAAGGCGCGCGAGTAGAGGTAGTCGCCCACCAGCACGCTCGCCTGGTTGCCGTAGACGTGGTTGGCCGTGTCGCGTCCGCGACGGCGGTCCGAGCCGTCGACGACGTCGTCGTGGAGCAGGGTGGCCGTGTGGATGAACTCGATCACCGCCGCGGCCTCGACGTGCCGGTCGCCCGCGTACCCGCAGGCCCGGGCGGCGAGCAGCACGGCGAGCGGGCGCAGGCGCTTGCCGCCCGCCCCGATGATGTACCGGGAGACCTGGTTGACGAGCACGACGTCGCTCGCCAGCCGCTCGACGATGACCGCGTCGAGCCGCCGAAGCTCGTCCCCGACGGGCTCCCGTATCCGTTCTAGTTGCATCTGCGCCACGCTGCCCGAACCGAGGCGGAATGGTAGCCTCAGCCGGCATCGCTAGGGAATGGCGGAATGCGCCTAAGCGCTTGATTCACGCGGCCCGGGCCCGTAAACTTCGCGGTCTTTCTCGCCGGGGATGCGCCCCGGCTCCTTGGGAGTGGTTCAGGATGTACGCAGTCATTGCGACGGGCGGCAAGCAGTATCGCGTCGCCGAGGGCGACGTGGTGCGCATCGAGAAGCTCGCGGGCGAGCCCGGCGCCGACGTCGAGTTCGACAAGGTGCTGGTCGTGGGCAAGGGTGCGGACATCAAGGTCGGCAAGCCTTACGTCTCGGGCAGCAAGGTCACCGGCACCGTGCAGGCGCACGGCAAGGGCGACAAGGTGCGGATCGTGAAGTTCCGCCGCCGCAAGCACTACCTGCGGCAGGGCACGCACCGCCAGCAGTACACCGAAGTGAAGATCACGGGCATCTCGGGCTGAGCCCGGCGCCCTCGAGGAGACAGCCATGGCACATAAGAAGGCAGGCGGCAGCACGAAGAACGGCCGCGAGTCCGAGAGCAAGCGGCTCGGCCTGAAGAAGTTCGGCGGCCAGCACGTCGTCGCGGGCAACATCATCGTCCGCCAGCGCGGCACGCAGTATCGCGCCGGCGACAACGTCGGCATCGGCACCGACCACACGCTGTTCGCGCTCACCGACGGCAAGGTCAGCTTCCGCCGCAAGGGCCCCGAGCAGCGCGTCCACGTGTTCGTGGATCCCGCCACGACCTGATCGCCGCATCCGCTGTCCAGACCGCGCAAGGCCCCGGACCTCCGGGGCCTTTGCTTTTCCGGTTCGTGCGGATAAAATCCGTAAAATCCGTAAATTGCGGTCAGTTGCGGGAGGCCATGATGGTCCGTGTCACTTCCACCGAATTCGCCAAGAACTTCGGCCGCTACCGTGAGGAAGCGCAGCGCGAGCCGGTCGCCATCACGAGCCACGGGCGTACGACGGGGTATTTCCTGTCGCCGCACGAATTTGCGGAGTTGCAGCGTCTCCGCGCTTACGAGCGACGGGCGTACCGGATCGAGGAGTTGCCCGAGGACGTCTTCGAAGCCATCGTCGATTCGCGGATGGACGACCGGCACGCGCCCCTGGATGCGCTGCTCGACGAATAGTCCCTGCACCACGCCGTGAGTTATCCGGACCCCGAGCCCGGGCTCGTGATCTCTTACTCGTATCTCTGGAGCGACGAAGCCGCAGCAGGTCACGTCGAGGGACGCAAGCATCGCCCGTGCGCGATCGTGCTCGCCGTGGCTCCGGATCCGCGGGTGCACGAGGGCAGGCGGGTTGCGGTGCTGCCCATCACGCACGCGCCGCCATCGGATGCGGGCGGTGCAGTGGAGTTGCCCCGGGCCGTGAGGAAGCACCTCGGGCTCGACGATGCACCCTCGTGGGTGATCGTCGACGAGTTGAACGAGTTCGTATGGCCCGGCTTCGACTTGAGGCACGTCCCGGGCAAGCCGGGCCAGTATGCGTATGGATTTCTGCCGCCGCGGTTCTTCGACGGCCTGCGAGCAAGGCTGCGGGAGCGCCGCACGCAGCGCCAGCTGAATGCCGTCACTCGGGATTGAAAGTACGATCCTTCCGCCCACGCACTACGTTCGAGACACCGGCCCATGAAGTTCGTCGACGAAGCCACGATCAAGGTGAATGCCGGCAACGGCGGACGGGGCATGGTCAGCTTCCGCCGCGAGAAGTTCATCCCGTTCGGCGGGCCGGACGGCGGCGACGGCGGGACCGGCGGCAGCGTTTACCTGGTCGCGAACAAGTCGCTCAACACGCTCGCGGACTTCCGCTACCAGCGCACCTTCAAGGCGGTGAACGGCGAGCCGGGCGGCAGCGCGGACTGCAGCGGCCGCGGCGGCGAGGACCTCGAGGTCGTCGTGCCGGTGGGCACCGTCGTCTACGACACCGAGACCGAGGAGACGCTCGGCGACCTGACGCACGACGGCGAGCGCATCCTCGTCGCGAAGGGCGGCCGGGGCGGCCTCGGCAACCAGCACTTCAAGAGCAGCACCAACCGCACGCCGCGCCGCGCGACCACGGGATATCCGGGCGAGAAGCGCGAGCTCCGGCTCGAGCTCAAGCTGATCGCCGACGTCGGGCTCCTGGGCCTCCCCAACGCAGGCAAGTCGACGCTGATCAGCGTCGTCTCGGCGGCCCGCCCGCGCATCGCGGACTACCCGTTCACGACGCTGCACCCCAACCTGGGCGTCGTCTACGTGGGCGAGCACAAGAGTTTCGTGATGGCGGACATCCCCGGGCTCATCGAGGGAGCCGCGGAGGGCGCGGGGCTCGGCATCCGGTTCCTGAAGCACCTGCAGCGCACGCGGCTGCTGCTGCACCTCGTGGACATTGCGCCGCCCGACCCGGAAGCCGACCCGGTGAAGGACGCGCGGGCGATCGCGGCCGAGCTCAAGAAGTTCAACCCCGAACTCGCCCAGCGCGAGCGCTGGCTGGTGCTCAACAAGACCGACCTGCTGCCCGAGGCGGATGCCGAGAAGCGCTGCAAGGAAATCGTTCGGCGCCTGCGCTGGAAGGGACCCGTGTACCGGATTTCCGGCGCGACGCGGCAGGGCACGAAGGAGCTGTGCCAGGCGGTCATGCGGCGGCTCGACGAGCTCGCGGCCGAGCAGCCGCGGGTCGAACCGGAAGCGTGATGCGGCGCCGCGCGCAAGGGTGCGCGGCGGGCCTCCTGGCCGCGGGGCTCCTCGCAACGCCATGCGTGGCGGGCGTGCGCGAGATCGAAACGCTGCCGGGCATCGTGCAGTGGGGTTCGACGGCCGAGCAGGAGGGCGGTGACGCACGCATCGAACATCGGCAGCAGGTCCTCGTCCGACTCGAGCGCGGAGACGACGCGGGTGCGCTCGCGTACGTCGCGTCGATCGCCGGTCGGGAACCGGCCCTTGCCGTGTCGCTGCACGCCACGCTCGCAGCCGCCTACGCGCGGGACCGCCGGCTGTATCGCGCGACCCAGCACCTCGATGCGATTCCGGCCTCGCGGCTCGACGACCAGGCGCGTTACCTGCGGGCCGTCATCGCCGCTCGCCAGCAGCGACTGGCGGATGCGGGGAAGATCCTCGACGACCTGGGGCGCCGACTGCCCGAGGATCCGGTCGTCGCCCGCGACCAGGCACAGATCGCCGCACTGCGCGGGGACTCAGCGGTGGCGGCGGATGCGGCCCTGCGACTCAAGCGGCTGCGTCCGAACGATGCTTGGGCCGCAACGACGCTGGTCCGCAGCCGCATGGAGCAGGGGCGCGACGACGAAGCCCGGCGGGTGCTCGAAGAACTGCTGCTCCGCCAGCCTCGCAGCGGCTCCGCGGCACTGCAGCTCGGGCTGCTGGAACTCGCCGATCGCAGGCCCGCCGAGGCCCGGGCCGCCTTTGCGCGCGCACGGTCGATCGAGGGCCGCGACGCGACGCCTTACGCGGGGGAAGCCGTGGCGCAGCTCTGGCTGGGACGTCGGTCCGAAGCCGCCGCAGCGGCCTCGGGTGCGTGGAAGCAGAACCCGTACGACCCGGTCGCGGCGCTCGTCGTCCTGCTGACCGCCGAGGAACCCAAGCGAACCGTGCCGATGGCTGCGCGCCGTACGGTCGCTGCGTGGTATCCGGACCTGGAGACGGAGCCCCTGCCTGCCGCCTTCCGGGCTGAACTCGCTTCGGACGCGGCCGGGTCCCGGATCGGCGCGGCGAATCTGCTCTCGGTGCATTGGCCACCGCGGCGCGCGCTCCAATGGCTGAAGGAGGCGTCCACCTCCCGGGCAATGGGTCCGCTCGAGACCCTGACGTTCGTGAGGGTGGCGATCGAGGCAGGCGACCTCGATGCGGCGGGCAGGGCGCTCACGGCGTTCGATCGCGATCCAGCGGCCCACGGCCTCGTCGGGCCGCACGTGCTCGCAGCGGGACTGGCCTCGCGCCGAGGCGACCCGGCGGGCGCCCGCAAGGCGATGGATCGCGCGCTCGCGATCTCGCCCCGGTCCGCCCGTCTCCGGACGCTCTCCGGCGACCTGTACCTGGCGTTGGGCCAGCCGGCGCGCGCCGTCCCGGAATTCCGGGCCTCACTGGCTGCTGCGCCGGACGATCCGCGGGTGCTCAACCAGCTGGCCGCGAGCCTCGCGCTTGCCGGACAGGCGCGCGAATGGGCGGAGGGGCTTGCCCTTGCGGAACGGGGCCTCGGCCTGCAGCCGCACTACCTGCTGCGCGCGCATCTGCTCGACACCCGGGCGGACCTGCTGTATCGGCTCGGCAGGACGCCGCAGGCGCTGTCGGCCTACCGGGAACTGGCAGGGACCGTGGGCGGCATCACGACGCCGGAGGCCTGGCAGCGCCTGGGGGACCTTGCGAGGGCTGCGGGCGACACCACGCTTGCGAAGACCGCCTACGAGGAGGCTCTGGACCTCGGGCGCAGCTACCCGGGACGGGCCGAGTCTGCACGGCGACTGGACGAACTTTCCGCCGCCGGATCGCGCCGCTGACCCCGGAAACAAACGAGCCGGCACTGGGCCGGCTCGTGGGATCTCAGGCGGGCAGGGGGCCGCTTGCGGGCCGCCTACTGGGCGGCGAGCGCCTTCACCTTCGCATTGAGCTCGCGCTTGTGCCGCGCGGCCTTGTTGCGGTGGATGATGCCCTTCGAGACCATCGTGTCGATCACGGGCTGCGCGGACTTGAGCGCTGCGACGGCGTCGTCCTTCTTGCCGGCGTCGACCGCGTTCAGCACCTTCTTGATCGAGGTGCGGAGGCGCGACCGGGCGGCCATGTTGTGGGCACGGCGCTTGACGGCCTGCTTGGCGCGCTTCTCTGCGGACTTGATGTTCGCCACGAATGGGTCTCCGAATTGAGCCGCGCATTCTGGCGGAGGATGCGGATCCGGTCAACCCTCGCTATAGTGCCGCCGGCATGTTCCCGACCCCGGCCGCCCGAGCCCCTTCCGCCCGCGAGGAGCCCGCTTGAGCGGCGGGTTTTTCCGCAGCACCAGCATCGTCGGCGCCTACACCCTGCTGTCGCGGGTGACCGGCCTGCTGCGCGACATGGTGTATTCGCGGATGTTCGGCGCCGGCGTCCTGATGGACGCGTTCCTGGTCGCCTTCAAGATCCCGAACTTCATGCGGCGGCTGTTCGCCGAGGGCGCGTTCTCGCAGGCCTTCGTGCCGGTCGTCTCGGAGTACAAGATCCAGCGGCCGCACGACGAGGTCCGCGAGCTCGTCGACGGCGCAGCCGGGACGCTCGCCGGGTTCCTGCTGGTGCTGTCGGCGATCGGCATCGTCGTGGCGCCGCTGCTCGTGCTGGTCTTCGCGCCAGGCTTCAGGGCCGACGAGGGCAAGTTCGAGCTCACGGTCGAGATGCTGCGCTGGACGTTCCCCTACCTGCTGTTCGTGTCGCTCGCGGCGCTCGCAGGCGGGGTGCTGAACAGCTACGGCAAGTTCGCGGTGCCCGCGCTCACCTCGACGCTGATGAACCTGGTGATGATCGTGTTCGCGGCCTGGATCGCGCCGTCGTTCGAGCGCCCGGGCATCGTGCTCGCGATCGGGGTGTTCGTCGCCGGCATCGTGCAGTTCGGCTTCCAGCTGCCGTTCCTCGTCCGGATGGGCCTCCTGCGCCGGCCGCGCTGGCGCTGGCGCGATCCGGGCGTGCGCAAGATCGGCAACCTGATGCTGCCCGCGATCTTCGGCTCATCGGTGTCGCAGGTGGCGGTGCTGCTCGATACGCTAATCGCCTCGTTCCTCGCGACGGGCAGCATCGCGTGGCTCTATTACGCAGACCGGCTGATGGAATTCCCGCTCGGCGTGTTCAGCATCGCGCTCGCGACGGTGATCCTGCCCGGGCTCGCCGCCCACCACGCCTCGCAGTCGCCGGACCGCTTCACGGCCACGCTCGACTGGGCGCTGCGGCTCGTGATCGTCGTCGTGGTGCCGGCCACGATCGCGCTGATCGTGCTCGCGGGGCCGCTCACCGTCACGATCTTCCATTACGGTCGCTTCGACGAGCAGGACGTGTACATGTCGAAGCTCGCGCTGATGGCGTATTCGCTCGGACTCCTGGGCTTCAGCCTCGTCAAGGTGCTCGCGCCCGGGTACTTCGCGCGGCAGGACACGCGCACGCCGGTGCGGATCGGCATCCAGTCGCTCGGCGTCACGATGGGGCTCAACCTGCTCGTGGTGCTGCCGCTCGCGCTCGCCTATCCGGACCGGCCGGGGCTGCACGCGCTGCTCGCGCTCAACACCGGGCTCGGGGCCTGGTACAACTCGTCGATGCTCTATCGCGGGCTGCGGCGGCAGGGCGTGCTGCACCATGCGGCCGGCTGGCGCAAGATGCTCTGGCGGGTGCTCGCGGGCAGCGTGCTGATGGCGGCGTTCCTCTGGTACGTCGCGGGCGACACGCAGCGCTGGCTCGACATGGGCGCCTGGTCGCGCACGCAGTGGATGACGCTGCTGGTCGTGGGCGGGGCGGGGATCTATTTCGGCACGCTGTACGTGCTCGGCATGCGCGTGCACGAGCTGCGTGTGCGGCCGGCCGGGCCGCAGCGGGCCGTGGAGGCCTCGCGGACGCCGCCTGCGCCGCCGTCCGGGCCGGGTCCGGGCTGACGGCGGGGCTGCGGGATCTTTAGCCAGCTTGCGAAACTTAAACCCGGCACCGATGGATCTCGTCAGAGGGCTGCACAACCTGAGGGAACGCCATCGTGGCTGCGTGGCGACCATCGGCAACTACGACGGCGTGCACCTCGGGCACCAGCACATGATCGCGGCGCTCCGCGAGCGGGCGGCCGCGCTCGGCGTGCCGGCGGTCGTGGTCACCTTCGAGCCGACGCCGAGGGAATTTTTCGAGGGCGCCTCCGCGCCGTCGCGCCTCACGCGGTTGCGCGAGAAGCTCCAGGCGCTCGCAGCCTGCGGGGTCGACCGCGTCGTCGTCCTGCGCTTCGACCGCCGGATGCAGGCCATGGGCGCCGCTGAGTTCGTCGACCGGCTGCTGGTCCAGGGCCTCGGCGTGCGCCACGTCGTGGTGGGTCACGACTTCCACTTCGCCCGGCGCCGCGAAGGGACGATCGAGACGCTCCGCACCGCCGGCGGGCAGCACGGATTCACGGTGGAGGAGGTCGGGCAGTTCCTGCTCGACGGCGAACGCGTGAGCAGTTCGCTCGTACGCGAGGCGCTCAACCGCGGTGATCTCGAACGTGCCACGCGCCTGCTCGGCCGGCCGTACCGCATGGCGGGCCGCGTGCGCCTCGGCAAGAAACTCGGCCGGGAGCTCGGCTATCCGACGGCCAACCTCGCGCTTCATCGCAAGGTGGTGCCGCTGTGGGGCATCTTCGCGGTGCGCGTCAGCGGGGCGGGGCTCGTCGACCACCCGGCCGTCTCGAGCCTGGGCACGCGCCCGACCGTGAACGGCACGGACCCTCTGCTCGAGGTGCACCTCTTCGACTTCGACGGCGACCTCTACGGCCGCAACCTCGACGTCGACTTCATCGCGCGGCTCCGCGACGAACGCCGGTTCGAGTCGCTCGACGCACTCGTCGAGCAGATGCACCGGGATGCCGCTGCCGCCCGCACGATCCTCGGCATTTAGGCACCGTCTGGAAAAACGCCGTTGCATCCGTCAGGATGCTCCGTTCACCGTCCCCTGTCCCCTTACGCGCATTCCAATGGCCGATTACAAAGGTACCCTCAACCTTCCCGAGACCGCCTTCCCCATGAAGGCGGATCTCGCGCGCCGCGAGCCCGAGATGCTGGCGTGGTGGGAGGAGCGGCGCACGTACGAACGGCTGCGCGAGATCGCGCGCGGGCGGCCGCCGTTCATCCTGCACGACGGCCCGCCGTATGCGAACGGCGCGATCCACATCGGCCATGCCGTCAACAAGGTCCTGAAGGACATCATTGTCAAGGCACGCACGCTCGACGGCCACGACGCGCCGTACGTGCCGGGCTGGGACTGCCACGGGCTGCCGATCGAGCACGCGGTCGAGAAGGCGCGCGGCAAGGAGGCGAGGGCGCTCGACGCGAGGGCCTTCCGCCAAGCCTGCCGCGAGTTTGCGCTCGAGCAGGTCGACGTGCAGCGACGCGACTTCGTCCACCTCG
>RPQJ01000040.1 GCA_003819815.1 Lysobacterales bacterium
CAGGGTAAATGCGTAGGCGGACCGGTGGACCGGCCATCCGTTTCGCATTGCGGTAAGCGGCGCGTTGCGGTCTTCGGGGAGTGCGCTACGCCTGCCTCAGCGCCGACGCCACTGAATTCAACTCAAGAACAAAGCCGCTGATGCCCGCAAAGTCGCGCCCTGCACAGGTCCCGAGCCTGTCCGCCCGTGCCCTCTCCACGCCCGAGCCCTTCGTCCGCCAGTTCGCGCGCCGCGTGCAGCAGGAAGGCGCGCTCGACCTGACCCAGGGCGACTACAAGAATGCCGACTTCGCGCCTCACCCCGAAGTCGTGCGCGCCGCGCAGCGCATCACGCGCAACACGGTGCACAGCTACGGTCCGGCCGTCGGGCGCATGGACGTGCGCAGCGAGGTCGCCGAGTTCTTCAACCGCGACGGCCTGCTCGACTACCCGGACTCCGAGGTCCGCTTCCAGCCTGACGAGGTGCTCTTCACGCCGGGAACGCGTGCCGGGCTCGCGATCGTGCTCGAGGTGCTCGGCGCGGACGGCTCGGGCGTCGTCGTGCCGCGACCGAGCTGGGAGTACGACTGGTTCATCGAGCGGGCCGGCAAGAAGGTCGTCGAACTGCCGATGTCGCCCCCCGGATTCCTGCCGGATCCCGGCGAGCTCGATCGCCTGCTGGCACGCGGCGGCATCTCGTCGGTCATCCTGAACAACCCCCACAACCCGACCGGCTGCGTGTATCCGCGGGAACTCGTCGAGGAGCTCGTGCGCGTCGCCGTGCGGCACCGCTGCTACGTGCTCTACGACTCGGTGTACCAGCGGCTCGACTACGTCGGCTCGTTCGTGAACCCCGCCTTCGCGCATCCCGAGTGGCGCGACTGGGTCGTCTCTCTGTCCGGCCTCTCGAAGATGGACATGTTCGGCGCCTCGACCGGCGCCCGCGCGTGCTGGCTCGTCATCTCCGACCAGATCCGTTCGGGCGGCGTCCGCGCACGCGAGATCCTGGCGAACCTGTCCGCGTGGCTCGTGGCGACGCCCTCGACCCTCGCGCAGGACTGGGCGCTCGCCGCGCTGCAGAGCCCCCTCGCGGCGCTGCGCCGACCCTCGCCCTACATGCGCGAGCGGCGCGACTACATGCTGAAGGCCGTCGACGAACTGTCGCACCTGGGCATCGAGCGCACCGGCTTCGACGGCACGTTCTACGCACCGCTCGCATTCCCGGGGCTCGTCGGCGAGCCGTTCGACCGGCTCCGCAACGGCGTGCACGAGCGCGCCGTCGTCCGCGACTCCGTCGATGCGTTCGAGCTGCTGCTTTCGGGCGGCGTGGGTGGCATTCCGTTCGTGGCCTTCGCCGGCAACGCGGCGGGCGCCGGGCGCTACGGCACCTGGCAGCGGCTTTCGTACGGCTCGAAGGACGTCAAGGAACTCGCGGTGTTCATGGAACGCGTCCGCGCGCGCATCGAGCGCCAGGGGCGACTCGGCGCCGGGACGCCGCCGGCACGGCCGTGCACGCCAACGGACGCGGTGTGGGCAAGCGAGTGCACCGGCGACCGTTACGACGCGCTCGACGGCCTCGATGCCGAGGAGTTCGGCGCGGCCCGCGCGCGTTTTCTCGCGAACCCGAGGCACGAGACGCTCAGGCTCACCGGCACGAAGCATCCGGACTCGACCGCGCACCGCGCCGAGCAGGTGGAGCGTGCGCTCCGGTCGGCGCCAGCGGACGCGCCGGACCGCGCGCACCGGGCTCTCACGCACCTCGAGTGGAACCCGTTGATGGAGGCCCGCCTCGAATACGAGGAGTCGATCGCCGACCTGCTCGGTCCCTGCAGCGAGGTGCTGCTCGACCTCGAAGGACGCCAGATCAGCCCGGACTGGCTCGACGTGCCCGAGAAGGTCGTCCTCGCGCTGCTGCGCCACGGCGTCGTGCCCGGCGAGGACCGACACATCCTGTTCCGCGTGCCGAACCCGTTCATCGAGCAGGACGAGGAGAAGGTCGCGAAGATCCTCGCCGCGGTGGCGCGCGCCAACGTGCTGTTCCACCTCGCCTGTGCGCGACTGGGCCTCGAGCCCCGGCAGAACGCGATCCACGAGATCAGCGTCCCCCAGGTGAACTCGAGCGCGGAGATCGGCGCGGTCGTGAAGATCGGCACGCTCTACCGGCAGGCCGTTGCGGAACTGTTCGAGGGCCCCGCGGAGCGCGTCGATGCGTTCCTTGCGAATCGCGTACGACCCGCGGAGCGCGCATCCATGGTCGAGCGCGTGTCCCGCGTGCGGCTCGTGCCGCTCTGCGAGAACGTCGGCGCGCTCGTGCACCTGCCGGCCCTGCTCGAGAAGTTCTACGTCGCGCTCGAGCGCGGCATCGGGCTCGCCGGTTGCCCGACGCCGGACACGTTCCGCACGTCGTTCCACCGCCGGGAGGCGACCGTCCGCGTGTTCGTCGCGATGTCGGACACGGCGCTGCAGAGCGGAAAGGTCGCAACGGACGCGGCGTGCGTGCTCGCGATGGCCCGCCGCGAGGAAGCGGAGCGCCGGCTCGCGGAACGCGCCGCCCGCATCGGTGAGCCGGCGCCCGTGGTGACGTTCCTCATCGGCGCCGGCCGTGCCGGATTCCGCGGCGGCTTCGACCCGGACCACCCAGGTGTCGTCCGCCAGTTCGCGCGGGCCGACGGCGTCACCCTGCAGGGAATCCGCGCCGACGCACCCCGTGAAACCGAACGACTCGCGGCCGCCTTCAGGGCCGAGATTGCTGCCCGCGGCGCGAGGGACGGCCACGTCGTCCCGGCCAACGACGCCGAGTCGCTCGAGCACCTGCTGGAGAACGGCATCAAGGCGCACACCTCCACGCTGCTGCGGATCGCGCCGCTGCTCGCGCCGTTCGGGGGCCTCGTGCCCCAGACCCGAGTGCGCATACGCGCGACCGGATCGGTGAGCTACGGCCGCTCGATTCCGACCTATCCCCCCGAGTGGGGCGGCGGCACGACGTTGCCCGACGACCGGGACCTGCGCGACGCCTGGCCCGAGGGCGTGACGCTGCCTCGCGCGATCGTCTACAACCTCGCGTGCACGACGCTCGGGCTGCCGGCCGTCACGAGCGACCTCTCCGTGCTCGACCGGCGCGCCGCCGTCATCCTCGAGCGGCACGTGGCCGGCTACCGCGAGATCGTCGCGAGCGAGTTGCCGAATTTCGTCAAGGAAGCCGCGGGCCTCGTGTTCGGCCGCAAGCTCGCCGAGACCACGGCGCGCCGTTGCCTGCGTGCCGCTGCGGCGCTCTGGGTGGATGCGAGTCCCCGGCCGGACCTCGTCGCGCCGACGTGCCTCTTCGCGATGCAGTACCTGCGCTACATGGCCGAGGACTCGGAGAGCTGGGACGAGACCAAGGAGCACGAGAGCCGTACGACGCGCGAGGAGGAGCTCATCCGCGAGACGTCGAGCGTCGCCTTCGCGGCACTCTGCGCCGAGCGTCCCGGCGACCGCTGGCCGGTGCTGCAGTCCCTGGTCGACGCCGAGGATGCCGCGCGGCTGCTGCTCGCCCGCGAACTCACGATCGAGGAGAAGCGCGAGTTCGTCGACCTGCGGATCGAGGGATGGCTCCGCACGCTGCCGGATGCGCTCTCGCACGAGCTGAGGCCCCGATGGGCGCAGCTCCGGGAGCTCGACCGGGCCGAGTTCGAGCTCGACGCCATCCAGCGGATGATTGCGCTCGAGCAGCTGCGCGGCAGCCGCGGGGCGTGAGCCCCCCCGGCGCCGAGGATCGATCAACCGGGAAGCACCTGCATCCGGTCGGCCGGCGGCCAGCATTTCCTCGCGTGGTTCGCTCGTGCAGCGAGGGTGGTCGTAGAGTAGACTGAAACCCGTCGAATCGTTGCGATGGAGTGCAATGTGACTGGCACAGTGGATACTAGTGCGTACCCCGCACATCGCCCCGCTTCCCCTCCCCTGCGCGTGCTGCGATCGCTGCGCGATCGCGCGCTCGACGCGCGGGACACGGTGCTCGGGCGCCACGATCCCCTGGTTCCACCGCGCCGGCTGGTGCTCGTCGGCAGCAGCCAGGACGAGTTCCGCGCAATCGGCCAGCAGTGGGTCGAGACCTTCGCGAGCCAGTGCGGTCTCGGGCGCTTCGACCGGGTGCTCGACATAGGGTGCGGGATTGGCCGCGTGGCCGCCGGCCTGGCCCGCTACCTCGACGAACTCGGCTCGTACGAAGGCATGGACGTCGTTCCCGCCGGCATCGAGTGGTGCCGGCGCAGCATCACGCCTCGCTACCCGAATTTCCGCTTCCAGCTCTCGGACGTCCACAACGCCGAGTACAACCCCACCGGCCGGGTGCATGCGTCGCAGTACCGCTTTCCCTGGCGCGACGGCGAATTCGACTTCGTGTTCCTCACGTCCGCCTTCACGCACATGCTGCCGCGCGACGTGGAGAACTACCTGGGCGAAATCGCGCGCGTCATGCGGCCGGGCGCGCGCTGCGTGATCACGTACTTCCTGCTGAACGACGCGTCGCGCGCGCAGCTCGCGCGCGGCGAAGTGCAGCCGGGTCGCGAGTTCCGTCACGAAATGGACGGATGCCTCGCCGTGCATCGGGACAACCCGGCGATCGCGGTCGCGTACCCCGAGCCCGTGGTGCACGAACTGTACGAGCGCCACCGCCTGCGCATCCTGAAGACGCACTACGGCGCCTGGTGCGGCACGCCCGGGGCGCGCCACATCCAGGACTACGTCGTGGCCGAGAAGCGTCCCGGAGCGGATGCGGGGCTCGGAGCCGCCTGACTCCGGCGCGACGCTGGAGGCCGCGGTCGAGGTTGCGGATCAGTCTGCCTTGCGTTCGAGCGCCGCGAGGCGCCGGCGCAGGTCGTCGAGCTTGCGGAACACGGCGGTGTTGCGCGCGTACTCCTTCCACGGCTGCAGCGGCAGCCCGGCGTAGGTGCCCGGCCGATCGATGTCCGCAGCGACGCCGGCCCGGTGCACCAGGACGACGTCGTCGCAGATCCGCGCATGGTCGATGATGGCCGTCGGGCTGCTCGCGATCAGGCGGTCACCGATCACCGTGGAACCCGCGACGCAGAACATCGACGTCATCAGGCAATCCTCGCCGATCTGGACGTTGTGTGCGACGTGGCACAGGTTGTCGAGCTTCGTGCCGGCGCCGATGCGCGTGGCGCGATACGCAGCCCGGTCGACGCAGCAGTTGGCCCCGATCCGCACCCGGTCGCCGAGGACGACGATGCCCGTCTGCGGGATCGCGTGGCTGCGCCGCTGCCTGTCCTGCGCGTAGCCGAACCCGTCGGAGCCGATCACGGCTCCGGCTCCGATCACGACTTCGTCGCCGAGCACGCAGCCGTAGCCGATCACGGCGTTCGGATGCACGATCGTGTCGCTGCCGATGCGCGCGTCGTGCTCGACGATCGCGCCGGCCATGATCCGGGTCCGCTCGCCCACGTGCACGTTGCGCCCGATCACGGCCCGCGGCTCGACCGCAGCGGTCTCGTGGATATCCGCGGTCTCGTGCACGACTGCCGACGGATGGATGCGACCCCAGCCCGCGGCCTCGTAGTCGCGGGCGCCGTAGCGCTGCTTGATGAATGCCTGGGCCAGGCCGACGTCGGTGGCCACGAGCACGCCGAGTCCGCTGCATCCGGCGAACTGCGCCTTCAGTGCGGATGACGTCACCGCGACCGCCGGCCGCCGCTCGGCGACGAGCGGAACGAACTCCGCGCGGTCGACGAACACGAGGTCGCCCGGCGCGCAGTCCTCGACCGCCGCGATCCGGCGCACCGGCTGGTCGGGCCCGATCAGCTCGACGACGAGGCCCTGGGGGAGGAACGTGTCGAGGATCTCGCGGGCGCTGGTCTGCATGGTCGTGAGGGCCTCCGATCCGGGCTGCGGGCTGGAATGGCAGCGTGACGGCCCGGGGTCGCCACGACCATGCATGTTGTCAGCGGCTCTAAGGCCCGCCTCGACGCCTCGGGCGCACGACCACCGTCCCCGCCATCTTGTCGTGCCAGCCCTGCTTGCGGGGATCGAAGGCGACCCACAGGAATCCGAGGAGCAACGGCAACGTCGACACGTAGTACCCGAGGTAACGGACGAAAAGCCGCCGACCCGTCGGGGCTGCGCCCGACCCGGCATCCACGATGCGCGCGCCGATGGCCATCTTCCCCGGCGTCGCCTGCCGGTACACCCAGAACACCATGACCGCGACGGCGGGCAGCACCCAGCTCACGAGGAAGTCCACCGGGCCGTGCAGCAGCGCGTCCGACGTCCAGTACTCGCGGCCGTAGACGGCGGTGAGCACGGGCCAGGCGATCATCGCGACCAGGACCGTGTCGATGAGACTCGCGCCGACCCGGGGCCAGAAGCCGACGTACTCGAGTTCGCTGGTGTCGAGGGGCATGCTAGGCCAGCAGCGCGAGGATTCTCTCGTAGCGCGGCAACGCGCGCAGCGCGTCGAAATCGGGATCGTGCCGCACCCAGGCCTTGGTCTCATGGTTCGCGCGCGGCAGCATGCGCTCGAGCAGGTCGAGCGCGGGATCGAGGTCGCCGAGCTTGGCGTACACACAGGCGACGTTGTACTGCGTCAGCAGGTCGTCCGGATCGATCGCCAAGGCCCTCGCAACCCACTCCCGGGCACGGTCGCGCTCGCCGATCTCCGCGAGCGCGCCCGCGCCGAGATATGCCGGCCGCGCGTTCTCCGGGTGACGGCCGAGCTCGATCTCCGCGACCTCGAGCACCCTGCGCGCAGCCGCGGCGGCCTCGGGCAGCCGGGCCAGGGCCCGGTAAATCATGACGAGCATCGCGGGAGCCTGGTAATCGTCCGGCTTGAGCGCCGCAGCCATTTCGAACTGGGCCGCGGCCTCGGGCTGCATGTCCTGCGCGAAGCAGGCGCGGCCGTGCGGTCGGCCGTCGCGTGACTGAGGAACACGTCGTGTGCCATGGGGCTCGAGGGCTGCGGTGCCGGGCTCGAAAGGGGCCGGCTTGGTCGGACGATCTTGCCCCTAGTCCGGGCAGTCCACAAGCCGGCACGGGCCGGCGCATCGACCGTCAGCATGCCGCGACCGGCCACGCATGCCGCGTAAACTACTGGGAGTGGCCGGCGTCCACGCGGCCCCCGAAGCGGGCCACGCCCGTGTGGACCACCCCCGGAGAAGGTCATGGCCAACCCCGAACGTACTTCCATCGATGGCGCCTCCCCCGATCGTGACGCCGTCGCCGCCAGCCGCATCGCCGTCGTGCTCGGCGCGAGCGGTTACATGGGCTCGAACCTCGCCCCGGCGCTCGCCGCGCACGGCTGGCGCGTGCGTGCCGTGGCGCGCAACGCCGCGGTGCTCGAGGCCCGCGAGTGGCACGGCGTGGAGTGCTGGTCCGCCGACGTGCTCAGGCCCGAGACGCTCGCGCCCGTGCTCGAGGGCGCGGACGTCGTCTTCTACCTCGTGCACATGATGTGGACCGGCGGCGACTTCGTGCCGGTCGAGCGCCGCGCCGCCGAGAATGCGCGCAAGGCGTGCGAGGCCGCCGGGGTGCGGCGCATCGTCTACCTGGGCGGCATCATGCCGAAGGAGCAGCGCTCCCGGCACATGGAAGGTCGAGCCGTCGTCGGCGACGCGCTGCGCGAGGGCTCGGTGCAGGTCATCGAGCTGCAGGCGGCGATGATCGTGGGGCCGGGTTCGGCCGCCTTCGAGGTGATCCGCGACCTCGTCAATCACCTGCCGCTCATGGTGACGCCGAAGTGGGTGCGGCGCCGTTCCACGCCGATCGCGCTCGAGAACGTGCTCACCTACACCGTCGCGGCCGCCGACCTGCCTTTCGAGGGCAACCGGGTGCTCGAGCTCGCGGGTCCAGACGTGCTCACCTACCAGGAGATCATGGACATCTACGGGGAGTTCGTCGGCCGCAAGACCTGGGTGATCCCCGTGCCGGTGCTGACGCCGAAGCTCTCGAGCTACTGGCTGCACCTCGTCACCTCGGTGCCGGCGACCACGGCGATGTCGCTGGTCGAGGGCCTGTCGCACGACTACGTGGGCGACGACCGCGAGATGCGTGCGCTCGTGCCGCAGCGCCTGCTGTCGTTCCGCGAGTCGGTCGCGGTGACCCTCGAGGCCGACCGCAACCGCGACGTGCCCGCTCGCTGGGTCGAAGGCTCCTTCGCCTGCCGCGACTGGAATCCGAAATACTCCTTCTACGCCAAGAAATTCTGCGGCGAGCACCAGACCCGCGCCTCGCGCGAGGCGCTGTACGCGGTGCTGCAGCAGTTCGGCCGCGACGGCGACTTCTACTCGTACCGCCCGCTCTGGTGGCTGCGCCGCGCGTTCGACTGGCTGGTCGGCGGGCCGAGCTTCCGCGCCGGCCGGCGCGATCCGGACACGCTGCGGGTCGGCGACGTCGTCGACGGCTGGCGCGTGCTCGGCATGAAGCCGAACGAGCGCCTGACCTTCTCGATGCTGATGCGCGCACCGGGGTCCGGCATCCAGGAGTTCATCATCCGGGAGCGCGGCGGACAGCGCGTGGTCGAGCTGTGCGCCTACTGGCACCCGGCGGGGTTCTGGGGGCTGCTCTACTGGTTCGCGCACCTGCCGCTCTACGGGCCACTGGTGCGGAGCGCGGTGGCCGAAATCGCCAGGCGCGCTGAGCAGATCGACGACGGGGCCTCGGGGCACGCCGGACGAACCGGCGCGTAGCTCGACGCTCCGCCTCAGGCGGCCGACATTCTCGGTGATCCGTCCGCGATCACCGATCGCGCACGGGCGAGGAGCGAATCCGCCGGCGGCTCGACACGGTCGACCGGCGCGAACGCGAGCTTCCGGGCCGTCGCGCGCGCGACGCCGAGCCCGACGAGGATGTGCATCACGGCATTCTCCTCGTAGTTCCGCTCGACGCTCGTCGTCGACAGGGTGTGCACGGCGCTCAGGGCGGCCCCCACGATCATGTCGACGGCGAGCGAGACATCAGGCGCCTGCATGCGCCCGGACTTCACGCCCTCGGCGATGTGACGCGGCAGGTACTCCCGCAGCAGCTGGTTCGGGCTCACCGCACGCAGCCCGGCCTGGGAAGTGAAGGCCGCGAACAATGGAAATCGCGCAGCCGCATCGAGGTAGAGCCGCAATCCGCGGGCCACGCGCTCGGCGGGATTCGTCAGGCGGCCGACCCGCTCTTCGATCTGCCCGACCAGCTCGGTGGTGAGTTCCTCGCCGACCGCCGCCGCGAGCTCGGCGTCGGTCCGGAAGTAGTTGTAGAAAGTGCCGCGCGACACGCCGGCGACCGCGATCACGTCATCGATCGACGCACGGTCGATTCCCTTCGCCGCGAACACGAGCAGCGCGCTCTCGATGAGCCGCAGCCGCATCCGGTGTCGCCTCTCCGCGCCGACGCGCGTCCGATGATCGCCGTGCTTCATGTCAGCTCCCTCGTGACGCACTGCCCGAAGTGTCGCACAGGCGGCGACCCGCGGCGACCCCAAAATGCGCCTTGTGTCATCTTGACGTTTTCGTCATGTTGACGATATCATGCGCTCGCACTGCAGGGGGATACCAGAGATGCAAGACCAGACGCAGCTCGACGGGATCACTCGCGCCGACATCTTCGGGCGGGTTCGCCTCGGGTACGTGGTCGTCGAGTCGCGACGACTCGACCACTGGAAGCGCTTCGCCGTGGACGGCCTCGGCCTGCAGCTGGACGGGACTGCTCCCTCCGGCATCGCGGCATTCCGGATGGACGCGCACCAGCGCCGGCTGGTGGTTCTCGAGGGACCCGCGGAAGACGTCGTCGCCCTCGGCTGGCAGCTGGACGATCTCGAGACCCTGAGCGAGGTCCGGACGCGGCTCGCCGCCCGGGGCGTCGAACTCGTCGATTGCGGGCCGGAGGCCGCGCGCATCCGGGGCGTGGAACGCTGCTGGCGCTGCACCGGACCGAAACGGCTGGAGCTCGAGCTGTACACGACCCCGGTGCCCGGCTCGGGCGAACCGTGCATGGCGAGCAGCGGCTTCGTTACGGGCGCCGCCGGCATGGGCCACGTCGCCATCAGTTCCCGTGAGCCGGAATCGATGCTCGAGTTCTGGCAGGCCACCTTCGATGCACGCGTGTCGGACCGCATCGAGGACCGCCTCGACGGGATCCCCTTCGACTTCACGTTCCTGCGGCTGAACGAGCGGCACCACTCGGTGGCGATCGCCGCGACGCGCGGACTCAGCATCGATCCCATCCGGACGCGGATCCACCACCTGAACCTGCAGGCCGCCACGCTCGACGACGTCACCGCTGCCTACGTGCGCTGCCGCAAGCTCGGTTTCCGGCTCGCCAATGCGATCGGCCAGCATCCGAACGATCGCGAGCTCTCGTTCTACGTCGAGAGCCCCTCCGGATTCGAGGTCGAGCTCGGCTGGAACCCGATCGTCGTGCGGGACGAACCTGCCTGGCAGGTTGCGGCCTATCGCGGGATCAGCCTGTGGGGACACCAGCCGTTGAACCTCGGCGCCGGCACCCGCATACGGCGCGCAGCGCGCGGTCTAGCCTCCCTCGCACGCCCGGAATACACGCCCTTCGGGAGGACGCCCCGATGAGCGCCGCCGGGTTCGACTGCGACGTCGTGATCTCGGGGCTCGGGCCGACCGGGCTCACGCTCGCGCACCTGCTCGGCAAGCGCGGTCGCCGCGTGCTGGTGCTGGAACGCGAGCCCGAGTTCTACGGCAACGCGCGCGCCGTCTACACCGACGACGAGTGCATGCGGATCTTCCAGTCGTTCGACATGGCCGACGCGCTCGCGGCCGACATGCTGACCGACTGCCCGGTGCAGATGCTGCTGCCGAACGGCTCCGTCCTGATGCAGATTGCCGACAGCCGGCGGCCCTATGGCTGGCCCTCGCTCAACTTCTTCTACCAGCCGTACCTCGAGACGCAACTGGCCGACGCCCTGGCGCGCTACCCGAACGTGACGGTACGCCGCGGCCGCGAGCTCACCCGTTTCGAACAGGATGCCGACGGCGTGGTCGTGCATCATGCCGCGTCGACAGGATCGCACTACGGCCGGAAGAGCCCGCCTGCGCAGCCGGTCGCGGCAGCCGAATCGGTGCGCGCGCGGTACCTCGTCGGCTGCGACGGCGGCCGGAGCACCGTGCGCTCCCAGCTCGGCATCGAGATGACCGGCCGCAGCTTTCCGAACCCCTGGCTGGTCGTCGACATACGCGAGAAGGAAGGCGAATCTGCGCTCAGGCACCTGCCGTACTTCAGTTTCGTCTGCGACCCGCACTGCCCGACGGTGAGCTGCGTGCAGCCCGACGGCCACCATCGCTTTGAGTTCATGCTGATGCCGGGCCAGACCCGCGAGCACATGGAACACTCGTCGACCGTGCGCGCGCACCTCGCGAAGCACGTGGACGTGGACCGCTTCGACATCCTGCGCAGGCTCGTCTACACGTTCAACGCGCTGGTCGCGGAGCGCTGGCGCGACGGCCGCGTGTTCCTGGCTGGCGACGCCGCACACATGACGCCCCAGTTCATCGGCCAGGGCATGAATGCCGGCGTGCGGGACGCGTACAACCTGGCGTGGAAGCTCGACGCCGTGATGGCGGGCTCCGCCGCGGAGGCGCTCCTCGACACCTACCAGGACGAGCGCCGGCCGCACGTGCGCAACATGATCCGCACGGCCGTCGGCATGAAGGACTTCGTCTCGATGGCGAACCCGGTCAAGGCATTCCTGCGCAACGTGCTGACGCGCGCCGCGATGGCGACTCCCGGCCTCGGGCGATACCTGCGCGAGGGCACCTTCATCCCCCAACCGTGCTACGCACGAGGCACCTACTTCGGCCTGCCGCGACGGATGCGGCGCCTGCGCCGCTCGCCGGCAGGTCGGCAGCTGCCGCAGCCGTTCGTCAAGGGACCGGACGGCCGCGGTGGCCGCCTCGACGACATGCTCGGCGGCGGGTTCTCGCTCATCGGCATCGGCGTGGATCCCCGCCAGTTCCTGACCGAAGCGGAACGGGCGGCGTGGCAGCGGCTCGACACGCGATTCGTCACGGTCCATGCGTTCGGCGGCCGTCCGCAGGGCGACGCCGCGCGCGCGAGCACCGCCGGCGTGATCGAGATCGAGGACGTGTCCGGCGAGCTGCTTGCATGGCTGCGGTCGCACGGCCACGGGCGCGGCAGCGTCATCGTCGTTCGACCGGACCGCTTCGTGTACGGCGCCGTCCGCGGGAAAGAACTTCATGCGGCCACGCGACGCATCCAGCAAGAGTTGCAGTTGCCGTCTGGCGCGGCCGATGCGGAGTCCTCGCCGCCGTTGGCACGGCCACGCAATGCGCACGCCTCGTCGCGACCCAGGTCCGCAGCATGACGGCTCACGACACCGGGTACGTCCCGGAGCTCGCAATCGCACCGTCACAGCGGTTCGACCTCGTGCTGCGCGCGCTGCGCTGGTACTTCGATCCCCGGTTCCTGCACCTCGAGCGCGCGAGCCGCAGGCGTCCGACGTTGTTCGTCGCGAACCACTCAGTGTGCAACGTGTTCGACGCGATGCTGTTCGCGGACGCCCTCTACCGGGAGCGCGAGATCGTGCTGCGCCCGCTGTCGGACCGGGGTCACTTCAAGGTGCCCCTGTGGCGGGACCTCCTCGTCCGGCAGGGCAGCGTGCTCGGAACCCGGGAGAACTGCGCTGCGCTGATGCGCCGCGGCGAGAACGTGCTCGTCTTTCCAGGCGGCGCGCGCGAAGTCTTCAAGCGCAAGGGCGAATCGTACCGGCTGCTCTGGAAGGAGCGCTACGGCTTCGTCCGGCTCGCGATCGAGCACGGTTACACGATCACGCCTTATGCGACCGTCGGCGCCGAGGAATCGCTCGACGTGCTGCTCGACGCCGGGGACTACATGAGCAGCCCGCTCGGACGGCTCCTGAGGGCCAGCGGCCTCGCCGAGCGGCATCTCCGCGGCGGCGAGGAGCTGCCTCCGCTGGTGCGCGGCCTCGGCCTCACGCCGCTGCCACGGCCCGAGCGGATGTACTTCATTGTGGGCCGGCCGATCGATACGCGACCCTGCCGCGGGCGGCACGAGGATCCCGCGACGTTGCGTCGCGTGCGGGATCGCGTTGCCCGGCAGCTCGAACGGCTGATCGCGGAAGGACGCGAGTACCGGGCGGCCGACGACGGGAGCGGGCCCGTCCGCC
Organism: Lysobacterales bacterium; assembly: GCA_003819815.1. Lineage (GTDB taxonomy): Bacteria > Pseudomonadota > Gammaproteobacteria > Steroidobacterales > Steroidobacteraceae > RPQJ01. The sequence goes on from RPQJ01000040.1 coordinate 13,126, forward strand.
GACTGCTGAATCGGCTGTGATACACGCCACTGCGCAACGCCACATCGATCCCTCGCGACTTCTGCAGGAGCCGGCACCATGAAATCCGTCCAGATCGACCGCCTCGCCGACGACCTGTCCCGAGTGCGGGTCCTCGAGGTTCCCCTGCCTGAGCCCGGGCCGGGACAGGTCCGCGTGCGCATGCAGCTGAGTCCGGTGAACCCGTCCGACCTGAATGCCGTCCGTGGCGACTACCTGCACGCCTTCGAGCGACTGATCTGGAATCGAGGCCAGCAGGTCCTATGCAGCGATCCGGCGCGCACTCGGCCGAGCCCGCGGCCGCCCTACGCACTCGGCGGAGAAGGGCTCGGCATCGTGGACGCGTGCGGCCCCGGCGCCCCCGCCACGCTCGCGGGCCGCCGGGTCGCCGTGATCGCAGGTCCGCCGATGGGGGCCTGGCAGGAATACACGGTGCTCGCGGCACAGGCGGTCCTGCCGCTTCCCGACTCGATCGGCGACGAGCTGGCCGCGATGTTCGTCATCAACCCGCTCTCGTCCTACGCGATGGTTCACGACGTGCTGGCCGTCCGGGCGGACACCTGGTTGCTGCAGGACGCCGCCGGCTCCGCGCTGGCGAAGATGGTCGTCCGGATGGCACGGCATTCCGGAGTCCGCACCATCAACCTGATCCGCAGCGAAGCGCACCGTCCGGCGCTCGAGGCGCTCGGCGCCGACGTCGTGATCAACACCGAATCCGTGGACCTGCGCGACGAGGTGGCGCGCGTGACCGGCGGGCGCGGCGTCGACTACGCCATGGACTGCGTGGGCGGCGATCTCGCCGGCCACATGCTGCAGTGCCTGACGCTCGGCGGCCACATGGTCGTCTACGGCACGCTGTCCAACAGCCCGATCACCCTTCCATCCCGGGACATGATGATGCCGGCGACGCGTCTTTCGGGCTTCTTCGCCGCGAGCTGGCTCGCCCTTCAGCCGCCCGCGCGGTTGCCGGGGATCCTCACAGAGGTTGCCCGGCTCGCTGCCCAGGGCGTCTTCGACACAACGGTCGACGCGGTCTATCCACTGGCGCGGGTGCACGAGGCGCTGGCCGCGTCGCAGGAGCGCGGGCGTCCGGGCAAGGTGCTGCTCCGCATCGGTGCGCGCGACTGATCGGTTCGCGCGCCCGCACACGCCTTTGGGCCGGTTCGGTCTCGCACGCCTCGGCGGGGACTCACGCCTGGCCGCGCCCGAGCGACCCTCCGCCCCCGCGATCTACACGTGCATAATCGCGCGCTCCCGGCTGCCTCGAGCCGGAGCGGCGACCATGGCACGGCGCGGGAGCCATCATGCGACTGTCCGAACTGAGCCAGCACAACCCCGCCGCGGTCGCCGCGGCCGTCGCCATCGTGGTGCTCTTCGGCGTGCTCGCGCTGCTGCGCCTGCCGATCCAGCTGCTGCCCGACACGCGCCAGCCCGAGCTATTCGTGAACGTGGAGTGGCGCGAGGCGGCGCCGACCGAGCTCGAGGAGGCGCTGATCGAGCCGATCGAGGAAGCCATGCGCGGCCTGCCCGGGATGGTCGAGATGCGCTCCGAGGCGAACCGCGGGCGGGGCGGCGTGGGACTCACGTTCGAAGTCGGGACCGACATGACGCGGGTGATGCTCGACGTCGTCTCGCGCCTCAACACGCTGCCGCCGCTGCCGCCGGACGCCGAGGAGCCACAGGTCTTCGGCGGCGACAGCTGGCAGACCGAGAACGCGGCCTCGCTGCTCGTGCGGCCCGTCGAAGGCCACTCCGTGCCGGACATCGCGGTCGCCTACCAGCAGTTCATCGAGGAGGTCGTGGAGCCGCGTCTCGCGCGCGTGCCGGGCGTCTCGCGCGTGAACCTCGAAGGCGGGCGGCCTCGCGAAGTGCGTGTCGTGTTCGATCCGCACCGGCTCGCCGCGCTCGGCATCACGCCGCAGCGCCTCGCCGAGACCGTGGTCGCGGCTCGGGACGTCTCGGCAGGCTTCGCCGACGTGGGCCGCCGGCAGTTCACGGTGCGTGTCACGGGCCGCGAGCCGGTCGCCGACCTGGGCGGCCTCGTCGTCGGATGGAGCGAGGACCGCCCGCTCTACCTGCGCGACGTGGCCGACGTGCGCCTCGAGCACGTCGACCCGGTGTGGTTCGCCTTCCGCAGCGGCGTCCCTGCGTACTACATCACGCTGCAGCGCACCTCCGACTCGAACACGGTCGAGCTGATCGACGGCCTCAAGGAGGTCATCGAGGAACTCAACGCCGGGCCACTCGCCACCGAGAAGCTGATGATCGAGATGTCGTGGGACGCGAGCGTGTACGTGCGCCGCGCCATCGGCTTCGTCCAGGAGAGCCTCGCCATCGGCATCCTGCTCGCGGTCGGCGGGCTCTGGTACTTCCTGCGCGGGCCGCGCGCACTGCTGGTCATCGGCGCATCGATCCCGATCTCGCTCTTCTTCGCGATCATCGCGCTCCACCTGCTCGGTCGCTCCCTCAACGTCGTCTCGCTGGCCGGCCTCGCCTTCTCGACCGGCATCGTCATCGACGCGGCGCTGATCGTGCAGGGCAACGTGCTCCGCTTCCTGCAGGAAGGGCGCAGCGCCTGGGACGCGACCGTCGAGGGCGCACGCGAGGTGCTGCCGGCGCTCGTGGCCTCGATGCTCACGAGCGTCGCCATCTTCCTGCCGATCCTGTTCATGGAGGGGCTCGAAGGCCAGCTCTTCCAGGACCTCGCGATCACGATGTCGGTCTCGCACGCCGCATCGCTGCTCGTGGCGATGACGGTGATCCCGGCCGCCAACCGCTGGGCGCTCGCGAAGGGCGTTCCCGCCGACCAGCACGTGCACTGGTGGCGGGCGATGACCGGCTTCGCAATGCGGCTCACGGAGCGGCCCGCGGCCCGGCTCGGCTGGATCGCCGGCATCACGGGCGGCAGCGTGCTCCTCGTGCTGCTGCTCGCGCCGAAGGTGGACTACCTGCCCGTCGCGCAGACCGATCTGATCTGGAACAACATACGCCTCCCGCCCGGCGGCAACATCGAGACGGCGCGCCGCGAATTTGCGCCGGTGGTGATCGAGCGGCTGCGCCCGTACCTCGAGGGGACGCGCGAGCCGGCGATCAAGTACTACAACCTCTCGGCCTGGGGCGGGTTCGGCGGCGCGGCGGCCGTCTACCCCCGCGACCCGCGCGACATCCAGGAAATGCTGCGCGTGCTGCGCGAGGAGATCATGGTGGGCTTCCCGGACACCTCGATCTTCGCCCAGCGCGGCTCGCTCCTCAACGTGGACGGCGACAATGCGCGCGAGATCCGCATGGACTTCCAGGGCGCGGACCTCGGGGCACTGATGGACGCGGCCCGCGTCGCCGTGGACGCGATCCCGGAGGCGATCCCCGACACCCAACCGCAGGCATTCCCCGGGCTCGAGCTGAACCAGCCGGAGCTGCAGCTGGTCCCGGACGAGTGGCGCATCGCGCGCTCCGGGCTGACGCGCACCGAGGTGGCCGCATCGATCCGCGCGATGACGGGCGGGTTGTGGGCCGGCGAGTACTTCGACGGCGACGAACGCCTCGACATCATCGTGCGCTCGCCACAGTGGCACTCGCCCGAGGAACTCGCGGAGCTGCCGATCGTGACGCCGTCGGCCGGCGTGCAGACCGTCGGCGACCTGACGAGCCTGCGACAGACGGTCGGTCCGGCGCAGCTCGTTCGGATCGACGGGCGCCGCACGGTGAGCGTGACCATGCAGCCGCCGGACGACCTGACGCTCGACGAGTCGCTCGAGGCGCTCAAGGAGCAGGTGGAGCCCAAGGTGCGCGAGGCGATGGCGCCCGGCGTCCAGGTGGCCTACGCGGGCTCGGCGAACGACCTGCACGAGGCGTTGCGAGCGATGGCGCAGAATTTCCTCCTCGCGCTGGTGATCCTCCTGGCCCTCATGGCCGCCCTGTTCCGCTCGATCCGCGACAGCCTGCTCGTGATGGCGGTGCTGCCGGTCTCGGTCGCCGGCGGTATCCTCGCGCTGCGCCTCGTCGGCGTTTTCGGCTTCCAGGCGCTCGACCTGCTGACCATGATCGGCTTCATCATCCTGCTTGGCCTCGTCGTCAACGCCGCGATCCTGCTGGTCGACCAGACTCGCGCCCGCGAGCGCACCGGACTGCCGCGACGCCAGGCGGTTGCCGAGGCGCTCGAAACCCGGGCGCGTCCGATCATGCTCTCCACGCTCACGGCAGTCCTGGGGATGGCGCCGCTCATCTTCATGCCCGGCCTGGGCGCCGAGATCTACCGCGGTCTCGCGGCCGTGGTGGCCGGCGGCATGATCGTAGGCACGGCGTTCACCTGGGTGCTGATGCCGAGCCTGCTGCGCCTCGGCGAGGAACGCAGGGCGCGGGTCGTCGAGCCGCAGGACGCCACCTTGCCGGGAGAGCCCGCGTGACCCGGGATGCCACGTGGGCCCGGCACGGCCTGGCACTGCTCGCGGCAGTCGCCACGCTGGGACCCGTGCCGGTGCGGGCCCAGGCACCGGAGCGACCGCCGTCTTCGGTGCAGGTCGCCCGCGCATCGTTGCGCGAACTCGCGCCCGTGGTACGCGCCGCGGGGCTGGTGCGATCCCGTTCGGCCGCGGATCTCGCCGCCGCGGTTCCGGGGCGCCTGCAGTGGGTCGCCGAGGCGGGCACCGCCGTCGCTGCAGGCGAAGTCGTGGCGCGCCTCGACACGCGCGAGCTTTCGCTGGTGCGGGCCGAGCAGGCGGCGCGCGTGAACCGTGCCCGCGTCACGCTGAGCGGCCTCGACCGCGAGCTCGAGCGCCTGCGCGCGTCGGGCAGCGCCGTCCCCCGCTTCAACGTCGACCAGGCGCAGTCGAACCGGGACATCGCGGCGGCGGACCTCGAGGTGGCCCGTGCGCTGCTCGCGCAGACCGACGAGCAACTCGCCCGCTCGCGCCTGACCGCGCCGTTCGACGGCGTCGTCTCCGACCGCGTGCGCCACGCCGGCGAGGAGGTGGCGCGTGGCGACGTCGTCGCGCGGCTCGTCAATCCGGACGAGCTCGAAATCCGCCTGTTCGTGCCGCTGCGCCACGTACGCGCGATCCGTGCCGGCGACGTGGTCAACGTCACGGCCGAGCGCCGTGCCTTCACCGCGCCGGTGAGCAGCATCGTGCCGGCCGGGGACGCGCGCTCGCAGTCCTTCGAAGTGCTGGTCAAGGCGCCGCGCGTCGACGGCCTGCTCGCGGCAGGCACCACGGTCGAGGTCGAGCTGCCGCTGGGCGAGCCACAGCGGCGCATTGCCGTGCCGCGCGACGCGCTCGTGATCCGTGCCGAAGGACTGTACGTTTACCGCGTGACGAAGGACGAGCGCGCGGAACGCGTCGAAGTCCGGTCGGGCATCGCCGACGGCGAATGGATCGCGGTGGAGGGCGGCATTGCCGACGGCGACCAGGTGATCGTGCGTGGTGCCGAGCTGCTGCGCGGCGGCGAACGCGTGCAGGTCGTCGGAGTCTACGAGGACACCGCGAGTCCGGCTCGGGTGGCGAAGCCGTGATCGCTGGCCCTCGCCGGCGGTGAGCCTCGTTCGAGCGGCGGCGCCGGCAGGAGACGGCAGTGGCCGATCGAGGCTCAGGCGGACCCCGGAGTTGGCGCATCGGCGTCGGATCGGTATCGTTGTACAGGCTCCAGGCTTCGACAGGAGAAACGGCATGGGCAAGGTCAAGGGAATTCGCGTGGACCTCGGCATCAGCGACGAAGGACGCAAGACCATCAGCGAGGGGCTGAGCCGCCTGCTCGCAGACACCTATACCCTCTACCTGACGACCCACAACTTCCACTGGAACGTCACCGGGCCGATGTTCAACAGCCTGCACCTCATGTTCATGGAGCAGTACACTGAATTGTGGAATGCCGTCGATCCCATCGCCGAGCGCATTCGCTCGCTCGGCCACGTCGCGCCGGGATCGTACGCGGCCTTCGGCAAGTTGAGCTCGCTGGGCGATGCACCGCTCGATCCGCCCGCGGCGATGGACATGGTGCGCATACTCATGGAAGGCCATGAAGCCGTGGCCCGTACCGCCAGGGGGCTGTTACCGGCCGTGGAAGAGGCTCGGGACGAGCCGACGGCCGACCTGCTGGTCCAGCGCCTGACCGTGCACGAGCAGACCGCCTGGATGTTGCGATCGATGCTCGAGTAATCGCGAGCGGGCCTGAGCGCTGATCAGGGCTGCATCGACGCCGGCGCAAGATCCAGCCAGATGCTCCGTATCAGTCCCGAACGCCGGTACAACTCCGAACTCAGCTCCTTCGGCAGCGACGATTGCGCGAACGTCTGCGCGCTGCCGTCCCGCAGCGAGATCGTGAGCGCCGGGCCACCCGAGCCGCGCAGACGGTAGACGATCGGGACCTGGCACCAGGTAAAGGCCAGTGCCGACCCGGGAACGGTCAGCGACTGCCACCGGCCGTCGACGTCCAGGTACTGGAACTCGCGGGGACCGGCCGGGAATTCGCGCGCGCGCAGAAGCCGGGGATCGAAGCGGACTGCGCCGGCGGCGAGGCGAACGCCCAGCTCGCCGAAGCGCGTCAGCACCTCTTCCTTGACCTGCCCGGTCATCCCGGGCTGCTGGGCGCCGCCATGCCCCGGCGTGTGCGAGTACGGATCGGTCGGAAAGGCACCGTATTCGGCCGGCGTCTTGTTGAAGCCGATGCCCTCCCGCACGCGGTAGTACAGGGAGCCGAGCCGGCGGCAGGTCTCCGGCTCCGCCCCACCGTCGAGCGCCGCGTAGAAGTTCTCCTGTATCGCCAGGAGCAGCTTCGACACCATGTGCCAGTAGATGCAGCCCAGGCCCTCGAAACCGAACATGCTTCCGGAACGACCGGTGAACTCGCGGTGCCGGAACACGTGCTCGTACAGTGCGCGCAGGGCCCGGCGTGAGGCCTCGACGTCCTCGCCGTATTGTCCGGTCAAACCGTCGAGGCGGCTGTCCAGGTCGCCGACGTTCCTGAAATCGGCGTTGAAGCGATGGCGGCCGTCGGCGTCGCGCGAGACGATCCGGTCGTCGCCTGCGGCGAGCATGCGCCGCAGCAGGACGATCTCCTCGACCCTGTCGGCCGGGACGCGGTTCTTCTCGAGAAAGCCCGGCAACGGACGGTCCGGATACAGCATGAAGGTCCGCTGGTCGGGCCGGTAGATGTCGCTGTCGAACAGGGATTCCACCAGCGCAGCGGCCGCCTGGGGAGCGATGGCGCCGGAACTCAGGACGGCAACCTGGCCCTCGAGCATGAGATACAGCGGATCGATGCCGACCTCGTTCCTGCGCAGGTCCAGCAGGTTGTACGCATGCCAGGTGCCGTCCTCGCGGCGGTTGCTGCGGATGCTGTGATCGATGGCCGCGAGGCCGTCCTCGAGCAGGCTCGTGACCTCCGCGAGCGGTCGAGCCACCCTGCCGGAGAAGGGCTCGTCTCGGTAAACGGACTGCCTGTAGCGACTCGCTGCCAGGCCGAGTTGCTGCATCGAGTGCCAGCGCTCGTCCGGGCCGAGCGTGGCGTTCCCCAGCAAGGGGCGGACGCCCGCGAGCGCGGCGGCCGTGCCTGCCAGCCAGTCGGCGACTTCTGCCGACAGCTCGACGGGGCCGGATTGCCCGGCCAGCAATTCCTGCATGAAGCGCACGTACCGGCGCAGGTAGCACAACGTGACCACGGAAACGCCATGGCCGACGAGTGCGTTGTTCGCGTCGTTCCACTCCGGTCGCTGCGTGTTGAGCCAGATCCCGCCGTCGACGACGAGGTTCCCGAGCTTTGCCAGCAAGGGCACCAACAGCTTTTCCAGCAGGCTGACCTGGTAGACCTCCCCATCCGCGTCGAGCACCAGCTTGCCGTCGGCGCCCATCCCGGCGACGCGATCGGCGATGCGCGCGGCGAGCGCGTGGTCGTAGTCGACGGTCCGCTTCGGATCGGCCACGAGGTCGGCGAAGCTTCGGATCCGATAGGGAACGTTCGCGTAGCTGAAGAGCGGTCGGTGCAGGAGCTCGCCGAGGCGCGCCGGATGGAACCGCTCCGAGAGCTCGAGGAGCTTGAGGAGGTAGATGATCTGGTGGTCGCCCCAGTAGCCGATGTGGCTCCAGGGATTGCCCGGTTCCTCGGCTTCCCAGTCGATCCCCTCGCGCGTGAGTCGATACGGGTTGTATCCGTCCACGGTAGAGGCGTTCACGAACTTCGCGATGACGTGCTCGACGAACTCCGGGAAGCTGAAGGCCAGCGCCTCCCAGTTCTGGAAGATGTCCCGCCAGTTGCCTTCGTACGAGAGTAGTGGCTGGCCGGCAGCATCCTTCAGCCGGATCGCGAACTTGTTCCACGGTCGGCTCGGATCGCCGTGACGGCGTCCGAAGGTGATCGGAAGGTATTCGTGGCAGAGCCTTTCCAGTTGCGGATCGCCGGTACGGCGGACAGCCGCGCGCAGCTCCGGCAGCGCAAGCTTTTCCGGGAGTCGCTGCAGGAGTTCCCGGTGCCGTGCCCAGACCCGGCGATTGAAATGACGGAGGTGACTCGCGAAATCCGCAACCGGCACCTGGTACTGGTCATGGAACACGCCGCCGCGCAGGACGTTGAACAGCACGTTGGCGTAGTGATGCGCCGTCACCGGTTCCTCGGCCGCGGACTGGAACCCGTCTGCCGTTACCACGATGCGGCGGAGCTCGTCGCTTCCGGCGGCGACAGAAGTCGCCACTGCTTGGTCCACGGAGGCGGGATCTGCCAGGTGCCGGCGGAGCTCGACGACCTGGGCCTGCGTCCGTTCCACATCGGCCACGATTCGCCAGTGCCGTGACTCGCGGGGCGGCAGCTCCAGGGCGGCGCGCATGAAATATGCGCAGCGGATGCCGCGCTTGCGGACCTCCTGCACGACGTCTCCCCCGCGCCGGAACGTCTCGAGCTGCAGCGACGAGAGCAACACCGTGGGTGTGTCGAGGCCCAGGCCGTAGACGGTACTGGCCCTCAGGGACTCACAGGGTTCGGCGCGATCGGATATCCCGGAATAGAGCGCGTATGTCGCCAGACCCGTGTCGGCGTCGAGTTCGGCCCACTTGTACGCGTCCACGAGGTTGCTCGCGTTCGTCTGGACGGCCAGCGGCGTGCCGGCGGGCAGCAGGTTCTGGAGGCCGTCCAGGAACTCGACTCGCGACGGCTCGTCCCCAAGGTTCCGCAGCTCGCACAGGCGCACGAAGCCATGCGGGTCGCTCGTCGCCCACGTGTAGCGGAAGACCAGGGCAAGGTCGTGATTGACCTCCTCGAAGCAGAGCTTGTGGCCGAGGACGCTCTTGTACAGGTTGCGCCGGGTCTCGAAGCGACCATCGTGCTCGCGATTGAACGGCTCCCAGACGACCTGCTCGCCGGCCAGACCGACCCGCAGGATCGTCCTGCAGCCCGTGTGCGGGTGGCTGTCGTGGATCCTGTCGACGGGGACGTAGGGAAAGAGCGCGGTGTCCGGCGAGACGCGGCCGGCGGTCAGGCCTCCGGATGAGGAAACGAAGAGCCAGTGGTCGGCGCTCGAAACCACGCTGATGAAGAAGGGCGGCATCCGGTCGACGTTGCGGATGACGTAGCACCGCTCGCCGTCGAGGTCGACGAATTCCCCGATAACCGAGTCCGCACCCACCGTGCCGCCCGCCGGCTCGTCACCGGGTGCGCACGAGCGACTTCGGCGGTACGTCGAGCGTCGTGCCCGTGCTGAACTTCACCTTGATGGCTGCATCGCGTGCGTTGTACGCGAGGTAGGTCCTCACGCCCTTCTCGTCCTTGAACACCGCGTACAAGGGCGTGTCGGCCGTGACCGTGAAGTCCGGCGTGCCCATTTCCTTGAGGCTCGCGAGCCAGTAGGCCGTGTGCGAGCGCGTGTGCCCCGCCTCGACACTGCCCTTGCGGTTCCACATCGCCGCGCCGGCCTCCGGATCGCCGAGCGCCGCGTACGAGGCGATGACGTCCTGCCAGACGTCCTTGGGCGTGCCGTCGTCGAGGCCGCGCGCGTTGTAGGCCTTGACGGCGGCCGGCAGCGCGGCGACCAGGCTGGACACGTACTTCGGATCGGCTCCGAGGTACGTCGAGGCCGTCGTGATCGGCAGCATGTTGATGCCGAAGATCTGGCGCGGCTCCTGGGTCCACCACGTGTTGTAGGCATACTTTCCGCCGAACACCATGCTGGCGAACGGCTTGCCGTACTCCGGCGCCAGCACCTGCCGGTCGAGGTCGAACCAGTACTGGTTGACGGATGCGGCCTCGGTCGTGAGCAGGTAGACCCCGAGATCGCGCAGCCGGCGATCGCCGGTCGCCTCGCCCCACAGCACGAGGCCCGCCCACGCGTTCACCGCCTCGGACGACGACTCCTGGTTGTTGCCGGCGTCGAAGTTCGCATCGCCCGACGCCCAGGAGTGTCCCTCGTACACGTCGAAATTGCGCAGGAACGGGAAGTCGCGGCGGCCCCGCTCGTCGGTCGCGATGTCGGAGATGATCTTGCCGACCATGCCGCCCCATTTTTCCTGCGATGCCCACTCGGGATCCCTGAGCGCGACGTGCGCGGCGCCCATCACCCAGTAGCCGTAGTGGAAGTGGTGGTCGTTCATGGCCTTGATGCTGCCGTACTCCTGCGGCACGCCCACGAAGGTGCCGAGCGTCGAGTCGTGCGCGAAATACGTCGAGCGCTCGCCGCTGAACCAAGACTCCATGCGGCTCTTGAGCTGCTCGAGGAGTTCGTCGCTCATCTTCGTCTTGCCTTCGGCCTCCGCCACGCTCATGAGCTGCGCCGTTGCGCCGAGGCCCTTGCCGACCCAGTACGTGCCCCGGCCCATCTTCCCGAACAGCTGGGGGGCCTTGGCGAGATCGCCGACGAGGAGGCTTCCGACGCTCTCCTTGTTGGCAGGGTCCTCGAGCGCGGGCCACACGGGGACGAAGCCGCGATAGGTGCGCTCGGTCGTGAAGCTGTTGCCCGGCACGAGACGGATGCGTCCACGCACGGAATCGTAGCCGTACTTGGACGGATGGTCGGACACGACGCTCGACCAGTGGTGCGGGTAGAGGCCCATGAAGGTGCCGCGTTCCTCGCCCTCCTTCGCCACGGTTTCGACGCGATAGGCCGAGCGGACCTTGCTCGAGGCCTCGTCATAAGCCCATTCGACGCGCGTATCCGTGGGAAAGGCGTACGCCACGGCGTGGAAGTCACGCAGCGTGGACTCGGTCGCATCCGGCAGGCCGGCCACGGAGAAATAGCGGGACTCGGCAGGCAGGCGCAGCACCAGCTCGGTGGGCTGCGTCCACTCCCAGCTCGCACCCGTCGGCGCGAAGATCGCGTAGGTCTTGCCGGCGATCGTGACCGCCGCGACGCGCGGATCCTGGCCCGCCTGGGTCGGATCGGCGACCACGGCGTCGCGGGCCGCGAGCCGGAAGCGCACGTCACCCTTGCTGATCTCGTAGTAGCTGAACGGGCTGCCGTGCAGCACGGTGGCAGTGAGCGCTTCCTCGGGCCCCGCCGCCATGCTGACCTGGGCCAGCCAGTCCGAGAACTTCGACAGGCGTGCGTCCTTCGGCGTGAAGCCAGCGGGGGCCACGACGATCGCGGGCACGTGCGGATAGCTCAGCTCGAGGCTGCCGTCGACGTCCGCAAAACGCTTGGAGGGCAGCCCCACTTCGAAGCCCTGCTCGGACGCCCGGTAGGTCATCGGGTGCGCGTGCAGCGGCTGCGACCAGCGCTGGAACATCACCGACGAATACCACTGGTTGGTCGGCGCGGCCCTGCCGGCCGCCTCGCCGGTCACGAACTCCGCGACTGGAAGTTCGCCGTCGCCGCCCTTGAGCCGCGTGAGGTAGCCGCCGAGCCCCAGCGCGACGTCCGGGTCCGCGGAGACCGGAACGCCCGCACCCGAGAGCAGCAACAGACCCACGGCGGCGATGCGGGCGACGCCGCGGGTCGCAGCCACCGGTCGGTTACGCGGCATTGCGTCGATCGCGCGCATGGCGTGCTCCTCAGAAGTTGAGATTGGCCCCAATCGTGAGGAAATTGCCCGACTCGCTGGTGCGTGGGTCGACGCCGCCGAACGCGATGTTGCTCGGCATGCTCAACGGCGCCGGGCCCTGGCGTCCGTACATGACGCGGCCGAGTCCCGCGTAGGCCTCCATCTTGAAGATCCCGCCGAACGAAAGTTCAGGCAGGTCGCGGTAGATCCCGAGGTTCACGAAGATGGCGGTGTTCTCCTGACCCCACTCGACGGGGTTCCGCGTGCTGGCCTTGTCCAGGTAGACGCCGCCGGCCGTGTAGGTCCACTTGCCGCGGTTGTACCCGCCTCCGAGCATGGCGTCCCACGACCGCGCCGAGTACACCTTGTCGAGTTCGTCCGAGTAATTGAAACCGGGCTGGTCCCAGAAACAGGCACTCTGGACGGTCGAGACCGGCCCGAAATCGCACTGCTGCGCCTGGCCGGACCATTCGCTGCGCCTGAGCCCGTAAGTGAAATTCCAGCTCTCATTCATCCAGTAGGTGCCCTGCAGGATCAGCACGTTCTCCGAGGGCTCCTCGTAGTCCGGGGAGGAGACCAGGCCATTGGTGTTGCCCTGCGCCCCGTAGAACGCTCCCTTCGCGAACGAGCTCTGCCGGCCGCCCTCGCTGTCCTGGTAGATCAGCTCGACGAGGTTCTTCTCGTTCGAGTACTGGATGAAGATCTCGTACAGGCTCGGGTCCGGCGGATC
>RPQJ01000041.1 GCA_003819815.1 Lysobacterales bacterium
AGGAACACGCCCAGCAGTTCGTGCAGCAGCGGGCTCGTCGCGCGGACCACGAGTTCGGTGAACTGCACGGTTGCCGCGATGATCAGGATGAACACCAGCGTGCGCAGGTAACCGAGTCCGAACGGCTCGAGCAGGAAGTGCCACGCGAGGTACCCGGCCCCCGAGGCGATCGTCATCACGAAGAGCGTCGCCACCGCCATCCCGGCGGCGGCCTCGAACCGGCGGCTCGCGCCGACGAACGGGCACAGTCCGAGGAACTGTGTCAGGACGAAGTTGTTGACCAGGCTCGCGCCGAGGGCGAGGAGCAGGAAGTCGAGCACGGGAAGAGAATCCGTGAATAGTGAGTAGTGAACAGGGGGTTGTGCGGGACGGCACAGTCTAGCGGCGTCGTCGCGGGCAGCGCAGGCCCTCGGGCCCTACCCCCTATTCACTACCCCCTTTATCACTATCCCCTGTCCCCCACCCCCGTCCTACTTCACCCTCATCCCGGGCGTAGCACCGGAATCGGGGGAGAGCAGGAAGATGTCGGAGCCGCCCGGGCCCGCGGCCAGCACCATGCCTTCGGACGTGCCGAAGCGCATCTTGCGCGGCTCGAGATTGGCGACGACGACCGTCAGGCGGCCGACGAGCGTGTCGGGCGCGTAGGCCTGGCGGATGCCGGCGTACACCGTGCGCCGCCCGTCGCCGAGGTCGACGACCAGCCGCAGCAGCTTGTCCGCGCCTTCGACCGCTTCGGCCGAGACGATGCGGGCGATGCGCAGGTCGACGCGCGTGAAGTCGTCGATCGAGATGGCCGGGGCGTCGGCGGGCTTCGCCGCAGCCGTTGCTGCCGTCGCGGCGGTCGGGACGCCCATGGGCTGCAGGCTGCCGGCTGCGGCCGCGAGCAGCGCCTGGACGGCGGCGGGGTCCACCCGGGTCGCAAGCGGCTCGTACGTGCCGATCGTGCGGCCCGCGAGCGATCGTGTCGCGTCCGTCCAGTGCTGGTCCCCGATGCCGAGGAACCGCTCGGCGGCGCCGGCGAGCCGGGGCAGCACGGGCTTCAGGTACAGCACGAGCAGCCTGAAAAGCTCGAGCCCCTGCGTGCACACGCCCTGGACCGCAGGCGCGCGCGCCGGATCCTTGGCCATGAGCCACGGCTTCTGCTGGTCGATGTAGTGGTTGGCCCGATCGGCGAGCAGCATGATCTCGCGCACCGCCAGCGCGAAATCCCGGGCCTCGTAGGCGGCGCCGATGCGGTCCGCCGCGCCGACGAACTCCGCCTGCAGCGTGGGGTCCGGCAGCTGGTCGGCGAGCCGGCCGGCCGAACCGCGCGCGATGAAGCCCGCGCAGCGGCTCGCGATGTTGACGAGCTTGCCGACGAGGTCGGCATTCACCTTGCTCACGAACTCGTCGAGATTGAGGTCGAGGTCCTCGACGCCCGGGCCGAGCCGCGACGCGTAGTAGTAGCGCAGGTACTCGGCCGGCAGGTGCTCGAGCCACGTGGACGCCATGATGAACGTGCCGCGCGACTTCGACATCTTCTGGCCGTTCACCGTCAGGAAGCCGTGCGCGTACACCGACGTCGGCGTACGGTAGCCGGCGCCGTGCAGCACGGCGGGCCAGAACAGCGTGTGGAAGTAGACGATGTCCTTGCCGATGAAGTGGTAGACCTCCGCGTCGGAGCCCGGCGCCCAGTAGCGCGCGAAGTCGGTCCCGGTGCGGCGGCACCACTGCAGGAAGCTGCCCAGGTAGCCGATCGGCGCGTCGAGCCAGACGTAGAAGTACTTGCCCGGTTCCCCGGGGATCTCGAAGCCGAAGTACGGCGCGTCGCGGGAAATGTCCCAGTCGCGCAGGCCCGCGTCGAACCACTCGTCGAGCTTCGCTGCGACGGCGGCCTGGAGGCGGCCGGAGCCGGTCCACTCGCGCAGCATCGCCTCGAAGTCGGCGAGCCGGAAGAACAGGTGTTCGGAATCGCGCAACACCGGCGGCGTGCCGCTCAGCACCGAGACGGGGTTCACGAGGTCGGCCGGCGAGTATGTCGCGCCGCAATTCTCGCAGCTGTCGCCGTACTGGTCCGCCGCGCCGCAGCGCGGACACCCGCCGCGCACGTAGCGATCGGGCAGGAACATCCCGGCCTGCTCGTCGTACGACTGCCGGATCGTCTCGCGGCGGATGTGCCCGCCCGCGACGAGTCGCGCATAGACCTCTTCCGTGACCTCGCGGTTCTCGGCGGAGTGGGTCGTGTGGAAGTTGTCGAACGAGATGTCGAAGCCGGCGAAATCCCGCCGCTGCTCCGCACCCACGCGCTCGATCAGCTGCTCGGGCGCAACGCCCTCCTGGCGCGCCTTGAGCATGATCGGCGTGCCGTGCGCGTCGCTCGCGCAGATGTACAGGCACTGGTGTCCGCGGAGGCGCTGATAGCGCACCCAGATGTCGGTCTGCACGGCCTCGACCATGTGCCCGAGGTGCGGCGCGCCGTTCGCGTAGGGCAGGGCGCTCGTGACGAGGATCGTGCGGCGGTCGGTGGCTGGCATGGGACGGCGGCGCTCCGGGTGAGCGCGCGATTATGCCACGCCCGATGCGCCGGCCGGCCGCCCGGTCCGGGCCGCCGGCCCGTCGGCGAGTCGGTCAGTCGGGCTCGCGGTACTGCTCGAAGCGCTGCTTGTTCGTCGCCTTCTCGAAGGCCGCGCGGCCCGTGATCAGGCCCTTGTCGAGCAGCTCCTGGAGCGCGGAGTCCATCGTGCGCATGCCGTGCTGCGCCCCGCTCTGCATCGTGTTCTCGAGCTGGTCGAGCTTGCCCTGGCGGATGAGGTTCGAGACGGCGGGCGTGTTGATGAGGATCTCGAGTGCCGCCACGCGTCCGCGCTTGTCGGTGCGCTGGATTAGCTGCTGCGAGATCACGCCGCGCAGCGAGGTCGACAGCATCGTGCGGACGTGCGCCTGCTTGTCGTGCGGGAAGCCGTTCACGATGCGGTCCACCGTCGGGGCGGCGCCGTTCGTGTGCAGCGTGCCCATGACGAGGATTCCCATCTCGGCGGCCGTCACGGCGATGCTCATCGTCTCGAGGTCGCGGAGCTCGCCCACCAGCACGACGTCCGGGTCCTCCCGCAGGGCGCTGTGCAGCGCCTCGGCGAAGCCCGGGCTGTGCACGCCGACCTCGCGCTGGCTCACGAGGCAGTTCCTGCGCGGGTGCACGAACTCGATCGGGTCCTCGATCGTGAGGATGTGGCCCTTGGTGCGCGCGTTGATGTCGTCGATCATCGCGGCGAGCGTCGTCGACTTGCCCGAGCCCGTCTTGCCCGTCACGAGGATCAGGCCGTTGTTGGTCCGGCAGAGGCTCCGCACCGACTCCGGCATGTTGAGCTGGTCGAGCGTGAGCGCCTTCGAGGGAATTGCACGGAACACGCCGCCGAGGCCGGCGATGTGGCGGAACACGTTGACGCGGAAGCGCGACACGCCGGGGATCGAGTAGGCGAAGTCGGCGCCGTCCTTCTGCTCGAGCTGCGCCTGGGCGCGCCGCGTCAGGATCTCCGACAGCGCCGTCCGCACCTGCTCCGGCGAGAGCGCTCCTTCGCGCAGCGTCTGCAGCTCCCCGTAGAGGCGGACCCGCGGCGGGTCGCCCGCGACGAAGTGGAGGTCGGAGCCGCCCCGCGCGAGCACTTCGCGCAGGTACTCGTCGATGCGCCGCGGGACGTGCGTCGGCGCCTCGCCGCCGGGAAGCGTGCCGGGATCCGCGCTCACTGCACGGCTCCCTGCGTCACGTCGGCGCGCAGCACCGCGGTGCCATCGGCGATGTAGCGAGTGAACGGCCGCTTGTCGGTCGCGTAGACGTAAGCGTCCTCGGGGTCGACCTCGCGGGCCTGGATCGCGGCGAGCAACGCCTGGTCCATGGTCTGCATGCCGACGTCCTTCCCGGTCTGCAGCTGCGACGGAATCATGTGGCTCTGGTCGGTCATGATGAGCTTGCCGATGGCCCGGTTCATGAGCATCACCTCGCAGACCGCGCGGCGGCCGCGCAGGTCCGGCGTGCGCACGAGCACCTGCGTCACGACGCCGATCAGGCTCTGCGACAGGAAGCTCTTGGTCTGCTCGCGCTCCTCGGCCGGCAGCGCGTCGACCATGCGGTCGAGCGTCTTGACGGCGCTCGTCGTGTGCAGCGTGCCGAGCACGAGATGCCCCGTCTCCGCCGCCGTCATCGCCCAGCGCACGGTGTCGGCGTCGCGCAGCTCGCCCACGAGGATCACGTCGGGGTCCTCGCGCATCGCGGCGCGGACGCCGTCTGCGAAGGAGGGCAGGTGGGTGTGCAGCTCGCGCTGGATCACCTGCGAGAGCTTGCTGCGATGGACGAACTCGATCGGGTCCTCGAGGCTCACGATGTTGAGCCGCCGGGTCTGGTTCAGGTGGTCGATCATCGCGGCCAGCGTCGTCGACTTACCGGTGCCGGTCGAGCCCGTGACGAGCACCATGCCCTGGTGGTAGTCGCAGAGCTTGCGCACGATCGGCGGCAGGTTCAGCGATTCGAGGCTCGGGACGTCGGCCGGGATCGTGCGGAACACCGCGCCGACGCCGGTGTCCTTGCGGAACACGTTGACGCGGAAGCGCGCGCCGTTCTCGGCGACGTAGGAGAAGTCGATGTCGTGCCCCTGCTCGAAGTTCTCCCGCTGCGAGGGGCTCAGGATCTCGGCGACGTAGCCCTCGAGCTCCGCTTCGGCGAGGTTGCGGAACTTGATCGGCAGCAGCTCGCCGTTCATCCGCAGCATCGGCGGTACGCCGACCGCGAGGTGGACGTCGGAGCAGCCTTGTGCGGCGCCCAGCTTCAGGAACGCGTCGATGCGGGCCATGCGGTGCTCAGATGTATTTCTCGAGGGCGGCGCGCAGCTCGTCCATGCTCTGGAAGCGCCGCGCCTTGTCGACGGACATCGCCTTCGTGACGATCTCGGAGAGGCCCGGCGGCAGCGCCGGGTTGAGCTCGATCGGCGGCTTCGCCTTGCCCTGGACGTGCTGGTACATGACCGCCATGTGGTCGCCCCGGTGGTAGGGGGGCTCGCCGGTGAGCATCTCGTAGAGGATCACGCCGAGGCTGTAAATGTCGGCACGCTCGTCGACCTTCTTGCCGAGGATCTGCTCCGGCGCCATGTACTTCGGCGAGCCGATCACGTAGCCCGTCTTCGTGAGCTGCGTGTCGCCCTGGTGCTGCGCGGCGGCGACGCCGAAGTCGACGATCTTCAGGAGTCCCGTGTCGTCGATGAGCACGTTGGCGGGCTTCAGGTCGCGGTGGATGATGCCCGACTGGTGCGCGACCGACATGCCCGTCGCGATGTCCGTGGCGTAGCGCACCGCCTTCGCGAGCGGCAGCGGCTTCTCGTTCACCTCGCTGCCGAGCGTGTGCGAGGCGAAAAACTCCATCGAGATCGCGTAATTGCCGCGGATGTACAGGAAGTCGTAGATCCGGATGACGTTGCGGTGCGTGATCTTGCGCGAGTAGCGCAGCTCGTGCACGAATCGCTTCATCATCTCCTCGTCCTGGGAGACGTTGGGGTTCAGGAACTTGAGGATCAGGCGCTCGTCGACCACCGTATCCTCCATGAGGAGCACGGTGCCGAAGGCGCCCTTGCCGATCTTCTGCACGTAGCGGTAGCGGCCCTCGAGCACGTCCCCCGGCTTGAGCGTCGAGATGTCGAGCCGCGACTGTTCGCGCGACTGCCGCATGACGCCCTCGATGTCGGCTCGCTCGACGAGCAGCGTCCGGGCCGGCTCCGCCATGCGCGCGACCTCGTCGCGGACCGCGACGGCGCCGCTCGAGAAGCGGCTGTCGAGGTCCTCGACCGCGCGCAGCGCGGCGTGGCTGACGGTCGGGTCGCTGGTGCCGGAGCTCACGGCGTCGAGGCGCGCCCGCACCGCATCCGAGGACCGGTCGTCGACCAGGCGGGTGAGTGCCGTGATCGCCTCGAGGCGCACTTCCTTCGATGAGTGCTCGAGCAGCGGCAGGATGCGCGTGATGTGGGCCGTGCCGCCGAGCTTGCCGAGCGCGCGCACCACGGTGGGCAGCGAACGCTCGTCGCCGGTGTCGAGCATCGCCGTGAGCGCAGGCAGCGCGTTGCGGCTGCCGATCTCGGCGAGCGCGTCGACGGCGCGCTCGCGCACCCACCAGTCGGGATCGCGTGTCGCCTCGATCAGGAAGTTGACGGCCCGCTCGTCCTTGGTCTGGTTCAGGATCTCGATGGCGGCTCGGCGGACCTCCTCGTCCTGGTCACGGATCAGCTCGAGCGCCGCGTCGATGACGCGCGGCCCGCCGATCTTCGCGAGCGCATCGGCCGCGCGGCTGCGCACCCACCAGTCGTCGTCCTTGATCGACTGCAGCAGGAACTTCACGTGGCGCGGCGTGCCGATCTCGTTCAGCACCTCGACCGCCGCGCGGCGGGCGCCCTCGTTCTCGTCCTTCAGGACGCCGACGAGGTACTGCATCGTGTCGGGATGGTTGGCGCGGACGACGGCGTCGATCGCCTTCTGCTGGGTCTCGACGTCCGGATCGCGCAGCACCTCGCAGAGGAGCCCCACGTCCACGTTGCCCTGCAGGCGCGCAAGCGCGTTCAAGGTGGCCTGCCGGATGAACTTGTTCGTGTCGCGAAGCTGCTTCTGCAGCGCCTCGGCGACGTCCGGCTGGTTGAAGCGCGAAAGGATGTTGATGATGTGCGTCCGGGCGATCGGATCCTTGCCCTCGAGCCGGCTCACGAGCTCGGGCACGATGCTCGCGTCGGCGATGTCGCCGATGATGCGGAAGAGCGCCGCCTTCTCGGCAGGCTCCTGGCTGTAGGCGTACTTGAGGAGGTCGCGCGCCACGAGCCGCGACTTCTGCGCCGCGAGCACCGCGACGAGCGAGGCCTTCGGCAGGGCGGGGTCGTCGAGCATCGGCAGCAGCAGTTGCGGCGTGTAGCCGCGGGCGCTCGAGAGCGCCCAGGTGATCGCGGCGACCGTGCGCTGGTTGCCGTCGCTCAGGCCCGCGACGACGGTCGGCAGCGTCCTGTTGTCGAGCAGCGACGCCAGCACGCCGACGAAGCCCGCGGTCTCCTTCTTGTCGGCGTTCGCGAGCGCGTCGATGATCTTCGGAATCGCCGAGGACCCGAGGCGGCCGAGCTTCTCGAACGACTTCTGCGCGTCCGCCGAGTCGGCGTCGCCCGCCGACTTGATGTCGGCGATCACTCGCTCAGCGCGCAGGTTGGTCAGGAAGCTCATGGACGGTCCGGGTCGTGTCCTTGCGGTGCTTCAGCCGACGGCTCGGCACACCGCCGCTTCGCTCGTCAAGAGGTGCCGCCGGGGCGACGCCGAAGTATGCCACGCAACGAGTCCGGCGCCGGATGCCCCGGCGTCCGCTAGCCCCCGTCGCGATTCCGCTACAATCTGCCGTCCGCGGCTCATGCCGTACTCCCCATTCCTGGTCGCTGCCGAACCATGACCGACGATCGCGTCCGCGAAGCCCGCCTGGTGGTCGAGAATTATGTCGAACCCCACCTCGGGATGCCGCTCGGGGAGGCGAAAGCTGTGAAGTCCGTCCACTCCGGGCCCGGCGGAGTCGAGGTCGAGGTGGTACTCGGCTTCCCGGCCGGCCGCTACGGCCCGGAACTCGCCGCCCGGCTCGAGGAGCGGCTGGCTGCCGTCCCCGGGGTGGGCCCCTCGCGGGTGGCCGTGTCCTGGGCCGTCGAGTCCCAGGCCGTGCAGGGCGGGCTCTCGCCGCTGCCGGGCATCCGCAACGTCGTCGCGGTGGCCTCGGGCAAGGGCGGCGTCGGCAAATCGACGACGGCCGTCAACCTCGCGCTCGCGCTTGCGCTCGACGGGGCGCGCGTGGGGCTCCTCGATGCCGACATCTACGGTCCCAGCCAGCCGCGCATGACGGGCCTGCAGGGCGACCGGCCCACGAGCCGGGACGGCCGGCGCATCGAGCCGCTCGAGGCTCACGGCATCAAGGTCATGTCGATCGGGTTCCTGATCGAGGAGGAGCAGCCGATGGTCTGGCGCGGCCCGATGGTCACGCAGGCGCTCACTCAGCTGCTCGGCGACACCCACTGGGGCGAGCTCGACTACCTCGTCGTCGACATGCCGCCCGGCACCGGCGACATCCAGCTCACGCTTTCCCAGCGCGTCCCGGTGAGCGGGGCGGTGATCGTCACGACCCCGCAGGACATCGCGTTGCTCGACGCCCGCAAGGGCCTCCGGATGTTCCAGAAGGTCGCGATTCCCGTGCTCGGCGTGGTCGAGAACATGAGC
Source organism: Lysobacterales bacterium (assembly GCA_003819815.1). GTDB lineage: Bacteria > Pseudomonadota > Gammaproteobacteria > Steroidobacterales > Steroidobacteraceae > RPQJ01. The sequence continues at coordinate 8,242 of RPQJ01000041.1, forward strand.
ACGCACGTCTGCTCGAACTGCGGGCACGAGGAGCCGATCTTCGGCACCGGCGGCGGCGCACGGATGGCCGCCCAGTACGGCGTCGCGCTGCTCGGGCAGCTGCCGCTCGACATCCGCATCCGCGAGGAGACCGACGGCGGTCGTCCCACGGTCGTCGCGGCACCCGAGAGCGCCGTCGGCCAGGCCTATTTCGCGACGGCGCGGCGCATGGCGGCGCGGCTGTCGCTTGCGGCCGGGGCGGCGCCCGCCGGCCCCCGCATCACCGTCGAGGACACCTGAAGTGAGCATCAAGTCCGACCGCTGGATCCGCCGCATGGCCGAGGGTCACGGGATGATCGAGCCGTTCGCGCCGGAGCAGGTCCGCGTGGCGAACGGCCACCGGATCGTCTCGTACGGCACCTCGAGCTACGGCTACGACGTGCGCTGCGCGGCGGAGTTCAAGATCTTCACGAACATCAATTCCACGATCGTCGACCCGAAGGACTTCGACCCCGCGAGCTTCGTCGACTTCAGCGGCGAGGTGTGCCTGATCCCGCCGAACTCCTTCGCGCTCGCCCGCACGGTCGAGTTCTTCCGCATCCCGCGCAACGTGCTCACGGTCTGCCTCGGCAAGTCGACCTACGCGCGCTGCGGCATCATCGTCAACGTGACGCCGCTCGAGCCCGAGTGGGAAGGCCACGTGACGCTCGAGTTCTCGAACACGACGCCGCTGCCGGCCAAGATCTACGCGAACGAGGGCGTCGCGCAGATGCTGTTCTTCGAGTCGGACGAGGTCTGCGAGGTCTCGTACGCCGACCGGGGCGGCAAGTACATGGGGCAGCGGGGCGTCACGCTGCCGAAGGCCTGACGTCGCCCGTCAGGGGCGCTCGAACCGAACGAGCTTCATGACCGTCTCGGCGTGGCCCTTGCGGAACTGGATCGCCTGCACCGGCAGGTAGCCGAGCCCGGGCGCGTGCCACACGCGCGTGAGCCTCGCCGATCCGTCGCGCTGGTTCGCCCACGCCACGGCCTCGTGCCGGCCGTGCGGCGTCGCGACCGTGGCCGTTCCCTCGGGCCAGTAGCGATACTCCCGCAGCTTGCTGCCGGTCAGGATCGGGAACGACTCCGGCGCGCGGCCCGCGAGCAGGTCCACCAGCATCGCGACCTGCACCGAAGCGGTGTCCTGCGTGCCGGGCGGCACCGCCATCTCGATCGGCTGGCCGTCGACCTGGCCCCGCACGACGTTGCGGACCCAGTCGAACGTGAAGCGCACGTCCTTGTTCGACGAGCTGCTGCCGTCGTTGAAGTCGAACGTGAGCGGCTGCACCTTGCCGCCAGAGACGCGCATCGTGCTGCGCTCCCGTGCCTCCGGGCTCACGGCGACCCGCGCCAGGATGTTCGGGAAGGCGCGTGTCTCGTAGAGCCATATGCCGGGCTCGCCGCCCGGGCGCAGCGTGCTCTCGAGCTCGCCGCCCGTGATGCCGCGGTAGGAGACCACGTAGCGTGCGCGGTGCGCACGCAATTCCGCGCGCGTTCCCGGGGGTTGCGCCGGTGCGGGCGAGGCGGCCGAGGCGAGGCGTGAGAGCGCGCCCGATGCTGCCAGCGCCAGCGTGCCGCGCAGCAGGTCACGCCGCCGCATGGGAGGCCTCCCGGAGCAACGGGGTCTCGAGCACGCGCCCGTCTAGCACGGGACGCTCGCCGACGAGGCGCAGCCGACCGGTCGCGTACCAGCCGATGCACTCCGGATAGATGCAGTGTTCCTGCGCGAGCACGCGGGCCGCGAGTTTCGCCTCGTCGTCGCCCGGCAGCACCGGCACCCGCGCCTGGACGACGACCGGGCCGCCGTCGAGCTCGGGCGTGACGAAGTGCACGCTCGCGCCGTGCTCGGCGTCGCCGGCCTCGAGCACCCGGCGGTGGGTGTGCAGGCCGCGATGTCGCGGCAGCAGTGACGGGTGGACGTTCAGCATCCGCCCCGCGTAGCGATCGACGAACTCGCGGCCGAGGATCCGCATGAACCCGGCGAGCACGACGAGCGCCGGTGCATGCGCGTCGATGCGTTCCGCGAGCGCGCGATCGAAGGCCGCGCGGTCTGTGTGGTCGGCGACCGCGATGGCCTCGGTCGGGATGCCGGCCGCCGCAGCCCAGGCGAGCCCCGGGGCGGCGGCGCGGTCGCTCAGGACGCAGCGGATGTCGACGGGCAGCGCACCCGTGCGGGCACGCTCGGCGATCGCGCGGAGGTTGCTGCCCGATCCCGAGACGAGCACGACGATCGGCAGTCGATCGGTCGTCATCGCTCGATCACGACCCCGCGGTCGCCGGCACGCAGCTCGCCCACGATGCTTGCCCGCTCGCCAGCGCCGCGGAGCACCTCGAGGGCGCGATCCGCGTCGGCGGGCGGCACAAACAGCGTCATGCCGAGCCCGCAGTTGAACGTGCGGTGCATCTCGTCGCGCTCGATCCGGCCGGCCTGCTGCAGCCAGTCGAACACCGGCTGGCGAGGCCAGTGACGCTCCGCGATGACGGCTTCCACGCCGTCCGGCAGCGAGCGCGGGATGTTGCCGGTCGGGCCACCGCCGGTCACGTGCGCGATGCCGTGCACCGGCACCGCCGCGAGCGCGGCGAGCACGGACTTGACGTAGATGCGGGTCGGGGCCAGCAGCAGGTCGTACAGCGGCTGGCCGTCGACCTCGGTCGCAGGCGTCGCACCGGTCGTCGCGAGCAGGCGGCGGATCAGCGAATAGCCGTTCGAGTGCGGGCCGGAGGAGGCGAGGCCGATCACCACGTCGCCGGCGCGCGCAGCGCTGCCGTCGATGATGCCGTCCTTCTCGACGAGGCCCACGCAGAAGCCGGCGAGGTCGTAGTCGTCGCCCTCGTACATGCCGGGCATTTCCGCGGTCTCGCCGCCGACCAAGGCACAGCCCGCCTGGAGGCAGCCCTCAACGATGCCCTTGATGACGCGCTCGGCAACCGACACCTGCAGCCGGCCCGTCGCGTAGTAGTCGAGGAAGAAGATCGGCTCCGCGCCCTGCACGACGACGTCGTTCGCGCACATCGCCACCAGGTCGATGCCGATGGTGTCGTGGCGGCCGGTCTCGATCGCGAGGCGCAGCTTGGTGCCGACGCCGTCGGTGCCCGAGACCATCACGGGCCGCCGATAGCGGTCCAGGGGCACCTCGACGAGCGCGCCGAAACCGCCGAGGCCGCCGAGCACTTCGGGCCGCATCGAGCGGCGGACCGCGGGCTTGATGCGCTCGACCAACTCGTCGCCGGCGTCGATGTCCACGCCCGCGTCGCGGTAGGTGATCGGTCTGGTCTCGGGCATCGGGGTCTCGCGTGGCAATCGGGTGCGCCGGGGCCGGCACCGCGGCTGTGGTATTTTACACAGGCGCCCACGGCGCCGAACGCTTCATCAACGCCCTTCACGCATGCGCCGAGCCTTCCGTTCCCTGCAGCAGACCCGTTCGGCCTGGGCGGCCCTTTCCCTGGCACTCGCATGCCTGCTCGCGTGGCCCGCCGCGGGCGCCGCTGCGCTGCGACTGCACGAAGTGACGGTGCCACTGGCCGGGAAAACCGAGGCTGACCGGGCCGCCGCGTTCTCGGCGGCTCTCAGGACCGTCGTCGTGCGCGTGTCCGGCCGGCGCGCAGCCGCGACGAACCGCACCGTCGCAGCCGCCGATCCGACACGCCACGTGCAGCGCTACTCCACCACGGCGGACGGCCAGCTCAAGGTCGGCTTCGACGGGCGCTCGATCGAGCAGCTCCTGCAGCAGGCCGGGCTGCCTGTCTGGCCCCGGGAACGACCGGTGACCACGATCGACGCAGCGGAGTCCGACCGCTCGGAACTGCAGCGCGCGGCCGACGCGCGGGGGCTGCCGGTTGCGTTCGCCGGCGGCGCTGGCGGAGGGGGTGCCACGGTGCTTGCCGGGCGACGGGTCGGCGCACAGTATGAATGGACGTTCCGGCATGCCGGAGAGGCGGTCACGGCCACGGGCACCGCGGAGACGGGCGTCGACCTCGCGGCGGATACGCTCGCGGCCCGCTATGCGCCCGAATCGACGCGCTCGACCAACGCCGTCACGATACGCGTTGCCGGCATGCAGCGGCTCGACGCGTACAGCGGGCTGCTCGCGTACCTCGACTCGCTCAGCCTGGTGCGCTCGATCGACGTCGAATCGCTCGAGCGCGACGTCGTGCAGCTCCGCCTCGCCGTGCGCGGCGACCGGACGCTGCTCGATCGCATCGTGGCGCTCGACACCCGCCTGCAGGCCGTGGCGGAGACGGGGGACGGGACGCCGGCCGGCGTGGATTTCCTTTACGTGCCATGAGCCTGCGCTTCCTTCCGAACCTGCTCTGCGGGTTGCGGATCCTGCTGGTCTACCCGGTGGCGGTGCTGATCCTGCGGGGACGTTACCCGGAAGTGCTCGTGCTCTTCGCGATCGCCACGTTCACCGACGCGCTCGACGGATTCCTGGCGAAGCGCTGCGGCTGGACGAGCGAGCTCGGCAAGATGCTCGACCCGCTCGCAGACAAGCTGCTGCTCGTGACGGTATTCGTCTGTCTCGCCGTCGTCGGACTCGCGCCGTGGTGGCTCACGGTCCTGGTGATCTGCCGCGACCTCCTGATCGGCGGCGGGGCCCTCACCTACAAGGTGCTGTTCGGCCCCGTCCACGGCGCCCCGAGTGCCGTGAGCAAGCTCAACACGTTGTGCCAGATCCTCTTCTGTCTCGCGACCGTCGCGCACGCCGCGTACGGCGCGCCGGGAGCCCCTGCCGTGGTCGTGCTGGGCGCGCTCGCTGCAGTGACGACGGCAGTGAGCGGCATCGACTACACGCTCATCTACTCGCGTCGCGCCGCCGCCGTCTCCCGCGCCCGGGCCGCGCAGGGCGCCTAGGCCCATGCGGCAGCTGCCCCTGGGCGTCCAATTGAGGGAGGCCGCGCGTTTCGACAGTTTCGTGCCGGGCGCCAACGCCGAGTTGCTCGCTCGCCTGACGGGCCCGGCGCCCGGGCCGGTGCTGTGGCTGTGGGGCCGCGCGGGCACCGGCAAGACGCACCTCCTGCAGGCTGCCTGCGCGTCGGTGGGCGACCTCGGCGAGCGGGCTTCCTACGTCGATCCCCTCTCCGGTGCCGAGCCGGGCTGGCTCGACGGCTGCGAATCGCTCGACCTGGTCGCGCTCGACTCGCTCGACGACGTGGCCGGGAATGCCGCGTGGAACGCCGCGCTGTTCCGGCTCTACACGCTGCTCGGAGAAAGTGGCGGACGCCTGCTCGTCGCGAGTACGACGCCGCCCGCATCGCTGCGATTCGTCCTGCCCGACCTGCAGTCGCGGCTGCTCGCCGCGCCCGTGTACCAGGTGCACGAGCTCGAGGACGAGGACCGTGTCGCGGTGCTCGAGCTGCGGGCACGGCGGCGGGGGCTGGAACTGCCGCGCGAGGCCGCGCTCTACCTTCTGCACCGGCTGCCGCGCGACATGCACACGATCTGTGGCGCGCTCGACCGGCTGGACGCCGCGTCGCTGGCCGCGCAGCGGCGTCTCACCGTGCCGTTCCTGCGCGCGGTGCTCGAGGATCAGGCTCCCGGCGCGTCCTGAACCGCGGGCGCGGCGACGAGCGGCCGCGAAAACCTCAGGTACGCAATCAACGCCACGAACCACGCGAGGCTCGCGAACAGGATCGCCGCGGCTGCCGCGCGCACGGACGGATTCGCGATCACCTCGGTGAGGCCGTAGAGGAAGTAGGGCGCCACGCAGAACGTGGCCCAGGCGTGCGTCCTGCGATCGCCGCGAAGCAGGCCGCCAAGCGGCATCAGCACCGGCACCAGCATGAGCGCGGTCCAGGCGAGACTGCGTGGCCACGGGCTCGCTACCAGCGTCGCCCACGCCACGCAGCACGCGAGCACGGCCGCGGTGCCGAGCACGGCACGGTGCGCGGCCACCAGGCGGCCAGCCGCCGGAAGGCTCACGAGCGGCGCCCGGCGACGGCGACCGCGAGCTCGGCGACGCGGCGCCCGAGCAGCCGCGCGAGTTCCTTCTCGTGGTCGCTGAGAGTCGGCGAGTCGGGCGCGTCGCCGGCTGCGAAGTGCGTGGCGCCGTAGGGCGAACCGCCCGTGCGGGTGCGGTTCATCGCCTCCGCCGTGAACGGCAGTCCCACGATGTACATGCCGTGATGCAGCAGCGGCAGCATCATGCTGAGCAGCGTCGACTCCTGTCCGCCGTGCATCGAGCCCGTCGACGTGAAGACGCCCGCCGGCTTGCGGTCGAGGCGGCCGTTGAGCCACAGAGCGCTCGTGCCGTCGAGGAAGTACTTGAGCGGTGCCGCCATGTTGCCGAACCGCGTGGGGCTGCCGATCACGAGGCCGTCGCACGCGCGCAGTTCGTCGTAGGTGGCGTAGGGAGGACCCGAGTCGGGCACGGTCGGGGCCGCCGGCGCCGTGACGGCCGACACGGGCGGCACGGTGCGGAGCCTTGCGCTCGCACCCGGTACCGATTCCACGCCGCGCGCGACCTGGCGCGCGAGCTCCGCGGTTGCGCCGTTGCGCGAGTAGTAGAGGACGAGCACGTCTGTCATGGGCGCGCGATTCTAGTTCCGTGATCCTTGACGGTACAGGGTGCAGTTGTTACGGTCCCTCGCAACCTCCACTTCCGCCCGGCCCAGATGCTCCGTCGTCGCCTATCGCCGCTCGTGCTCGCCGCGCTCGCGGTCGCCCCGGTGGTCGCGGGCTGCGCGGGGTTGCCCGTGCAGCAGATGAGCGACGCACGCCAGGCGATCACCGCGGCAGAACAGGCCGGGGCCGCGCAGTATGCGCCCGAACTGCTGGCCGAATCGAAGCGGCTCGTCGATCGGGCGAAGGTGAACCTGAACGACGGCGAGTATCGCCAGTCGCGACAGGATGCCGAACTCGCGCGCGAGAAGGCGATGGAGGCACGGCGCATCGCCGAGGCGGCCCGCGGCGTGCAGGGCCCCTGATCCGCGCATGACCGACTGGGTGGCCCGACGCTGCCTCGTCTCGGGTCGCGTGCAGGGCGTCTTCTACCGTGCGAGCACCCGCAGCCGCGCCCTCGCGCTCGGCGTCACGGGCCACGCGCGCAACCTGCCGGACGGTCGCGTGGAGGTGCTCGCCTGCGGCGAGCCCGGCGCCGTCGCAGCGCTCTGCGACTGGCTGCACGAGGGGCCGCCTGCCGCGCAGGTCGCCGAAGTGCGGGTCGAGACGCTCGACGAACGGTCGCTCGGGGGGCGGCCGACGGGCTTCGCCACGTCCTGACTTTCAGTTCTCGTACCGCCAGCGCGACACCAGCCGGTCGATCACGAGGTCGGAGTAGGTGGGGCGCCCGAGGCTGCCGTTGTAGCGCTGCAGCGCCCGCTGGTAGTGGCCGCGCTCCTTGCGCAGGTAGTAGCCGAGGATCGTCGTGCCCATGCGGACGTTGTCCGCAATCCGGATCAGCTGGTCGTTCGTCATGCCGAGCTCGCGCGGCCAGAACGGCATCACCTGCATCAGGCCGACCGCGCCTGCCGAGGACACCGCATAGCGGTCGAACCGGCTCTCGACGTCCATCACGGCGAGCACCAGCTCGGGCGGTACGTCGACGCGCCGGGCCTCGCAGTGCACGGCGTGCAGGATCTGCTCCCGCTCGCGCGCATCCTTGACGTACCGCGTGAGACGCGAGTCCATCGACGCGAACCACACCGCCCGCTCGTAGCGGTCCGTGTAGCATTCGGTGGGAGAGAGCGCCTCGGCGATGACCCCGCGCAGCTCGGGGTCCATCTGCCGGTCCGCCCGGGCCGCGGGGGCCGCGAGCGGGAGCGCGAACGCGAGCAGCAGGGCGGCGCGTCGCATTCGGGGCTCAGCGGGCGGCGCGGATGCGCTCCCCGAGGAAGGCGGCAACCCCGTCGAGCGGGATCTCGGCGGCTTCGCCCCCCGAGCGGGCCTTGTATTCGAGGACGCCGCGCTCGAGTCCCTTGTCGCCGACCACGATCCGGTGCGGAATGCCGAGCAGCTCGTCGTCCGCGAACTTGACGCCGGGGCGCGCGTCGCGGTCGTCGTACAGGACCTCGAACCCCGCGTCCTGCAGCGTCGCGTAGAGGCGGTCCGCGACCTCGCGGACACGCGCCGACTTCTGCAGGTTGATCGGGATCAGCGACACTTGGAACGGGGCGATGGGCAGCGGCCAGACGATACCGCGCTCATCGTGGTTCTGTTCGATGGCCGCCGCTACGACGCGCGTCACACCGATGCCGTAACACCCCATGAACATGACGACCGAACGCCCCTGTTCGTCGAGGACCGCGGCTTTCATCGGCTCGCTGTACTTGCGCTCGAGCTTGAAGATGTGCCCGACTTCGATGCCCCGGGCGATGCCGAGCCGGCCCCGGCCCGAGGGGCTCGGGTCGCCGGCCACGACGTTGCGCACGTCGACCACCGTGGGCTCGGGCAGGTCGCGGCCCCAGTTGACGCCGGTCAGGTGGGCGTCGACGCGGTTCGCGCCGCACACGAAATCGGCTGCCTGCACGGCCGCGCGGTCCGCATAGACTGGCATTGCGAGGCCTACGGGGCCGAGGAACCCGGGCTCGCAACCGGTCGCGGCACGGACCTGCTCGGGACTCGCCATCCGCAATGGACTCTGGACGCCAGGCAGCTTCTGCGCCTTGATGGCGTTCAGCTCGTGATCACCGCGCAGCACGAGGGCCACGACGCCGCCCGATTCGCCCTCGACGAGCAGCGTCTTCAGGCACTTGTCCGCGGGCACGCGGAGGAACGCGGCCAGCTCGGCGATCGTGCGGACGCCGGGCGTGGCGACCTCCGCGAGCGGGTTCGCCGGCGCTCGGCGCGGCTCGGCCGGCGCGAGCGCCTCCGCGAGCTCGAGGTTCGCCGCGTAGCCGTCTTCATCCGAGAACGCAATCGCGTCCTCGCCCGAGTCCGCGAGCACGTGGAATTCCTGGGACGCGTTGCCGCCGATGCTGCCCGTGTCGGCGCGAACGGCGCGGAAGCGCAGCTGCATCCGCGTGAAGATGCGCGTGTAGGCCTCGTACATGGCCTGGTAGCCCTGCTCGAGCGACGCCTCGTCGATGTGGAACGAGTAGGCGTCCTTCATCGTGAATTCGCGCGCCCGCATCACGCCGAAGCGCGGGCGGATCTCGTCGCGGAACTTGGTCTGTATCTGGTAGAAGTTCACCGGCAGCTGCCGGTAGCTCTTCAGCTCGCGCCGCGCGATGTCGGTGATCACTTCCTCGTGGGTCGGGCCGTAGCAGAACGGCCGGTCGTGGCGGTCCTCGATCCGGAGCAGCTCCGGGCCGTACTGTTCCCAGCGGCCGGATTCCTGCCAGAGTTCGGCGGGCTGGACCGTCGGCATGAGGAGCTCGATCGCCCCCGCGCGGTTCATTTCCTCTCGGACGATCGTCTCGACCTTGCGCAAGACGCGCAGCCCGATCGGGAGCCACGTGTACAGGCCGGCCGAGAGCCTGCGGATCAGGCCGGCACGCAGCATCAACTGGTGGCTCGTGACCTCCGCGTCGGCGGGCACGTCGCGCAGGGTGTTGATCGGATAGCTCGAGAGGCGCATCGCACGTCCGCCGGCGGCCGGAAAGGCCGCGTATGGTAGCAGAGGGCACGCCGCTGGCTGCCGGGGCGGCCTCCTCGAGATTGGTTGCGCCGTGCGGGTTCTCGGGTGTTGGTGGCAGGCCGGGGATCGGGGCCGGGTTCCGGCTCGCGAAGAGGAAATGCTCGCCGGAACCCGACCCCGATCCCCGGCCGACACGCGGCGGCTGAGCGAGTCTTCGCCCGGGCGCGAAGACTCGCACGCCGCATGCAGCCTGACCGTGCCCGAGCCCACGACATCGACGCCTGTCGCCGGCGTCGAGGCGTGCGGCGTTGGCCATTGTCTGCGTCGTGCGAATGTTCAGGCGTCGGTGGCGGGCCGGGGATCGGGTTCCGGCTCGCGAAAAAGACATGCTCGCCGGAACCCGACCCCGATCCCAGGCTGACACGCGGCGGCTGAGCGAGTCTTCGCCCGGGCGCGAAGCCTCGCACGCCGCATGCAGCCTGATCGCGCCGGAGCCTGCGGCGGCGAGTGCCGGCTGCCGACGTCGATGCGAAGGCCGGTGGACGCTGCTTGCGCCGTGCCAGTTTTCCGGCTCGGCGGAAAACTCGCTCAGGCGCCGCGTGTCCGGCGGGGGATCGGGGATTTCCCCGGGCGAGCATGTCTTCTTCGCTCGCCCGGGAAATGCCCCGATCCCCCGCCTGTCACCGCAGCGGCCCGCATCTCGCGACGGACGCGCACGCCGCAGGCCGGCTGACAGCCCCGGAAGCTGCGACGGCGAGTGCCGGCTGCCGTCGTCGATGCGCGCACCGGTGGAGGCTGCTTGCGCCGTGCGAGTTTTCCGGCCCGACGGAAAACTCGCTCAGGCGCCGCGTATCCAGCGGGGGATCGGGGATTTCCCCGGGCGAGCATGTCTTCTTCGCTCGCCCGGGGAAATGCCCCGATCTCCCGCCTGCACCCGTGCCTGCACCCGCGCCTACACGCGAACTGCCGCCGTGCCGGCACCGCGCCCCGGCGCGATTTCGTTGTGCGCGGGACTCGTGGTACCTACTATGGAGACCCAGTCCTTGCCGGGTGCGATTCCATGACGAGCGAGCCCTCTTCGGCCCCCGTGGCCGACGGCGCCCGCCCCCGCAGGCGGGGCATCTACCTGCTGCCGAACCTGTTCACGACCGCGGTCCTGTTCTCGGGGTTCTACGCGATCGTGGCGGCGACCGACGGCAATTTCGACCGCGCCGGCATCGCGATCTTCATCGCCATGGTGTGCGACGGGCTCGACGGCCGCATCGCGCGCTGGACCCAGACGCAGAGCGATTTCGGCAAAGAGTACGACAGCCTGTCCGACATGGTGGCATTCGGCGTCGCACCGGCGGTCGTCGCTTACCAGTGGGGCGTGACGCGCATCGCCGAGTACGGGTTTCTCTGGGGACGGTTCGGCTGGCTCGCGACGTTCTTCTACGCCGCCTGCGCCGCGTTCCGTCTCGCACGGTTCAACTCGCGGGCCGCCACCTCCGACAAGCGCTACTTCGAGGGCCTGCCGAGCCCGTCGGGCGCCGCGCTGCTCGCGGGCTTCGTCTGGATGCTGGCGGACCTGCAGCGGGAAGGCCTTCGCGCCCTGATCCTGGCGTTCACGGTCGCGCTGCTCGCGGGGTTCCTGATGGTGAGCCGCTTCTCGTACTTGAGCGGGAAGGACTTCAATACGGGCCAGCGCATCCCGTTCGCGGCGCTGGTGCTGCTGCCGGTCGGGTTCATGCTGGTGGGCTCGAGCCCGCCCGAGATGCTGTTCGGGCTGTTCGGCCTGTACGCGCTTTCGGGTCCGGCCCTCTGGGCCTGGCGGCGCCTGCGGCGCGGCCGTCGGGATGCGGCGGCCGTGAATCGCGGCGGGCCCCGCTGAGGGAGCGGGCCGGTGCTCGACTCCCGTCGCAAGGCCTACCTCGAGGCGCTCGGCATCGTCGCCTACGTCAGGCGCTCCCAGGCGACGCCCGCGGCGCCGGAGCCTGACGCAGTCGTCGAGGCGCTGGACAAGGCCGTGCCCGCCGAACCGGCGCTGGGGGCCCTGGAGGTGCACTCGGCCCGACGGGCCGGACCGCCTGCGGCAGAGCGCGTGCCGCTCGTGCCAAGCGAAGCGCGGCCGGAGGCGGCACTCGACTGGGAGCCCCTGCGAGCGCTCGTCTCGACCTGCACGCGCTGCGTGCTGCACGAGACCCGCACCCAGACCGTGTTCGGCGTCGGCGACGTCCGCGCGCGCTGGATGTTCATCGGCGAGGCGCCCGGGGCGGACGAGGACCGCCAGGGCGAGCCGTTCGTCGGCCGCGCCGGCCAGCTGCTGAATTCGATGATCAAGGCGCTCGGCTATGCCCGCGACGAGGTCTACATCGCGAACGTGCTCAAGTGCCGGCCGCCGGGAAATCGCGACCCGCGCCCCGAGGAGGCGCGCGAGTGCCGCGGCTACCTCGAGCGCCAGATCGAGCTCGTCTCGCCCACGCTGATCGTCGCGGTCGGGCGGATTGCCGCTCAGAGCCTGCTCGCCACCGACACGTCGCTCGCGAGGCTGCGGGGGCGCGTGCACGCGCTCGGCGAGCAGCGCAGGCCGCTCGTCGTCATGTACCACCCCGCCTACCTGCTGCGGACGCCTTCCGACAAGCGCAAGGCCTGGCAGGACCTGCTTTATGCGCAGGCCGTGTTCCGGCGGCTCGAGGCCGGCGAGGCGGTGCTCGAGTGAGCGCCGTGCGGGACGCCCCGGTGCCGGGCGCAGGCCGCCTCGTGCGATTCCGCCCCATGATGCCGAGCGACGTGCCGGGCGTGGCCGCGGTGGAGCGCGCGTCCTACGCGTTTCCGTGGAGCGAGGGCATCTTCAGGGACTGCCTGCGCGTCGGCTACCTCTGTCGCATCGCGGAGACGGACGGCGACATCGTCGCCTACGGCATCGTGGCGATGGGCGCGGGCGAAGCCCACATCCTCAATCTCTGCGTCCGCGAGGATCTGCGGGGCCGCAACATCGGGCGGCGGATGCTCATGCTGCTCCTCGAGCGCGCCCGCCAGGCGGGCATGACCGACGCCTTCCTCGAGGTGCGGCCCTCGAACCCCCACGCGATCGCGCTGTACCGGTCCGTCGGCTTCGAGCAGGTGGGCGTGCGGCGGGGCTATTACCAGGCGGTCGGCGGCCGCGAGGACGCGCTCGTGCTCAAGCTCCCGCTTGCGGCCGAGGGTGGGCCCGCGTCGGGCTGTTAGAATCGCCGTTCCGTCTCCCGACCGACACGACTCGAACGATGAGCCCGACACGCGACGAAGTGGCGCGACGCCGCACCTTCGCCATCATCTCGCACCCGGACGCGGGCAAGACCACGCTCACCGAGAAGCTGCTGCTCTTCGGGGGCGCGATCCAGCTGGCGGGCACGGTGAAGGGCCGCAAGGCCACCCGGCACGCCACCTCGGACTGGATGCGGCTCGAGCAGCAGCGCGGCATCTCGGTCACCTCGAGCGTCATGCAGTTCCCCTACGCCGGGCGTGTGGTGAACCTGCTCGACACGCCGGGGCACGAGGACTTCTCCGAGGACACGTACCGCACGCTCACGGCCGTCGACTCGGCACTGATGGTGATCGACTGCGCCAAGGGCGTCGAGGAGCGCACGATCAAGCTGATGGAGGTCTGCCGGCTCCGCGACACGCCGATCATGACCTTCGTCAACAAGCTCGACCGCGAGGGCCGCGAGCCGCTCGACCTGCTCGACGAGATCGAGCGGGTGCTCGGGATCGGCTGCACGCCGGTCACCTGGCCGATCGGCATGGGCCGCGACCTGCGCGGCGTCTATCACGTGCTCGAGGACCGCATCTACGTCTACCAGCCTGCCGAGAAGGGTCGCGCGGGCACGACCGAGACGATCGACGGCCTCGCGAGCGCCGCCGCGGAGGCGCTGCTCGGCGACCGTGCCCGGGCGTTCCGCGACGAGGTCGAACTCGTGCGCGGCGCCTCGCATGCGTTCTCGCTCGAGGAATACCTCGCCGGCCGGCAGACGCCGGTCTTCTTCGGCTCCGCGATCAACAATTTCGGCGTCACGGAACTCCTCTCCGCGTTCGTCGAGTACGCGCCCTCGCCGCGGCCGCGCGCGACGACGACGCGCGTGGTGAGCGCGGAGGAGGAGCCGCTCACCGGCTTCGTGTTCAAGATCCAGGCGAACATGGACCCGGGCCACCGCGACCGGGTCGCGTTCCTGCGCGTCTGCTCGGGCCGCTACCACAAGGGCATGCGGCTGCACCACGTGCGGCTCGGCAAGGAGATGCGGGTCGCGGACGCCGTGACTTTCCTCGCCGCGGACCGCCAGCACGCGGACGAGGCGTGGGCGGGGGACATCATCGGGCTCCACAACCACGGCACGATCAACATTGGCGACACCTTCACCGAGGGCGAGAAGCTGATGTTCACCGGGATCCCGAACTTCGCGCCCGAGATGTTCCGGCGCGTCGTGCTGCGCGACCCGCTGCGCATGAAGGCGCTGCAGAAGGGACTCGACCAGCTCTGCGAGGAGGGCGCCACGCAGGTGTTTCGCCCGCTGCGCAACAACGACCTGGTGCTCGGCGCGGTCGGGATGCTGCAGTTTGACGTCGTCGCGTTCCGCCTGCAGGACGAGTACGGCGTGCAGGCGACGTGGGACAACGTCAACGTCCACACGGCCCGCTGGGTCTATTCGACCGATGCGAAGAAGCTCGAGGAATTCCGGGCGAAGGCGTACGAGCATCTCGCGGTCGATCACTCCGGCGCCCTCGTGTACCTCGCGCCCACGCGAGTGAACCTGCAGCTCACGCTCGAGCGCTGGCCGGATCTGGCGTTCCGGGAGACGCGTGAGCACCTTGCCGCAGCCGCGTAGCGTCCTCACCCGTCGTCCGGTCGTCGCCTGGGCTCTCTACGACTGGGCGAACTCGGCGTTCGCGACGACCGTGATGGCCGGGTTCTTTCCGGTGTTCTTCAAGCAATACTGGAACGCGGGGGTTCCCGCGACCGAGAGCACGTTCCGGCTGGGAGTCACGAGCGGGCTCGCGAGCCTCGTGATCGCGCTGCTCGCACCGGTGCTCGGCGCGATCGCGGACCGTGGCGGCGCCCGTGTGCGGCTGCTGATGGCCTTCACGCTGCTCGGCTCCGCGGCGACGCTCGGCCTTGCGCTCGTGCCGCAGGACGCGTGGCTCGGCGCCGCGGCGCTGTTCCTCGTCGCGTCGCTCGGCTTCTGGGGCAGCATCGTGTTCAGCGACTCGCTGCTGCTGCACGTCGCCGAGCCCGGGGAGTACGACCTCGTTTCGGGCTACGGCTACGCGCTCGGCTACCTCGGCGGCGGGCTCCTCTTCGCGGTCAACGTCGCGATGACGCTGCGGCCGCACTGGTTCGGGCTCGCGGACGCGACCGAGGCGGTGCGCTGGTCGTTCGTGAGCGTGAGCGCATGGTGGCTGCTGTTCGCTCTGCCCTGCGCCTTCTACGTCCGGGAGCGCGACGGCGGGCGCATGCGCGTGCCGGTCGTGACGGCGGTGCGCGAGGGATTCCGGGAACTCGGAGGCACGCTGCGCGAGATCCGTCGCTACCGGCCGCTGCTCTGGTTCCTCGCCGCGTACATCCTCTACATCGACGGCGTGAACACCATCATCAAGATGGCGGTGGACTACGGGCTGTCGCTCGGCTTCGACCAGTCGCACCTCGTCGCCGCGCTGCTGCTCACGCAGTTCGTCGCGTTCCCGGCCGCGCTCGCGTTCGGCTGGCTCGGCGGTCGCATCGGGGCCCGCCGGGGCATCTTCCTCGCGCTCGCCGTGTACCTCGGTGCGACCTGCTACGCCTACTTCCTGCAGGATGCCCGCGACTTCTACGTGCTCGCCGTGATCGTCGGGCTCGTGCAGGGCGGCATCCAGTCGTTGAGCCGCAGCTACTACGGCCGCCTCGTGCCGGAGGGCAAGTCGTCGGAATTCTTCGGCTTCTACAACATGATGGGCAAGGCTTCCGCCATCATCGGCCCGACGCTCGTGGGCGTCGTCGCCGCGACGACCGGCGATCCGCGGCTGTCGATCCTCTCGATCGTCGTGCTGTTCCTCGCGGGCGGCGCGCTGCTCGTCGTCGCGGCGCGCTCGGAGCGCGCTGCGGCGACGTGACGGGCCCGGATGCCCGAGGCCCGAAATCCGCTCGGAAGTTCCTCTGGAACCCCGGGCGTCCGCAGCCGTCATCAGTCGCAGTCATCAGTGCTAGTTGCCGGACGCCCACGCGGCGGGATCGAGCGCGTAGAACTCCCGCAATAGGCCGTAGAGGCGCGGATGTTCCGCGCGGAGTTCGACCGGGCGGTCGAAGAAGTCCTCGGACGCGACGGCGAAGAACTCGCCCTCGTCCTCGGCGGCGTAGGGATCGAGGAAGGTGTCGTCGCCGCGATCGACCGTGTCGAGCAGGGACTCGAACTCGGCCGCAAGGTCGTCCGCCCAGTCCGCGAGTGGCCGGTCGCTGCCGGCGAGGCCGAGTCCTTCGGCGTCGAGATAGTGCGCGAACTCGTGCAGCGCGACGTTGTAGCCGCTGCCGGGCTCGCGTGCCGCCTCGAGCACGTCCTCCCACGACAGGATGATGCGGCTCGACTGCCACGCCTCGCCGGACAGCACGCGTCGTCGCTGCTCGACGACGCCCGATTCGTCCTCGACTTCGTCCTCCACCCAGAACGCCGCGGGATAGACGAGGATCGAGTGCAGCTCGTCGTAGTGGCCGCGTCGGCCGAGCACGAGCAGGCAGGCGAGCGCCGCGATAGTCGCCCGCATCTCGTCCGTCACGACGAGCCCGTTGCAGCCGACGAACTCCTTTTCGGCGAGGAACGCGCCCATGAGCGCCTCGAGCCGCGGGCGCAGTTCGGGTGGCAGGACGCGCGCAGCCGGGACGTTGCGGTCCACCGCCGTGACGGCTGCCGGGTCGAGCGGCAGGGCCATGTGCCGCGCGCGTCGCCGCGCCCGCCACAACGGCGCGCCGACGAGCCATGCGAGCACGCCCGTCGCGACGACGACGATCGCGACGAGCGCCGGCGACACGTCAGCCGTACGTCTTCTTCATGCGCTCGACGAGCTTGACGTAGGACTCCATGGCCTCGGTCGAGCCGGTACCCTTGAGCTTCGCCCACGCGTCGTACTTGGCGCGCCCCGCGAAGTCGAGCGCGCCCGGGCGCTCGCCCTGAACGTCACCGACGGTGGCCTGCTTGTACTGCGCGTAGAGGCGCAGCATGTCCTCGCTGTCGGGACGCTTGGTGAGTTTCTGGACGTCGGCCGCGGCGGCTTCGAACTGCTTCTTGAGGTCTGCCATGGGTGCGCTCCCCGGTGTCGATGGCTCAAGCATAACCGACAACCGCCGCGCGACGGATCGCTGCCGACTCGGACGTCCGGGGGTCGGGTGCACCTGCCGGACGGACGGCGCAAGTACATCCCTGTAGCCTCGCGCGCCGCATCCGTGCGGCGCGACGCCGTCCGGCAGGTGCACCCGACCCCCGGACATCCTCGGCCGCGGTTCACACGCGCAGCCGGTTGACGCGATGCTTGAGCTCGCGCAGGTCGGACGTCGCCGGCGCGGGCCCGTACCGGAGTCCGGCATAGAGCTGCCGGATCCCACGGAGCTCGGGAGCGAGATCCGGGCAACTCGCCGCGGCACGCTCGAGGAACGCGACGGGACCCTCGCTCGGGCCCTGCTCGAGCCCGCGACGACGCAGCCGGCGCACGACCTGGGCGTGCAGTCGGGCAGGCCAGTCGCGCGTCGGCTCGCGGTAGCGCCACGCGAGCCAGGCGGACAGTGCCACGAAGAAGGCCGCGACGCTCGCGGCGAGTCCGAGGCCGAGTGCGCGCCAGTCCGGCTCGTCGACCCCGAGGCGCTCGAGCAGGTCGAGCTGTCGGGTGGCGTTGTAACGCACGACCTGCTCGTTCCAGAGGTCGTTGACCGTGTCCCAGGTGAGTTCCACCTGCAGCCAGAGACTGCTCGCCTCTCGCAGGCGCCCGGGCACGGACTCCGTCGCGGGCAGCGCGTCGAGCA
>RPQJ01000042.1 GCA_003819815.1 Lysobacterales bacterium
CTCGGCGTTCTCGAGCGTGGCCGCGACGCCGGGCCCGGCGTCCGCGGCGATCGAGTGGACGCGCTGAGTGAGCACCGCAAGTTCCGACGACGTCCGCCGCAGGTCGGCAGCGAGCGCCGCGGCATCGCGCGACAGCGCAGGCAGCTGCGTGGACGCCTCGCGCAGGTTCGCGAGCGACGTGCCGACCGCCGCGAGGTTCTCGTCGCCGACGAGCCGCTCGATGCGGACCATGACCGCACTCGCCTGGCTCACGAGGTCGGGCAACTTCTCGACGAGCGCCTGGATGTCGCCCTTCTTCGCGGCGATCATCGGATAGCGGTCGCCCTGCACGAGCGCACGCCCCGGGTCCTTCTTGGGGTCGACCTGGAGGTCGATGTAGAGGAGGCCGGTGAGACCGAGGAGCCCGAGTCGCGCCTCGGTGGCGCCCGAGAGCGGTGCTTCCTCGTCGACCTCGACGACCACCTTGACGCGGTTCGGGTCGTCGCGGTCGACCCGGAGGCTCACCACGCGCCCGACGTCGACGCCGAGGTAGCGCACCGGGCTGCCCTGCGACAGGCCGCTCACCGAGCCCTCGAAGTAGATCTCGTAGCGCTGGTAGACGCGCTGGTCGCCCCGGCCGGAATACCACCACACGAACGCGAATGCCGCAGCGACCGCGAGCACCGCGAAGACGGCGACGCTTGCGTACCTGGCGTCACGCTCCACGGCCGGCCTCCCGCTCCGCGGAGATCGCTCGGCCGCGCGCGCCGTGGAAATAGCTGTGTATCCAGGGGTGATCGTGCGCGACGATTCCTTCGAGCGTATCCACGATGACCTTGCGATCGACCAGCACGGCGACACGGTCGCATGTCCTCGCGAGGGTGTCCAGATCGTGGGTGACCATCACGATCGTGAGCCCGAGGGTCCGGCGCAGGTACAGGATGAGCTCGTCGAACTCGGTCGCCGCGATCGGGTCGAGCCCGGCCGTCGGCTCGTCGAGGAACAGGATCGCCGGGTCGAGCGCGAGCGCGCGTGCGAGCGCCACGCGCTTGACCATGCCGCCCGAGAGCTGCGCGGGCGCCTTCGCGGCGGTGTCGAGCGTGAGCCCGACCATGCGCAGGCGCAGCTCGACCAGCGCGTCGAGCGTCGCCTCGTCGAGGTCGACGGCTTCCGCGACCGGCAGCTTGATGTTCTCCGCGACCGTGAGCGAGGTGAAGAGCGCGCCGTGCTGGAACGTGACGCCGTAGCGGCGCTTGAAACGCCTCAGCTCCTCGTCGTTCATCGCGGTCACGTCCTGGCCCTCGACCAGGACGCGCCCCGCGTCCGGCCGCCGCAGCCCGAGGATGGTCTTCAGGAGCACGCTCTTGCCGCTGCCCGAGCCGCCGACGAGGCCGAAGATCTCGCCGCGGCGCACGTCGAAGCCGACGCCGTCGTGCACGACCTGCGCACCGAAGCGGTTCTCGATGCCGTCGAGCTCGATCACGGGCCCCGGGTCCGGCATCAGAAGTCGATCTCGAGGAAGTAGATCGCGAACAGTGCGTCCGCGAAGATCACGAGGAAGATCGACTGCACGACCGCGACGGTCGTGAGCCGGCCGAGCTCGCGCGACGACTCGCGCACCTGCAGTCCGCGCATCGTGCCCGTGAGCCCGATGAGAAGCCCGAAGACGGGCGCCTTGACGAGCCCGGCCCACAGCGTCGTGTCGGCGATCGCGGAGTCGAGACGGGAAACGAACTGCTGCCAGGGCAGGTCGAGCAGGTAGTTCGTGAGCAGCGCGCCGCCCGCGATGCCCATCGCGTTCGCGACCACCGTGAGCAGCGGCAGCACGAGCACCAGCGCCACGACCCGCGGCAGCACGAGCACTTCGTAGGGGTTCAGGCCCATCGACTCGAGCGCGTCAACCTCGTCGTTCAGCTTCATCACGCCGAGCTCGGCCGCGTACGCGCTGCCCGTGCGGCCGGCGACCATGATGGCCGTGAGCAGCACGCCGAGCTCGCGCAGCACGCCGATGGTGACGAGGTCCACCGTGAATATTTCCGCGCCGAACGGCCGCAGCTGCTGCGCGCCGATGTAGGCGGAGATCACGCTGATGAGGAACGCGATGACGGCGACGACCGGGATCGCCTGCACGCCCGTCTCGTGCATGTGCCGCACGATCGAGGGGATGCGCAGCCGCCTGACGGAGCGCCACGCATTCGCGGCGCTCGTGAGCAGCTGCCCGCCATACACGAGCTCCTCGTACCAGCCGTCGACGCGGTCCGCGACCGCGTGGCCGAAGGCCGTGAAACGCTGCGACAGGGTGAGCTTCGCGGGCTCCGGGAATCGCCCGGCGTCGCGGCCGAGCAGCTCGTCGAAGTAGGCGAAGTGGCCGGGCGGCTGCCCACGGTACCTGACCTGCGTGCCCGACGCGCCGAGGACGTGGAGCGCACGGCGCAGCAGCCACGCCGGGCCGATGTCGAAGGTGCCCGATCGCTCGAAGTTGACCTCGAGCCCGGCCGGCGCGGCACCGCGCAGCTGGCCGAGGGCACGCTCGAGCGCGGGCGCATCGAGCATGGCGCAGTCGCCGGCGAGCGTCAGGCGCCCGGAGGCGGGATCGAAGTCCGCCGAGAATTCCATCACGCTCCGTCGTGGCTCGCGGGCCGCAGATGCTAGCATCGCACGAGCACCTCGGTGAGGGTCGATGGGCGGCGACATCCTCGGACAGATCCTGATCCTGCTTGCGGCCTCGGTCCTGGTGCTGAGCGTCGTTCGCCGTTTCTCCCTTCCGCCGATCCTCGGCTATCTCGTCGTCGGGATGCTGCTCGGCCCGCACGCGCTCGGCCTCGCGTCGGACGACGAGGCCGTACGGCTGCTCGCCGAGTTCGGCGTCGTGTTCCTGGTCTTCACCCTCGGCCTCGAGTTCTCGCTCGCGCGGATGATCGCGATGAAGTCCGAGGTGCTCGGGGTCGGCGGGCTGCAGATGCTGCTCACCACGAGCGTCGCGGGCGGGATCGCCTGGTCGCTCGGCGCCAGCCCGGCGGCGGCGATCGTGCTCGGCGGGGCGCTCGCCATGTCGTCGACCGCGATCGTCGTGCGCCAGCTCGGCGAGCAGCTCGAGCTCACCCGCACGCATTCCCGGTTCGCGGTCGGAATCCTGCTCTTCCAGGACCTCGCCTTCGCGCCGCTCCTCGCCCTAGCGACGGCGCTCGCGGTCGCGGATGACGTGCTGACGCCCGAGTGGCTGCTCGGCATGGTGCTCCGCGCGCTGCTCGCGCTCGCCGTCGTGCTGGTGCTCGGCCGGTGGCTGCTGCGGCCCCTCTTCCGCGAGATCGCCCGCCACCGCAGCACCGAGAGCTTCACCCTCACGGTGCTGTTCGTCGCGCTCGCCGGCGCCTGGTCGACCCACGCGCTGGGGCTCTCGATGGCGCTCGGTGCGTTCCTCGCCGGCATGCTGCTCTCCGAGACCGAGTTCCGCCACCAGACGGAGGCGGTCATCAAGCCCTTCCAGGACATCCTGCTCGGCCTCTTCTTCGTGTCGGTCGGCATGCTGCTGGACCTCCGGCTGCTCCTCATGCAGCTGCCGCTCGTGCTGCTGCTGCTCGCGGCGCTGCTGCTCGTGAAGGCTGCGATCGTTTTCGGCATCGTCCGGCAGCTCGTGCCCAACACGCGCAAGGCGCTCAGGACCGGCATCGTCGTCTCGATGGGCGGCGAGTTCGGGTTCGCGCTGCTCACGCTGATGCTCAAGGGCTCGGCGATCGACACGGGCGTCGCGCAGGCGCTGCTCACGACGATCGCGCTCAGCATGCTGGCCGGCCCGCTGCTCGTCCGCTACAACGGCCGCATCGCGGACTTCCTGCTGCGACGCCGCTCGCCGAAGCCGACCGAGGTCGGACTCGAGACGGCCGCGACGCGCGAGCTTGCGAAGCGCGAGCACGTCATCATCTGCGGCTTCGGCCGCGTCGGGCAGAACCTCGCGCGCGTGCTCGAGACGCGCGGCTTCGAGTTCATCGCGCTCGACCTCGACCCGCACCGCGTCCGCGACGCGCGGCAGGCGGGCGACCCGGTGGTCTACGGCGACGCGTCCGAGCCGGAGGTGCTGCGCGCGCTCGGCCTCGAGAACGCGAGCGTGGTCGTGGTCTCCTTCGACGGACCCGACACCGCACTCCGCATCGTGCGCTCCGTGCGCCAGCTGCGCGGGGACGTGCCGGTGCTCGTGCGCACCGAGGACGACTCGAAGCTCGAAAAGCTGCAGGCCGCGGGCGCGACCGAAGTGGTGCCGGAAATCTTCGAGACGAGCCTGTCGCTCGTCTCGCACGTGCTGCTGTTCCTCAAGGTGCCGCCGCGCGAGATCCTCGAGACGACCGAGGACATACGCCACGACCGCTATGCGATCCTGCGCAGCGTGTTCCGGCGCCGCGACGCGCACTCGCTCGACGACCCGGAACACTCGATGCGCCAGCAGCTGCGCACGGTCGTGCTGCCGCCGGGCGCCATCGCCGTGGGACGCACGATCGGGGAGGCGGGCCTCGACCCGAAGCGCGTCGTCGTGACCGCGCTCAGGCGCGAGGGCATCGTCGGGCGCGAACCCGACGACGGCACGATGCTGCGCGAGGGCGACGTGCTGGTTCTCTGGGGTACGCCCGAGGACCTCGAGCACGGCGAGAACAAGCTGTTGATGGGCTGAGTCCGCAGAGTTGCGACCGGGAGGCAGGCGAACATGACGACGATCGGCACGCCGCAGGCGGGATCCGCGACGCGAATGTTGCTGCTCGGCGCGGGCGAGCTCGGCAAGGAAGTCGCGATCGAGGCGCAGCGCCTCGGCGTCGAGGTGATCGCGGCCGACCGCTACGCCGGCGCGCCCGCGATGCAGGTCGCGCATCGCTCGCACGTCCTCGACATGCTCGATCC
The DNA here is from genome assembly GCA_003819815.1 of Lysobacterales bacterium. GTDB lineage: Bacteria > Pseudomonadota > Gammaproteobacteria > Steroidobacterales > Steroidobacteraceae > RPQJ01. The sequence continues at coordinate 4,867 of RPQJ01000042.1, forward strand.
GGCGGCCCTGCGCGCGCTCGTGCTCGAGGAGCGGCCCGCGCTGATCGTCCCCGAGATCGAGGCCATCGCGACCCCGGAGCTGCTGCGCCTCGAGGCCGAGGGATTCCGCGTCATCCCCACGGCACGCGCCGCGCGGCTCACCATGGATCGCGAGGGCATCCGCCGGCTCGCGGCGGAGGAGCTCGGCCTGCCGACGTCGCCCTACCGCTACGCGGACGACGAGGCGGGATACCGCGCGGCCGTCGCGGCGATCGGCTTTCCCTGCGTCGTGAAGCCCGTGATGAGCTCGTCGGGCAAGGGGCAGAGCGTGGTGCGCTCGGACGTCGACGTCCTGCCGGCCTGGGAATACGCGCAGTCCGGTGGGCGCGCGGGCGCCGGTCGGGTCATCGTCGAGGGCTTCATCGATTTCGAATACGAGATCACGCTGCTCACGGTACGGCACGCGGGCGGCACGTCGTTCTGCGCGCCGATCGGCCACCTGCAGGTCGAAGGCGACTACCGCGAGTCGTGGCAGCCGCAGCCGATGTCGCCGGCGGCGCTCGCGCAGTCCCAACGCATGGCAGGCGAGATCACCGCGAACCTCGGCGGCCACGGCGTCTTCGGCGTGGAGCTCTTCGTGCGCGGCGACCAGGTGTGGTTCAGCGAGGTCTCGCCGCGCCCGCACGACACCGGACTCGTGACGCTCGTTTCGCAGGATCTTTCGCAGTTCGCGCTGCACGCGCGCGCGATCCTCGGCCTGCCGGTGCCCGTCATCCGCCAGCGCGGCGCGTCCGCCTCCTGCGCCGTGCTGCTGGAGGGGCGGTCCAGGAACGTCGTCTTCCACGACGTGGAGCGGGCCCTCCGGGAACCCGACACGCAGCTCCGGCTCTTCGGCAAGCCCGAGGTGGCGGGCAGGCGGCGCATGGGTGTCACGCTCGCGCTCGACGACGACCTGGCCGAGGCCCGCGCGAAGGCGCGCCGTGCGGCCATGGAGATCGTGGCAGGCGCGGAGCTGCGCTGATCAGGTCGGACGAATCCGACAAGCTATTGTTTTTAAAGAGATTAAGTCTGGACAGCACTCTATTTAGTTGACACGGATTTAGTTATTGACGCTATGTCAACGTGACGGCAGAATGCGGTCATGTCGTACATCAGCGAGCGTCGCCAGGAAGAGCGGGACCGCCGACGGGTCGAGATCGTCGACGCGGCCGAGGCCGTCTACGCGGAGGTGGGCTGGGACGCCGTCACCATGGACCAGGTCGCGCGCGGGGCCCGGCTGAGCCGCGCCCTCGTGTACGTCTACTTCCGCGACAAGCCCGACCTGCACTTCGCGCTGGTCGAGCGCGCGCTCGAGACGCTGCGCCGCCGCTTCGAGGCCGCCAGCGCCGGCAAGCCGACCGGCCTCGACGCGGTCGAGGCCATCGGTCGTGCATACCTCGGCTTCGCGCGCGACCTGCCGCACTACTTCGACGCCTGCGCTCGCTACCAGGCCCACGCGGTGCGCGACGCCGAGCCGAACCCCAACGAGGCGGCGTGCATCACGACGGGCCATCGCGTCCACGAGGTGATCGTCGCATCGCTGAACCGCGGCATCGCGGACGGCTCGATCCGCAAGGATCTCGGCGATCCCTACCTCACGGCGCTCTCGCTGTGGGCGTTCACCCACGGCGTCATCCAGATCGCGGCGACCAAGTCGGGACTGATGCAGCGCGAGGGCATCGCCGTGCAGCAGTTCTTCGACCACTCGATCGCGATGGCGCGCCGCTCGCTGCAGGCCTGAGGCGAGGCACTTCCCGTGCAAGATCGAGGCCCTGCCCGTTGCGACGTCGGCCTGCCACTGCTCGGGATGCTGCTGCTCTCCTCTGCCTGGGCGGGAGCGGCGACCGCGCCGCCGCCAACCGACGCAGCAACGGCCGGCACGGTCGAGGCCGGCCTCGAGCAGCTCGTCGACGACGCGCTCGCCGCCAACCTCGAGTTGCGCGCAGGCCAGGCGACGGTCGCGCAGCGCCTCGCCGCGCTCGACCAGGCCCGCGCGCTGTACCTGCCGGCGCTCGACCTCGCGGCTCGCTACAGCGTCGCGGACGGCGGTCGCACCATCGAGTTACCCGTAGGCGACCTGCTGAACCCGGTGTACGAGACGCTCGACGAGCTGCTCGTCGCGTCCGGTCGGCCGCCGCAGTTCCCCCGCGTCCGCAACGAGACGGTCGAGTTCCTGCGGGAGCAGGAGCAGGAGACAAAGCTCGTGGTCGAGCAGCCGGTGTACGAGCCCCGCCTCGGTCCCGCCGTCGACGCCAGCCGCGAGGAACTCAACCGGACGAGCGCGAACCTCGAGGCGCTGCGCACGCGAGTCGTCCGTGACGTGCAGCAGGCCTATTACCAGTGGCTCGCCGGGCAGCAGGCCGTGCTCGTGCTCGAGGCGACGCGCGAGGTGGCCCAGGCCAATCTCGACGCGAACGAGAGCCTCTACCGCAACGGGCGCGTCACCCGCGACCTGGTGTACCGCGCCGAGGCCGACGTGCTCGAGGTCGAGCAGCAGCGCATCGCCGCCGCGAGCCGCGTGCGCATCGCGCAGAGCTACGTGAACCTGCTGCGGAACGCGCCGCTCGGCACGACGCTGCCGACGGCCGACATCGACGGGGCCACGGTCGAGCGCTACCGCGAGCGCCTCGTGCGCCGGCTCGCCGGCCGCACGCCGGACACCTCGCTCCTGCAGGAGATCGCCACCGGACGCAGGGCGGAACTCAGGGGCCTCGATGCCGCGGTCGCCGGCGGCGAGGCGCGCCAGGACCTGGCCCGGGCCGCGTTCCAGCCACGCGTCGCCTTCGGCGCCGAAGCCGGCGTGCAGGGCGAGGAGTACGGCTTCGGCGAGGACGAGCGGTACGTGCTCGCCTCGGTGATCCTGCGCTGGAACCTGTTCCGCGGCGGGGCCGACCGCGCCGCGCTCAGGGAAGCGCGCGCCTACACCGACGAAGTGCGCGCGGCGCGCGAACTGGCGGCCCAGCAGGTCCGCCTCGAGGTGCAGCAGGCGGTCGAGAACCTCGAGGTGGCGGACGCGTCGCTCGAAACCGCGCTCAAGCGCACCGAGGCCGCCGACGGCGCATTCCGCATCGCGAGCCGCAAGCGGGACCTCGGCCAGATCAACCAGGCGGAGTTCATCGACGCGCGGCGCGCGATGACCGACGCCCGTCTCAACTTGAATCGTGTGCGCGCGGAGTTCCTCGCGCGCGTGGCGGAGCTCGAGTACGCGATCGGCGGGCCGGGCTCCCCGCAGGAGCCGACATCATGAAGCGATACGCAGTCCCCGCGTCGCTCGCCGTCGTGGCGCTGCTCGCCGGTTGCGGCAGTGGCCCGGCGCCTGAGCGTGCCGCCGACGAGCCGACCCCGGTCCGCACCGCACTGGTCGAGGCCGCGCGCTCCGCAAGCATCGTCCGGGCCGTGGGAATACTCGCGCCCCACGACGAGATCCGGCTGTCCTTCAAGGTCGGCGGCGTCGTCGAGTCGCTGGCCGTCGACGCAGGAGACTCCGTTCGCAAAGGGCAGGTGCTCGCCGTGCTGAAGCGCGCGGAAGTCGACGCGGCGGTGAGCCAGGCCGCTGAGGCCGCCGAGAAGGCGCGCCGGGACCTCGAGCGGGGCGAGCGGCTGCGGGCCGACGAAGTCGCGACGCGCGAGCAGGTCGAGGACCTGCGCACAGCGTACAACGTGGCGCGCTCGGGGCTGCAGGCCGCGCAGTTCAACGCGCGATTCGCGCGGATCGAGGCGCCGGCGGACGGCGTGGTGCTGCAGCGCCTCGCGAAGGCCGACGAACTCGTGCAGGGCGGCCAGCCCGTGCTCGTGCTCGGCGCGACGGACCAGGGCTGGATCGTGCGCGCCTCGCTCGCGGACCGCGACGTCGTACGTACGAATCCGGGCGACGTCGCGCGCGTCCTCTTCGACGCCTTCCCCGGCCGCGAGTTCGAGGGCCGGGTCTCGCGCGTCGCGACGAGCGCCGACCCGCAGACCGGCACGTTCGAGGTCGAGATCGACCTCGCGGTCGCGGACGAGCGGTTCGCCCGCGGGCTGGTCGCCAAGGTCGAGATCGAGCTCGCCGGGACGGCCGGGGACGTCGCCCGGGCTGCCATCCCCGTCGCGGCAATCGTCGAGGCGCACGGGCCGGGCGCGACGGTGTTCGTGCTGGATGCGGCGACCGGCGTCGCGCGACGGCGCGAGGTCGTCGTCGGGCCCATCGTCGGCGACCGCGTGCTGGTGCTCGAAGGCCTGACGCCGGGCGAGCAGGTCGTGACGGACGGCGCGGCGTGGCTCGCGGACGGTCGTGCGATCCGCGTGATCGCGGGCTCGGGCTGAGCCCGCGCGATGCGGATCTGGGATTTCAGCGTCCGGCGCTGGCAGTTCACGCTGGTGCTGTTCGGGTTGCTGCTCGCGATGGGCATCAACTCGCTGGTCCACATCCCTCGCTCCGAGGATCCCGAGTTCCACGCGCCGATCCCGACGGTCGTGGTCGTCTACCCGGGCGCGGACCCGGTCGACATCGAACGCCTGGTGGTCGACCCCATCGAGGACGCCATCGCGGAGCTCGACGACGTCAAGCGCATCGACAGCCGCTCGCTCGACGGCGTGGGCGTCGTCCAGACCGAGTTCGAGTGGCACACGGATGCGGACGACGTGTACGACGAGGTCGTCCGCGAGGTGAACCGCATCCGGGCCGAGCTCCCGGCGGACGTCGCATCCGTCGAGGTACGCAAGGCTGGCTCCGGCCTCGTCAACATCGTGCAGTTCGCGCTGGTGAGCCCCGACGCGAGCTACCGCGAGCTCGAGGACCTCGGGCGGACGCTGAGCGACTCGCTCGAGACGGTCGCGGGCGTGCGCCGCAGCGAGGTGTGGGCCTACCCGGAGCCCGAGGTGCGCGTCGCGGTCGACCTCGAGCGCATGGGACGTGCAGGCGTCACGCTCGGGCAGGTGGAGGCCGCCATCCGCGGCGAGAACGCCTCGATCCCCGGCGGCGCGGTCGACGCCGGGCTGCGCAGGTTCAACCTCAAGACCTCGGGCAGCTACGACTCGCTCGACGAGATCGGCGAGACCATCGTCGCGAGCCGGGACGGCCGCGTCGTCAAGCTGCGCGACGTGGCGGAGGTGGCCTGGGGCGACTCGGAAGAGCGCCACCTCGGCCGGTTCAAGGGCGAGCGCGCGGTGTTCGTGACCGCGAGCGCGAAGGATCGCGTGGACGTCTTCGACGTCCGCAACGGCATCTACGAGCGCGTCGAGGCGTTCGAAGCGGACCTGCCGGACGGCGTGCGGCTCGAGCGCGGCTTCGACCAGACCCGCAACGTCAAGCACCGCCTCACGCGGCTCGGCATCGACTTCGCGATCGCGGTCGGGCTCGTGCTCCTCACGCTGCTGCCGCTCGGACTGCGTGCCGCGGTCGTCGTGATGATCTCGATCCCGCTGTCGCTCGCGATCGGGCTCTCGCTCATGTACTTCAGCGGGTTCTCGCTGAACCAGCTCTCGATCGCGGGCTTCGTGCTCGCGCTCGGCCTGCTGGTCGACGACTCGATCGTCGTCGTCGAGAACATCGCGCGCCACCTGCGCGAGGGCTATTCCCGCGTCGAGGCGGCGATCCGCGCGACGGACCAGATCGCCCTCGCCGTGCTCGGCTGCACGGTGACGCTGCTGTTCGCGTTCCTGCCGCTGCTCTTCCTGCCCGAGGGCGCGGGCATGTTCATCAAGTCGCTGCCGGCCGCGGTGCTCTACACGGTGCTCGCCTCGCTCTTCGTCGCGCTCACCGTCATCCCGTTCCTCGCGAGCCGCATGCTCGCGACCGGGCCCGGCGCCGCGCAAGAGAACCGCGCGCTGCGGGCGCTCACCGGCGGCATCCGGCGCTGGTACCTGCCCACGCTCGAGCGGGCACTGGCGAGGCCCCGCGCGACGATGCTCGCGGGTCTCGCCTTCGTGGCCGCCGCGGTCGCGCTGGTGCCTGTCATCGGCTTCAGCCTCTTTCCGGCGGCCGACATCCCGCAGTTCCGCATCACCGTCGAGACGCCCGAGGGGTCGAGCCTCGCCGACACGGACCGCGCGCTGCGACACGTCGAGGAGGTGCTCGCGAGCCACTCCGAGGTGAAGCACTGGTTCGCGAACCTGGGCCGCGGCAACCCGCGCGTCTACTACAACATCTTCCCGGAGGAGACGAAGGCGAACGTCGGCGAGGTGATCGCCGAGCTCGAGCGCTACGATCCCGAGCGGAGCCCGGAGCTGTTCGAGCGCCTGCGGGTGGCGTTTGCCGGGTATCCCGGGGCGCGGATCCTGCTCGAGCCGTACCAGAACGGCCCGCCGATCAACGCGCCGATCGAGGTGGCCATCGTCGGGCCCGATCTCGACACGCTGCGGGACCTCGCGTCACGCGCCGAGGCGATCATCGCGGCGGTTCCGGGAACGCGCGACGTCGACAACCCGCTGCAGCGCCTGCGCACGGACATCGACCTCAACATCGACACGCAGAAGGCGGCGCTGCTCGGCGTGGCGCCCGTCGAGGTCGACCGCACGGTGCGCGCGGCAGTCGCCGGGCTCGGCGCGGGACGGTTCCGGGAGCCGGACGGCGACGAGTACGACATCACGCTGCGCCTGCCGATGCAGGGACGACCGACGCTCGACTCGCTCGACCTGATCGACGTGAGTTCGGCGTCCGGGAAGCCGGTCCCCCTGCGCCAGATCGCCTCGCCCGGGTTCGCCGCCGCGCCGAGCCTCGTGCTGCGCCGCGACCGCGAGCGCGAAGCGGTGATCACCGCCCATCCGCAGGCGGGGTACAACACGGGCAAGGTGACCCGGGCCGTGTTCGCGGCGCTCGAGGCGCTGCCTTTGCCCGACGGGTATGCGCTGCGAGCCGGAGGCGAAGTCGAGGCGCGCGAGGAGAGCTTCGGCGGAATCGGCACCGCGGTGCTGGTCGCCGTCTTCGGCATCCTCGCGGTGCTGATCCTCGAGTTCGGAAGTTTCCGCTCGACACTGATCGTCGCGGGCGTGATCCCGCTCGGCGTCGCGGGCGCGCTCTTCGCGCTGCTGGTCACGGGCTACACGCTTTCGTTCACCGCGACGATCGGCCTCGTCGCGCTGATCGGCATCCAGATCAAGAACTCGATCCTGCTCGTGGACTTCAGCAACCAGCTGCGTGCAGAAGGCGTGCCGCTCGAGGAGGCCATCGTGCGCGCCGGCGAGATCCGGTTCCTGCCGATCCTGCTCACCTCCGCGACCGCGATCGGCGGCCTGCTGCCGCTCGCGGTGCAGGGCTCGGGCCTCTACTCGCCGCTCGCCATCGCGATCATCGGCGGCCTCGTCGCCTCGACGCTGCTCGGCGGCATCGTCACGCCGGTCATGTACCGGCTGCTGCCGCCGGAAGTGGAACGGAAGGGGACTGAGATCAGGGGACCGCGGACCGTGGAAGAGGCGCCGGGACCGGAGCCGCGAGGAACACCGTGACGGCGCGCGAAGCGCGGGCCTATCTCACTGCCCCCTGTCCCCTTTCCCCTGTCCGCTCGTCTCGAGGAGTTCCTCCGCACTGAGCCCGAGTCGCTCGATCGTCGCAGCGACGCGCGGCCACTCGTGCTCGAGGAAGCGCTGGCGCTCGCCCTTCATGAGGTCGGCGCGTGCGCCGGGCGTGACGTACATGCCCCGGCCGCGTCGCTTCTCGACGAGGCCTTCGTCGACGAGTTGCTGGTAGCCCTTGAGCACCGTGAGGGGATTGAGCCCGAATTCGGCCGCGACGTTACGCACCGACGGCAACGCATCACCGTCGGTGAGCTCGCCTTCGAGGATCATCGCCACCACCTTGTCGCGAAGCTGGCGATAGATCGGTTGGCTGTCGTTCCAGTGCGAATCCATGCGGCCCAGAGGGTCGGTGCTGCGCTGCTGTACTGTAGCAGAGCACCCGCACCCCCCGGTGGGCTCAGTCGCCCTTTCGGGCCTCGCAGGAAGCGGCCGCACCGAGGCCCGCTGACGAGATGGCCGATACCGCCAGCGGCCTCGATGCAACCGACATTCCAGCGTAAGTCCAGACCACTGCTGCCAGAACCACCGCCAGGAACCTGTATTCCGCGCGCATCCGTGACTCCCCCCGCTCCCTTTGCACCCACTCTTTAATTGCTGTTCTAGTTAACTACATCACCAGAACGATTGCAAGGCCATTGGTGGACCATCGGCAGACCCTTACAGGGAGGCTCGTCGTTCCGCTGCTAACATGCTCGCAGTCCACCCGCCGGTCCCGTCGCGAGGCGCCCGGCGGGGCGCACGAAGACCAGAAAACCAGCGGAGACACCTGATGAAGACCCCTGTCAACGTCGCGATCACCGGCGCGGCGGGCCAGATCGGCTACGCGCTTGCCTTCCGGGTCGCCTCGGGCCAGATGCTCGGCCCGGACACGCCCGTCAACCTGCACCTCCTCGAGATCACGCCGGCCCTCGGCGCGCTGCAGGGCGTGGTGATGGAACTCAACGACTGCGCGTTCCCGACGCTGAACCGGATCGTCGCGACCGACGACGCGAAGGTCGCGTTCAAGGACTGCCATGTCGCGCTGCTGGTCGGCGCCCGTCCGCGCGGTCCCGGCATGGAACGCAAGGACCTGCTGCTCGCGAACGCACAGATCTTCTCCGCGCAGGGCAAGGCGCTCGACGCGGTCGCGGACCGCAACGTGCGCGTGCTCGTCGTGGGCAATCCGGCGAACACCAATTCGTTGATCGCGATGAAGAACGCGCCGGGCCTCAACGCGCGCAACTTCACCGCGATGGTGCGTCTCGACCACAACCGCGCGTTGTCGCAGCTGGCCGAGAAGACCGGCGCGCACACGACGGACCTGCGCAAGGTCGTCATCTGGGGCAACCACTCCGCGACCCAGTACCCCGACCTGCACCACGCGACCGTGAAGGGCCGTCCCGCGCTCTCGCTCGTCGACGACGCCTGGTACAAGGAGCAGTTCATCCCGATCGTGCAGCAGCGCGGCGCCGCGATCATCAAGGCGCGCGGCGCGTCGTCGGCGGCCTCGGCGGCCTCGGCTGCGATCGATCACATCCACACCTGGGTGCACGGCACGCCGGACGGCGACTGGGCCAGCATGGCCGTGCCATCCGACGGCAGCTACGGCATCCCGGCGGGAGTGATCTACGGCTATCCCGTCACCTGCAAGGGCGGCGACTACCAGATCGTCCAGGGACTCGCGATCAACGACTTCAGCCGCACCAAGATGGACGCGACGCACAAGGAGCTGCTCGAGGAGCGCGACGGGGTCAAGGAACTGATCTGAGGACACCCGGAACGCGGCGCTGCCGGGTCGGACCTGCCGCGCCCGGCGCGCGCTCCGGCGGCGTGATCCGCCACGCCCGCGTTGCACCCGTGCGACGGCGTGGCGGCTAACGCATTGACTCGCTTGAGTTACTGCACCGCAAAAACCGACGCGCCGGGCCGGATAGCGCAAGTCTCTGGCCGGCATGGAATTTTTCTATTGCGGCACCGCAGCAATCCGTAGCATAGTCGGGGCCTCCGCGGGGCACTCCGCCCCGTCCCACTGCGGGAGATTGCAGCGGTGACGACCTTCCTCCTCTGGTTTGTCCTGATCGCCGGCGGCGCGCTGTTCCTCGCATACCACCGCCTGTCGCTGAAGGCCGCGACGCTCGTCGCCGGTGCGGCGCTCGTCGTCTACACCGTCGTCGGCGCGCACTCGCCGCTGTGGCTCGCGCTGCTGTGGATCGGCTTCGCAGCGCTCGCGCTCCTGAACGTGGCCTCGGTCCGGATGCGGTTCCTGACCAAGCCGTTCCTGATGGTCTATCGCCGCATGCTGCCCTCGATGTCCGACACCGAGCGGGAGGCGCTCGAGGCGGGCACCGTGTGGTGGGACGGAGAACTCTTCAGCGGCAAGCCCGACTGGCCGAAGCTGCTCTCGGCGAAGGCGCCGCGGCTCTCGGCCGAGGAGCAGGCGTTCATCGACGGGCCCTGCGAGGAACTGTGCCGGATGCTCGACGAGTGGGACATCACCCACCGCCGCGCCGACCTGCCGCCCCACGTCTGGGACTTCCTCAAGAAGAAGGGCTTCTTCGCGATGATCATCCCGAAGAAGTACGGCGGCCTCGAGTTCTCCGCCTATGCGCACTCCTGCGTGCTCGTGAAGCTAGCGAGCCGCAGTGCGACGTGTTCCTCGACGGTCGCCGTGCCGAACTCGCTCGGCCCCGCGGAGCTCCTGCTGCACTACGGCACCGAGGAGCAGAAGAACCACTGGCTGCCGCGCCTCGCCCGTGGCGAGGACGTGCCCTGCTTCGCGCTCACCGGTCCGCGCGCCGGCTCCGATGCCGCCTCGATCCCGGACACCGGCGTGGTGTGCCGCGGGATGTACGAAGGGCGCGAGGTCGTCGGCGTCCGGCTCAACTTCTCGAAGCGCTACATCACGCTCGCGCCGGTCGCGACCGTGATCGGCCTCGCCTTCCGGCTCTACGACCCGGAGAAGCTGCTCGGCGGCGAGAAGGCGGACTACGGCATCACCTGCGCGCTGATCCCGCGCGGCACGCCGGGCGTCACGATCGGCCGCCGCCACTTCCCGCTCAACATCCCGTTCCAGAACGGGCCGCTCTCGGGCAAGGACGTGTTCGTGCCGCTCGACGCGATCATCGGCGGCCCGAGGATGGCGGGCCAGGGCTGGCGCATGCTGGTCGAGCAGCTCTCGGTCGGCCGCTGCATCTCGCTGCCGTCGAACTCCTGCGGCGGCGCGAAGGCGGGCATCTACGCCTCCGCCGCGTACTCGCGCATCCGCAAGCAGTTCGGACAGCCGGTCGGGCGCTTCGAAGGCGTCGAGGCCGCGCTCACGCGCATGGCCGGCTACACCTACATCATCGACGCGGCGCGCTCGGTGACGACCGGCGCGATCGACGGCGGCGAGAAGCCGTCGGTGCCCGCGGCGATGCTCAAGTACCACTGCACGGAGCTCGGCCGGAAGGTCGCGAACGACGCGATGGACGTGCAGGGCGGCAAGGGCATCTGCCTCGGCCCGAAGAACTACCTCGGGCGCGGCTACCAGGTGGTGCCCGTCGCGATCACGGTCGAGGGCGCGAACATCCTGACGCGGAGCCTCATGATCCTCGGGCAGGGCGCGATCCGCTGCCACCCGTACGTGCTCCGGGAGATGAACGCCGCGAAGCTCAAGGACAAGGCGCAGAGCCTCCGCGAGTTCGACGCCGCGCTGATGGGTCACATCGGCTACACGATCTCGAACGCGGCACGCTCGTTCGTGATGGCCGCGACGATCGCGCGCTTCTCGAAGTCGCCGACCGACGGCCCGACGCGCCGCTACTACCAGCACGTGAACAAGTTCAGCGCGCAGTTCGCGTTCGCGACCGACATGGCGATGCTGACGCTCGGCGGCTACCTCAAGCAGAAGGAGCACCTCTCGGCGCGCCTCGGCGACGTGCTCTCCTCGCTCTACATGGCCTCGATGGTGCTCAAGCACTGGGAAAACCAGGGCCGGCACGAGGCGGACCTGCCGCTCGTCGAGTGGGCCTGCCGCGCGCTGCTCTACGAGGCGCAGGAGCAGCTGCACGGCTTCCTGCGCAACTTCCCGAACCGCTGGGTCGCGACGCTGATGCGCGTCGTCATCTTCCCGCGGGGGCGAACGTATTTCGCCCCGAGCGACCGGCTCGGCCGGCGCATCGTCGAGCCGCTGATGATGCCGTCCGACGTGCGCGAGCGTCTCTCGCACGGCATCTACAAGACGGCCGAACCCGGAAATCCGGTCGGGCTGCTGCAGGAAGCACTCGAACTCTCGGTCCTCGCGGAGCCGCTCGAGAAGCGGCTGCGGGTCGAGGGCGTGAAGACCGGGCGCGTGACGGCGCTCGACCTGCCGGGCCAGATCGAGCAGGCCCTCGCGATCGGGCTCCTCGATGCAGCCGAGGCGCAGCGCCTGCGGGACTACGACCGCAAGGTGATGGACATCGTCAACGTCGACGACTTCTCGAGCGAAGAGCTCGTGGCGGGCGTGCAGGCGGAGACGCGCGAGCCGCTGCGCCACATCGCCTGAGGCGGGCCGCGGACCGACACGGAGGGGCCGGCGGGCACGCGTGCCTTCCGGCCCCTTCGCTTTTGCTACCCTTGCCGCCGTGCAGCCGCCGAGCGAAAGCCGCAGCGTCCTCTACGAGGTGAACTTCGAGGCCGACGCGGCGATCTCGGGGCCCTTCGACACCTGGCTGCGCGACCACGTCGCGGACGTGCTGCAGTCGGACGGCTTCAGGTCCGCCGAAATCCTCGACGACGACTCGGCTCCACCGGGCCGCATCCGCCGCATCGTGCAGTACCGTCTGCACGACAGGACCGCGCTCGAGCGCTACCTCGCCACCGTGGCGCCCCGGCTCGAGGAGGCGGGCCGCGTCCGCTTCGGCGAGCGCTACTCGGCCACGCCCCGCGTGCTCCCGCACCGCGAGGAGTTCGTGCTCGGCGCGTTCTCGACCGAGAACTGCCTCAACTGCGGCGAGGTGCTGCGCGGGCAGCACTGCTCGCACTGCGGCCAGCACGCCCAGGTCCGCGTGCTGTCGATGTGGGGACTCGTGAAGGACGTCGTCGGCGACCTGCTCAACGCCGACTCGCGCGTCTGGCGCACGCTCTGGCCGCTCGGGTTCCGCCCGGGCCTGCTCACGCAGGATTACCTGCGCGGCCGTCGCGCCCGCTACACGCCGCCGTTCCGCATGTACCTCGTGCTGAGCGTCGTGTTCTTCGTGCTCGCCTCGCTCGAGGATCCCGGCCGGGCGCTCGAGTTCAACGTCGACGAGAACGCGGCGAACATCCAGCTGCGCGACGATGCCGCGGCGGCCGACGGGGCGGGAAAGCCGGTCGTCGTCGACACGAAGCCCGGGCCGGGCGGGCCGATGTACAAGGCGCGGCCGCTCGACGAGGACGCGCGCAAGCTGATCGAGGGCATCGTCGCGCGCGTGCCGGCGAGCGAGCGCGAAGCCATTCGCGCGCAGCTCGAGCGCGAGATGTCGCAGGCGTCCCCCGAGGACCGGGCGGTGGCGAGAAGGTTCATGGCGGACCCGTGCGGCGAGGAAAACCTGCGCGTCGACGTCGGCGCCGAATTCGAGCCGTTAGAGGAGCGGCTGCGCGGCGCCTGCCGGAAGATCGTGGCGGACCAGCAGGGTTTCGGGCGGGCGATTTTCGACAACGTCCCGAAGATGATGTTCATCTTCCTGCCGTTGATCGCGGGCGTGCTCGCCCTGCTCTACCTGCGCTCGGGCCGCTACTACGTGGAGCACCTGCTGTTCGTGGTGCACTTCCACGCGTTCTTCTTCCTCGCGGGGATCGTGGCGCTGCTGCTCGATCACCTCGCCGCACTGCTGTCGGGCGGCGCCGCGCGCCTCGTCGAGTCCGTGCAGGGCTTCTACGGCGCGGCGTGCGTCTTCTACGTGCCGTGGTACCTGCTCATGGCGCTGCGGCGGGTGTACGGACAGTCGTGGTGGAAGACCGTGCCGAAGTTCGGGATCCTGGGCATCGCCTACTTCGTGAGCCTGGTGCTCACGGCGATCGGCCTGCTCGCCTATACGGCGCTCACGCTCTGATCCGCCGCGGAGCCGTCCGGCGCGGATGGTTCCGGCACGGGAATCGGCACCTCGCGCACGCTCGGGGGCCGGTCGCGCCGGCCCCCGCCGTTCGGCCGTCAGCCGGCGCGGGCCAGGTTGGCCGCCGCGAAGTCCCAGTTGAGCAGCTTGTCGATCACGGCCGCGACGAAGTCCGCGCGCCGGTTCTGGTAGTCGAGGTAGTAGGCGTGCTCCCAGACGTCGATCGTGAGCAGCGGCGTGAGGCCCTGCGTGATCGGGGTCTCCGCGTTGCCGGTCTTCACGATCCGGAGCTTGCCCTTGTCGGCCACGAGCCACGCCCAGCCGCTGCCGAACTGCGTGACGGCCGCGTTGGCGAACTCCTTGCGGAAATTCTCCTGGCTGCCGAACGCCGACTCGACCGCCTTGCCGACCGCTCCGCCCGGCGTTCCGCCGCCGCCCGGCTTCAGGCTGTTCCAAAAGAACGTGTGGTTCCAGATCTGGGCCGCGTTGTTGAAGACGCCGGCCTTGTCGGCCTTGCCGGCCGCGGCCGCGATGACTTTCTCGAGCGGCGTGTCGGCGAGGTCCGTGCCCGCGACCAGCTTGTTCAGGTTGTCGACGTAGGCCTTGTGGTGCTTGCCGTAGTGGAACGACATGGTCTGGGCCGAGATGACGGGCGCGAGGGCGTCCTCGGCATAGGGCAACGGCGGCAGTTCGATGTGGTGGCTCATCTCGCGTTCCTTCTTAAGACGGGTCCTGGAGAGTGTCACGACCGTTCGCAGCACACCCTCGGGCGGATGCCGCGACGCGCTGCCGGACGCGACGTATGCTTCCGCCCATGATACCCCGCTCGATCCTCCACGTGGACATGGATGCCTTCTATGCCGCCGTGGAGCAGCGCGACGATCCTGCGCTGCGCGGCCGCCCCGTGATCGTGGGCGGCATCGGCGGGCGCGGAGTGGTCGCCGCGGCGAGCTACGAGGTCCGCCGCTACGGAGTGCACTCCGCGATGCCGGTGCGGGAAGCCCTGCGGCGCTGCCGGGAGGTCGTCTGCGTGCCGCCGCGGATCGACCACTACGCTGCCGTGTCGCGGCAGGTCTTCTCGATCTTCCACGAGGTCACGCCGCTCGTTCAGGGCCTGTCGCTCGACGAGGCGTTCCTCGACGTGACCGCGAGCACCGGCGCGCGCGGCAGCGCCGAGCACATCGCCCGCGAGATCAAGCGCCGCATCCATGCGGACACCGGCCTCACCGCGTCGGTCGGCGTGGCGCCGAGCAAGCTCGTCGCCAAGATCGCTTCCGATCTGCGCAAGCCCGACGGTCTCGTCGTCGTGCGGCCGGGCGAGGTCCACGCGACGCTCGACCCGCTGCCGATCCGCCGCCTGTTCGGGATCGGCGCGAAGACGGCGCCGCACGTCGAGGCACTCGGCATCGCGACGCTCGGGGACCTGAGGCGAGCGGACCCGGCGCGATTGCGCAGCGTCTTCGGCCGCCACGCCGAATCGGTGATCGCGCGCGCCGGGGGCATCGACGACCGCCCGGTCGTGCCGGACCGCGACGAGAAGCAGATCAGCGCGGAGGAGACGTTCGACCGCGACGTCGCGGACCCGGCACGGCTGCGCGCGGAGGTCGTGCGGCTCGCCGACAAGGCGTGCGCGCGGCTGCGTGCGCGAGGCCTCGTCGCCGCCTGCGTGACGGTGAAGATCCGCCGTCGCGACTTCGAGACCTACACGCGGCAGCGACGCGTCGAACCGCCGACTCAGGAGACCCGCGTCGTGACGCGGATCGCGAGGGAACTCCTCGACGCGTGGCTCGCGAGCCAGCCCGGCGCCGCCTTGCGGCTGCTCGGCGTCGGCGTCTCGGACCTCGTCGAGCAGCGGCAGGCCGACCTGTTCGAAGTGCGGGAGTCGACGCGCAACCGGCAGCTCGATGCGGCCGTGGACGAGATCCGGGCGCGCTTCGGCCGCTCCGCGCTCGCTCGCGCGAGCACGCTCGACGAGGCGGGCTCGACCCGGACGAACCCGGCCGCGACGAACCTGCATCCAGGCCCGCGGCCGCCGCGCTAGGACGCCAGCCGGGGCTCAGGCATCATTGGGTGCCCCGGGCGCCCAGTGCCGACCCGGCAGGCCTCACCACGCATGTACACGAGCTTCTTCGGGCTCCAGGAAAAGCCTTTCGCGATCACGCCGGACCCCCGCTACCTCTACCTGAGCGAGCGGCACGCGGAGGCGCTCGCACACCTGTTGTACGGCATCAACGAGGCGGGCGGCTTCATCCAGCTGACGGGCGAAGTCGGCACCGGCAAGACGACCGTCATCCGCAGCCTGCTCGAGCAGCTCCCCGGCCACGCCGACGTCGCGCTGATCCTGAACCCGAAGGTCACCCCGGCCGAGTTCCTGCTCACGATCTGCGAGGAACTGCACGTACCGGTGCCGGAGCAGGGCCAGGGCAGCACCAAGGTGCTGATGGACCTGCTGGGCCGCCACCTGCTCGAGACGCACGCGCGCGGGCGCCGCGTCGTGCTGATCGTCGACGAGGCCCAGAACCTCGGCACGCAGACGCTCGAGCAGGTACGGCTGCTCACCAACCTCGAGACGGCGACGACCAAGCTGCTGCAGATCATCCTGATCGGCCAGCCGGAGCTGCGCGAACTGCTCGAGCGCGCCGAGCTGCGCCAGCTCGCGCAGCGCATCACGGGCCGCTATCACCTGAACCCCCTCTCGCCGGAGGAGACGGCCGGCTACGTGAAGCACCGCATGCGCGTCGCGGGCGCGACGGCCGAGGTCTACACGCCGTCGGCGCTCCGCGAGATCCACCGCCTGAGCGGCGGCATCCCGCGCGTGATCAACGTCATCTGCGATCGCGCGCTGCTCGGCGCGTTCACCCAGGAGGACCACCGCGTCGGCGCCGCGCTGGTGCGGCAGGCCGCCTCCGAGGTCTACGGCCGCCCGGTGCCGGCCCCATGGCTCAAGTGGACGACCGCAGGCGCCGTGGCAGCAGCGCTCGCGCTGCTCGCGCTCGGGGCATGGACGTTCTTCGGGCATCACGATGATCCGCCGGCAGCCGCGACCGCGCCACCGGTGGCGACCGCGCCGGCCGACGGCGTCCCGGCTGCGGCCCCGGCCGCCGGATCGACGGTCGCGCAGGCGGGCGCCTCGAACGACACGCCGCTCGCCGAACTCCTCGTCCGTCATGCGAACGACACGACGACCGAGGTCGCGCTCGGCAAGCTCTTCGCACTGTGGGGCGCGACGTACGAGCCGTCGCGCGGCCGCGGTTGCGACCAGGCGGGCCAGCAGGGACTCGAGTGCCTGTTCCAGAAGGGCTCCTGGGCGCAGCTCCGGACGCTCGACCGTCCCGCGATCCTGACGCTCACCGACGACGTCGGCCGCACGCACCAGGTCGTGCTCACGTCGCTCGGCGACGAGACGGCCGGCATCGACCTCGGGGCCGAGCAGCACCAGGTGCCGATCGCCGCCCTCTCGCGCTACTGGTTCGGGGATTTCCTGCTGCTCTGGCGTCCGCCGCTCGCGGTCGCGAAGGCACTCGGCCCCGGGGCCCGCGGCGCCGACGTGCGTTGGCTGCGCGAGAGCCTGCGCGCCGCGCAGGGGCTGCCGTCCGCCCCGGCCGGCAACGACGTCTACGACGACGACCTCGTGCGGCAGGTGCAGGAGTTCCAGCGCCAGAACCGCCTCGCGGTCGACGGCATCGCCGGCGTGCAGACCCAGATCGTGCTCGACACGGTGATCGACTCGACGGGCTCGCCCACGATCGTCGCGTCGCGCAAGGCCGAGGGCTGACCGCCGTGTCGTTCATCCTCGACGCGCTCCGCAAGTCCGAGCACGAGCGCCAGCGCCAGAGTGGACCCGCGATCGTCGACGTGCCCGTCGCGACGCCGAAGCCGAGGACCAACCACTGGGCCACGATCGCAGTCGCGCTGCTGGTGGTGAATCTCGTCGCCGTGGCCGTCCTGCTGCTGTGGCGGTCGCGGGACGAACCCGCTCCCGCAGCGGTGCCCTCGGCGCAGCCCCAGGCGAGCGAGCCTGCTCCCGCGCCGGCGGCGCCCCCCGCCGCGGCTCGTCCGGTCCCGAGTCCCCAGGCGACGCTGACCGAGACGCGCCCGGTGCCGTCGGTCCCGCTCGCAGCTCCGCCGACGCTGTCGCCGCCCGGGGCGCCTGCGGCCGCCGCGGGCGGCCACAACCCGCTCGCCGACGAGGTCTCGGGGGCAGCCCCGCCGATGGAATCCGAACTCGCCTCGGCAGCCGCCGGAGTACCGGCCGGACCGCCCGCCGTCACGCCTGCGCGCCGCGGCTCGGTCGTCTACGAGACGCTGCCGGAGGCCGACCCACCGCCTGCCCGGCCGCAGGCCGAACCGTCGCTGCCGTCCGGCGATCCGCGGCCACACGCGGCGCGGCGGGACCTGCCTGCCGCCGACGATCTCTCTGCGCGCGGCATCGTGCCCGAGCAGCGCCTCGAACTCCACGTGTACTCGAACCGGCCACAGGAGCGCTTCGTGTTCATCAACTCGAAACGCTATCGCGAAGGCGATGTCACGCAGGAGGGCGCCCGGATCGAGGAGATCACCTCGGACGGCGTGGTGCTCGAACTGCGTGGCACCCGCTACTTCATGTCCCGCGATTGATCGAGGGAGGGTTCGCGTGAGTACCGCGACGGCGGTGGTGACGGACGACACGCTGGACGGCCTGCGGCTCAATCGCGCGCTGAAGGCCGGCATCGCCCGCCTGCTGTCGCGACAGGAGCACCTGAACAAGATCAACGTGTTTCCCGTGCCGGACGGCGACACGGGCACGAATCTCGCGCTCACGATGCGCGCAGTGCTCGGCTCGCTGCAGCGCTGGCCCGACGGCCATGCAGGCAAGACGCTCACGCGCATCGCCGACGCGGCGCTCGACGGCGCTCGCGGCAATTCGGGCGCGATCCTCGCGCAGTTCTTCCTCGGCCTCGGCGACCGCCTGGGCCACCTGGGCCGGCTGAACCCCGACGACTTCGCCGAAGGCGTGCGCGGCGGCGCCGCCTACGCACGCGAGAGCCTGAGCGAGCCGCGCGAGGGCACCATCCTCACGGTTCTCACCGACTTCGCGGGAGCGCTGAATGCGGTCAGGCGTGAAGGTGCGCGTGATTTCGTGGCGCTGCTCGGCCGCGGCGTCGAGGCCGCGCGCGCGTCGCTCGAGCGCACGCGCTTCCAGCTCGAGGCCCTGCGCAAGGCGAACGTCGTGGATGCCGGCGCACTCGGCTTCGTCGAGCTCATCGAGGGCATGACCGACTACCTCTCGAGCGGATCCGAGGCCGAGCCGGACGTGGCGCTGCCCGCGGACCCGGAGGCGGGCGGCGAGGAGACGGCCGGCAGCGCGGAGGATCTCGAGCACCGCTGGTGCACGGAATGCATCGTGGTCGGGGATCCCGTCGACCGGCGGCACCTGCGCGAACAGCTCTCGGCGATCGGCAGCAGCCTCGTCGTCGCGGGCCTGCAGAACAAGGTGCGCGTGCACGTGCACGCGAACGACCCGGCCGAGGTCTTCCGCATCGCGGCGCGCTACGGCACGGTGACCGGCGAGAAGGCCGACGACATGCTGCGACAGCAGCACGCCGCCCACGCCTCGGGGCGCAAGGTGGCCGTCGTGACCGATTCGGCCGCGGACATCCCGGACGACGAGCTCGAGCGACTCGACATCCACGTGGTGCCGATCCGCGTGACCTTCGGCGAGCACAGCTATCTCGACAAGGTCGGCCTCACGCCCTCGCAGTTCTATGCCGAGGTCGCGCGGAACCCGGCGCACCCGAAGACTTCGCAGCCCCCGCCGGGCGACTTCCGCCGGCAGTTCGAATTCCTGGGGTCGCACTTCGACTCGGTCGTGTCCGTCAACATCACGCGGCATGCGAGCGGCACCTGCGTCGCGGCCGAGACGGCGGCGTCGCGCGTGACCACGCACGGCAAGGTGACCGTCGTCGACAGCATGAACGCCTCGCTCGGCCAGGGCCTCGTCGCGATGTATGCGGCCGAGTGCGCGCTCGCGGGCTGGGACGCGGAGCGCGTGATCGCGGCGACGCGGGCCATCCTGCCGAAGACGAAGACCTACGGCCTCGTGGGCTCGCTCGAGTTCGCGGTGCGCGGTGGCCGGTTGCCGCGCGGCGTCCAGCGGGTCGCGGACGCGCTGCGGCTGATGCCGATCCTGCACAACGACCGGCAGGGCCGCGTGACCGCGGGCGGCGTGCTGTTCGGACGAGGCCGGCTCCGCGAGAAATTCGCGCGCTTCGTGCTGCGCCGCATGCGCCGCGACGTGCAGTACCGGCTGCTCGTCGGCCACGCGGAGTGCGAGGCGGACGGCCGGTGGCTGCTCGGGCAGCTCACGCTCGACAACGTCGCGATGGCCCGGCTGCTGCCGCTCGGCACCGCACTCGGCGTGCACGGCGGCCCGGGGATGCTGGTGGTCGGACTCCAGGAATACGAGGCGCCCGGATGAAATTCGAAACGCTCGCGGTGCACGCCGGACGCCGTCCCGACCCCGCGACGGGCGCGGTGCGCGAGCCGATCCAGCTCTCGACGACGTTCGAGCGGGCGCCCGACGGCTCCTATCCGCAGGGCTATTCCTATGCCCGGGCCGACAACCCCAATCGCGCGTCGCTCGAGCAGGCCGTCGCGGCGCTCGAAGGCGGGCACGGCGCGGTGGCGTATGCATCGGGCTCCGCGGCGACGCTCGCCGCCTTCTCGCTCGCGGCGCCGGGAGGGCGGATCGTCTGCGCCGCGGACTGCTACCACGGCACGGCGAAGCAGCTGCGCGAACTCCTGCCCCGCTGGGGCGTGCAGGCCGGGTTCGTCGACACGACCGATCTCGCGGCGGTGCGCCGCGCGCTCGAGGCCCCGACCTCGCTGCTGTGGGTCGAGACGCCGTCGAACCCGCTGCTGCTCGTGAGCGACCTCGCGGCGCTCGCCGAGCTGGCGCATGCTCGGGGCGCGCTGCTCGGCTGCGACAACACGTTCGCGAGCCCCGTGCTGCAGAATCCGTTCGAGCACGGCGCGGACCTCGTGATGCACAGCACGACGAAGTTCCTCGGCGGCCACAGTGACGTGCTTGGCGGCGTCGTGGTCGCGCGCGAGGCCGGCGCCCCGTTCGACCGGCTGCGGGACTTCCAGGGCACGGGCGGCGCCGTGCCGGCGCCGTTCGACTGCTGGCTGCTGCTGCGGAGCCTCTCGACGTTGCCGCTGCGGGTACGCGCGCAGTCCGCCACGGCTCTTGCGGTGGCGC
>RPQJ01000043.1 GCA_003819815.1 Lysobacterales bacterium
AGAGCAGCGAGATCGGCGTGCTGGCGCTCTACCCGCGCAATGCGGGTGCGGAAGCCCAGTGGTACGTCCGCGGCCAGTGATAGCAGCATGACGGGCGCGCCCGGGGTCGGCTGACCGGCCCCGGGCGCGAACCGGAGGGATCGAAATCGACGGGAGGCAGGCATCCTGCCTCCCGTTTTCTTTGGCGGCGTCGCCAGGTTCCGGCAAGGGGGCCGCGTTCTGTTAACGTGGCGCCGGTCCCGCGCTCCCCCGGTGCAATGAACTACCGTCACGCCTTCCACGCCGGCAACTTCGCGGACGTGCTCAAGCACGTCGTGCTCGTGATGCTCGTCGAGCACCTGAAGAAGAAGCCGGCGCCGTTCTTCTACCTCGACACGCACGCGGGCCGCGGGCTCTACGACCTGAGCGACGCGTCGGCCCAGCGCAGCGGGGAGTACAAGGATGGCATCGGCCGGCTGCTCGAGGCGCCGCCGCGCGAACTCGTGCCTGAGGTGGCCGACTACGTGCGGCTCGTCCGGGAGTCTGCGGGCCCTGGCCGCAGCGCGATCACGGCCTACCCGGGCTCGCCCGCGCTCGTGGCGCAGCTGCGCCGGCCTGACGATCGCATGGTGCTCGCGGAGACCCTGCCTCGGGAGGCTGCGGCCTTGCGGAAGGCGCTGGGCCGGCAGCGGCTGCTCTCGGTGATCGAGAGCGATGGCTATGCGGCCCTCAAGGCCCACCTGCCTCCGCGCGAAAACCGCGGCCTGGTGCTGATCGACCCGCCCTACGAGTCGGATCTCGAATTCGACCGCGTGCTCGCGGGACTCGGCACGGCGCACGAGCGCTGGCCCACCGGCACGTACTGCATCTGGTACCCACGCACGGGCCGGGCGGGACCCGAGAGATTCCACCGCGAGCTCGAGCGCTCCGGCCTGCGCCGGATCCTGGACATGTGGCTCGCGGTGCTCCCGCACGACGCGCGGGTCGGCATGTCGGGCGCCGGGCTCGTCGTCGTGAATCCGCCGTGGCTGCTCGAGGAGAGGTTGCGGGAACTGCTCCCGTCGCTGCACGGGCTGCTTGCGCCCGAGGGGCTCGGCGGCACGGGCGTCGAGTGGATCGTCCCGGAATAGGTCGCGCCCCGCCGCGCCGGCAGCGGCTGCCTCAGCCGTCCTTCAGGCACGCCTCGTAGCGGAAGCAGCCGACGAGGTGGTCGTTGACCATGCCGGTCGCCTGCATGTGGGCGTACAGCACGGTCGAGCCGACGAACTTGAACCCTCGCCGCTTGAGGTCCGCGCTCATCGCGTCGGACTCGGGGCTCGTCGCCGGCACCTGCCCGTGCTCGCGCCAGCGGTTCACGATCGGGCGTCCACCCACGAACGACCACAGGTGCGTGGAGAGGCTGCCCACTTCGCCCTGCAGCTCGAGCACCGCCTTTGCGTTCGACACGGCCGCCTCGATCTTCAGGCGGTTGCGGACGATGCCCGGGAATTCGAGGAGCTTCGAGATGCGGCGCCGGTCGTAGCGAGCGACGCGTTCGACGTCGAAGTCCGCGAACGCCTCGCGGTAGCCCTCGCGCTTCGCGAGGATGGTCGCCCAGCTCAGGCCGGCCTGGGCGCCCTCGAGGATCAGGAACTCGAACTGCTTGCGATCGTCGTGAACGGGCACGCCCCACTCCTCGTCGTGGTAGCGCACGTACCCCTCGGTCCGGCCGCCGAGCGCCCACGGGCAGCGCGGGCGCGCGTCGGGCACGTAGGGAGGAGGCTTTTTCGGGGCAGGCATCTCGGGCTCGAGGCCGGAAGCCCTCGTCACGACCGCGACGGCGGGCCGAAGCGGGCGGACGAGGGTCCGGTCACGTCCGGGCGATAAGGATCAGGTCGTCTTGCGGTCGCCGCCCTCGCCTTCCTTGCCCTTGTCGGCACCGCACTTGCCCTCGCCGCACTTCCCTTCGCCGCACTTGCCTTCGCCCTTGGCCTTGTCGCCGCCGCACTTGCCTTCGCCCTTGGCCTTGTCGCCGCCGCACTTGCCTTCGCCGCACTTGCCCTCGTGGCCCTTGGCCGCTCCTGCGGCATCGTCCGCAGCCATGTAGGCCGTGGCGAGCGAGGTCAGGCTGAACGGACTTGCCTGGGCTGCCGAAACGGCGGCGAGCGATCCGGCGATTGCGGCGCCGAGGGCGAGGGCCGACGGCGTGCGGAGCGTCTTCGGGTTCATCGTTCGTGTCTCCTGCGTGGTGTCTCTGGGTGGCTGGCGCGACCGCGCGCCGGGACGGCGGTCGATCGCCGCCGTTCCCTGGTCGCGATCCTGCCCGAATACCGGCCGACGGAAAAGGCGTGGGCTTCGGCAAGTCCGTGCTTTCCGGGCCGCGACGCGTTCCTGTATAAGAACCGGTCGGACGGCGTCCGGAGCCCCGATGAGCCACCACAATCCGCCTGCCCAGTATCCCCGGGTGCGCATGCGCCGCATGCGCCGTGACGACTTCTCGCGCCGCCTGATGCGCGAGACGACGCTCACGCCCTCGGACCTCATCTATCCCGTCTTCGTGATGGAAGGCTCGAAGCAGCGCGTGGCCGTGCCGTCGATGCCAGGCGTCGAGCGCCTCACGGTCGACGAACTCGTACGCGAGGCCGAGGCGATCGCGCGGCTTGGCGTGCCCGCCGTCGCGCTGTTCCCGGTCACGCCGCCCGAGGCGAAGTCGCTGGACGGCCGCGAGGCGTGGAACCCGGAAGGGCTGGCCCAGCGCGCCGTGCGCGCGTTGAAGCAGGCAGTGCCCGGGCTCGGCGTGATCACCGACGTCGCGCTCGACCCGTTCACGACGCACGGCCAGGACGGCATCGTCGACGAGACCGGCTACGTGATGAACGACGTCACGGTCGAGGCGCTCGTGAAGCAGGCCGTCTCGCACGCCGAGGCGGGCGCCGACGTCGTGGCCCCCTCCGACATGATGGACGGCCGCATCGGCGCGATCCGCGAGGCGCTCGAGGCGTCCGGCCAGGTCCACACGCGCATCCTCGCCTACTCGGCGAAGTACGCGTCGAGCTTCTACGGCCCGTTCCGAGACGCGGTCGGCTCGGCCGGCAACCTCGGCAAGGGCAACAAGTACAACTACCAGATGGACCCGGCGAACTCCGACGAGGCGCTGCGCGAGGTGGCGCTCGACCTCGACGAGGGCGCCGACATGGTGATGATCAAGCCCGGGATGCCGTACCTCGACATCGTGCGGCGAGTGAAGGAGCGCTTCGGCGCGCCGACGTACGTCTACCAGGTGAGCGGCGAGTACGCGATGCTGATGGCGGCCGCGCGCAACGGCTGGCTCGACGAGCGCGCCGTGATCATGGAGTCGCTCACGTGCATCAAGCGCGCGGGCGCGGACGGCATCCTCACGTATTTCGCGCGCCGCGCGGCGGAATGGCTGCATGCCTGACGCCTACGGGCTGTTCGGCTGGCCCGTCCACCACAGCTGGTCGCCGTTCATCCACGGCATGTACGCGCGGCTCACCGGCCAGGACATGGTCTACCGCCTGTACGAATCGCCGCCGGAGCGCTTCCGCAGCGAGGTGCTCGGCTTCTTTGGCGACGGCGGCAGCGGCATCAACGTGACGCTGCCGCACAAGCGGGCGGCCGCCGACCTCGTGAACGAGCTCACGCCGCGCGCGCAGCTCGCGGACGCGGTCAACACCATCTTCCGGCGCGGCGAGGCGCTCGTCGGCGACAACACCGACGGCGTCGGCCTGCTGCGCGACCTCACCGCCAACCTGGGCCTGCGCTGGTCCTCGCCGCGGATCCTCGTGCTCGGCGCCGGCGGCGCGGCGCGCGGCGTGCTCGAGCCGCTGCTCTCCCTCGGGCCCTCGGAACTCGTGATCGCCAACCGTACGCCCGACAGGGCGCGCGACCTCGCCCGGGAGTTCGCGACGCACGGCCCGGTGCGCGGCTCGGGATTCGCCGAACTCGAGCCGCAGCCGTTCCACCTGATCGTCAACGCGACGTCGGCGAGCCTCCGCGGCGAGGCGCCGCTCGTGCCGATCGACGTCGTCGGCACCGACACAACGTGCTACGACATGGCCTACGGCGCGGGCGACACGCCATTCGTCGCGTGGGCGCGCCGGCTCGGTGCGGCTCGCGCCGAGCAGGGCTGGGGCATGCTCGTCGAGCAGGCAGCGGAGTCGTTCGAGGCCTGGCGCGGCGTGCGGCCCGACACCGCGCCGGTGCTCGAGGCGCTGCGCTCGCGCGCCGCTACGGCTGCGAATACTCGTTCTTGAGCTCGACGTAGAGCCCGGCCAGCACCGGGATGCGCTCGCGCTCGTAGGGCGTGAGGTCGCGCGCGCGGCGCACCGGATTGCCGACGTACAGCCCGCCGGACTCGAGGCGCTTTCCGGGCGTCACGACCGTGCCCGCGCCGATCATCACGTCGTCCTCGACGACGGCTCCATCGAGCACGATGGCCCCGATGCCCACCAGCACGCGATCGCCGATCGTGCACCCGTGCACGACGACCTTGTGGCCGATCACGACGTCCGCGCCGATGACCAGCGGCCACCCGGAATCGTTGCCGGGGTACGGCCGCGAGACGTGCAGCACGCTGCCGTCCTGCACGTTGCTGCGCGCGCCGATGCGGACGTGGTTGACGTCGCCGCGCACGACGGCCATCGGCCAGATGGAGACGTCGGCGCCGAGCACGACGTCGCCGATCACGACGGCCGCCGGGTCGATCCAGGCGCCCGGCTCCAGGGTCGGCTCGATGCCGCGGTAGGCTCTGACGGGCATGCGCGATTCCTCGATTCTGCGACGCGTAGTCTAGACGGTGGCCGCCCGCGGCCGGCAAGCTTCACGCACGGCAGGCGGACTGCCCCGGAGTAACCGAAGTGATCGTCGTGACCCTGCTGTTCCTCGCGCTCGTCGTCGTGGCGGCGCTCTACGTCGTGCGGATCTACAACGGCCTCGTCGCGCTGCGGGAGAACGTCCGCAAGGCGTGGTCGAACATCGACGTGCTGCTCACGCAGCGCCACGACGAGCTGCCGAAGCTCGTCGAGACCTGCAAGCGCTACATGGCCTACGAGCAGGAGACGCTCGAGAAGGTGATGCAGGCCCGCTCGTCGGTGTTCAAGGCGCAGGGTCGCGGCGACGTGACCGCGCTCGGGGCCGCCGAGCAGCAGCTCCGGGACGGCCTCGGCCGACTGTTCGCGCTGGCCGAGAATTATCCCGAACTCAAGGCCGACCACGGTTTCCGCCACCTGCAGACGCGGATCTCCGAGCTCGAGGAAGCGATCGCAGACCGGCGCGAGCTCTACAACGACGCGGTCAACCTGAACAACATCCGCGTGCAGACCTTCCCGGACCTGATCGTCGCGCGCCTGTTCGAATTCCGTCAGTCCACGCTGCTCGAGTTCGCGGAGGAGCAGAAGCGCGACGTGGACCTCGGCAAGCTGTTTGGCTGACCCGTCCGACGTGGGTGACGCCGCGTTCTGGCTGGTCGCGCTCGCTTTCGCGGTCGGTGGCGGCGGCTGGCTCGCGTTCCGCTCGCTGCACGTCGCGCGGCTCGTCGAGGACACGCCCACCTCCCGGGTCCGCTCGGCCGCCCAGGGGTACGTCGAGCTCGGCGGCCGCTGCCGGCCGCTCGAGGGCTCGCCCAACCTCGCGCCGCTGACCGGCCGGCCCTGCGTCTGGTGGCGTTACCGGATCCAGCGGCGACAGTCGACCGGCTCGTCGAAGAATCGCCGAACGCAGTGGCAGACCGTGCACTCGGGCCGCTCCGAGCAGCCGTTCGTCCTCGAGGACGAGACGGGACAATGCCTGGTTCACCCGACCGGCGCCGAGGTGCTGACCGGCGAGTCGACGACCTGGTACGGCGACACGCCGTGGCCCGCGAAGGCCCCCGGATCCGCCGGGTTCCGCTTCGGCCAGGGCGACTACCGCTACTTCGAGGAACGCATCTATGAGCACGAGCACGCGGTCGTGCTCGGGCAGTTCCGCACGGTCACGTCGAGCGGCCAGCGCGACGTCGACGCCGAGGTCGGCGCAATGCTGGCGGAATGGAAGCAGGACCAGGCGGCGCTCGCCGAACGCTACGACACCGATCGCGACGGGCGCGTGAGCCTCGAGGAATGGGAGCACGCGCGCGCCGCGGCCCGCGACGCGGTCGTGCGCCGCAACCTCGAGCGGCCCACGACTCCCGCCGTCCACGTCGTCGGCCGGCCCGATGGCCGGCAGCTCTTCCTGATCGCCGCAGTGGACCAGCAGGCGCTCGCCAGGCGCTACCGCCGGCGGGCCGCCGTCGCGTTCGTCGGCTTCGCCGCCGCGACGTACGCGCTCGCATGGCTGCTGCAGGGGATGTTCGGCTGAGCCTAGAATGGGCGCCGCCCCTGGCTCCCGGTGTTCCCCCATGTCGAATCCGCTGCTCTCGGACGCTCCGCTGCCCGCCTTCGGAGCGATCGAACCACGCCACGTCGAACCGGCCGTCCGCGAACTGCTGGACGCGAACCGACGCGAGATCGCCGCGCTGGTCGCGGCCGGGGCGGACCGCTGGGACACGCTCGTCGTGCCGCTCGAGCGGATGCACCACCGCCTCGGGCGCGCCTGGTCGCCGGTCGGCCACCTGAACGGCGTGATGAACGGCGACGAGCTGCGCGCCGCCTACAACGCCTGCCTGCCGCTGCTCACGACCTATCACACCGAGCTCGGCCAGAACGTCGAGCTCTGCGCGGCGTACCGGCGCGTTGCCGACAACGAGCGCGGCACGCTCTCGCCGGAGCAGGCGCGCGTCGTCGACAACGCGCTGCGCGACTTCCGGCTCGCCGGCGTCTCACTTCCACCCGAGCGCAAGCAGCGCTTCCGCGAGGTGATGGAGCGGCTCGCCACGGCGCAGGCCACGTTCGACGAGCACGTGCTCGACGCGACGAACGCGTGGTCGCGCCACGTTGCTGATCCGGCCGAGCTCGACGGCCTGCCACCGAACGTCGCCGGACGCGCGCGCGAAGCCGCCTCCGCCGCTGGGCGTGACGGCTGGCTCTTCTCGCTCGACGCCCCGACGTACCAGGCAGTGCTCATGCATGCCTCGAACGAGTCGCTGCGCCGCGAGTTCTACGAAGCCTGGGTCACCCGCGCCTCGGACTGCGGCCCGCTCGCCGGACGCTGGGACAACGGACCGCTCATGGCGGAGATCCTCGCGCTGCGCCACGAAGCCGCGACGCTGGTCGGGCACGCGAACTACGCGGAGTACTCGCTCGCGACCAAGATGGCGCGCACGCCGGCCGAGGTGATCGAGTTCCTGCAGCGGCTCGCGCGGTTGAGCCGGCCGGCCGCGCAGGGCGAGTTCGACGAGCTCACGCGCTACGCGGGTCGGCCGCTCGAGGCGTGGGACGTCGCGTACTACTCGGAGCGCCTGAAGCAGGAGCGCCTGCAGGTGTCGGAGGAGGCGCTGCGGCCCTACTTCCCGGCACCGCGCGTGCTCGCGGGACTCTACACGGTGATCCACCGGCTCTACGGCGTGCGCATCGTCGCGAACCCGGCCGTCGAGACCTACCACCCGGACGTGCGCTATTTCGACGTCCTCGACCGCGACGGTGCGCCGCGTGGCGGGTTCTTCCTCGACCTCTACGCGCGACCGAAGAAGCGCGGTGGCGCGTGGATGGACGAGTGCGTGGGTCGCATCGACCTCACCGGCGCGAGATCGCTGCCCGTGGCCTACCTCGTCTGCAACTTCTCCCCGCCGCACGGCGACCAGCCGGCGCTCCTCACGCACCACGAGGTGCTCACGCTGTTCCACGAGTTCGGGCACGGCCTGCACCACATGCTGACGCGCGTCGGCTGCCCGAGCGTTGCCGGCATCAACGGCGTGCCGTGGGACGCCGTCGAGCTGCCGAGCCAGTTCATGGAGAACTTCGCATGGCGCGACGAGGTGCTGCCGCTCGTCTCGGCGCACGTCACGACGGGCGGGCCGCTGCCGCACGCGATGCTCGAGCGTCTGCAGGCGAGCCGCACGTTCCAGGCCGGCATGCAGACGGCGCGCCAGCTCGAGTTCGCGCTGTTCGACTTCCGGTTGCACGCCGAGTATGTGCCGGGCGCCGCGCCCCGCATCGCGGAGACGCTCGCCGAGGTGCGCGAGGCCGTCGCGGTCGTCAGGCCGCCCGCCTTCAACCGCTTCCCGAACAGCTTCCAGCACGTCTTCTCGGGCGGCTACGCGGCGGGCTACTACAGCTACAAGTGGGCCGAAGTCCTCTCGGCGGACGCGTTCGGCGCGTTCGAGGAGCACGGCATCTTCGACGTGGCGGTCGCGCGTCGCTTCGCCTCCGCGATCCTCGAGCGCGGCGGCAGCCGGGACGCGATGGAGGCGTTCGTCGAGTTCCGGGGCCGCGAGCCGCGCATCGAGCCGCTGCTCCGCCAGATGGGCCTCGCGGCGTAGCCCCGCGTGCGCATCGCGACCTGGAACGTCAATTCGCTCAGGGTGCGGCTGCCCCACCTGCTGGACTGGCTCGCGACGAACCCGACCGACGTGGTGGCGCTGCAGGAGACGAAGCTCCCAGACGCGGATTTTCCGCACGCCGAGCTCGCGACCCTGGGTTACGAGGTCGCCTACAGCGGGCAGCGCACCTACAACGGCGTCGCGCTGCTGTCGCGCCGGGGGCTCGCGGACGTCGTGGCGGGCATCCCGGGCTTCGAGGACGAACAGCGGCGCGTGCTCGCGGCCACGATCGCGGGCGTGCGGGTCATCGACGTGTACGTCCCGAACGGGCAGGCCGTCGCCTCCGAGAAGTACGAGTACAAGCTCCGGTGGCTCGCGGCGCTGCGCGACTACGTGGCCGCGGAGCTCGCGCGACATCGGCGTCTCGTGATCCTCGGCGACTACAACATCGCCCCGGAGGACCGCGACGTGCACGACCCGAAGGCGTGGGAAGGCTCCGTGCACGTGAGCGAGCCCGAGCGCGCGGCGCTCCGGGCGCTGCTCGACGCGGGACTCGTCGACTGCTTCCGGCGCTTCGAGCAGCCCGACCGGAGCTACTCGTGGTGGGACTACCGGACGTTCGCGTTCCGGCGCAACGCGGGTCTCAGAATCGACCTGATCCTCGCGAGCGGCGAGCTCGCGGAAAAGTGCGTCGCCTGTCACATAGACAAGGCGCCGAGGAAGCTCGAGCGCCCCTCCGACCACGCGCCCGTCGTCGCGGCCTTTGACATATGAACGGCCGCGGCCCGCCTGTCGGAAGTCTTTACTCCCGTCCCCGGCGCAGGCTGGACTAGACTCCCGCCACGACGAGACGAAACGCGCCACTCACGACAACAACAACAACGATCCATGCAGTACCGGCGCAGCGACTACGACGTCACCAACACCGTGCAGGTGAGTTCCGTCGCCGCCGTGAGGCGCGCGGTCGAGGAGCTGTACGCGCAGACCTGGCCGGGCGCACCCGTCGAGCGGCTCGCCGCCGCATTCGCGGACTTCGAACGGCTCTTCAACGGACAGTACCCGGGCTACCTCGGCTGCGACACCGTCTACCACGACGTGCAGCACACGCTGGACGACACGCTCGCGATGGCGCGGCTGCTCGCGGGCTACGAGCGCTCGCATGCGCCGGAGCACCGCCTCGGCGCCGACCGGGCCCTGCTCGGGCTCGTCGTCGCGCTGTTCCACGACGCGGGCTACATCCGCCGGACGGACGATTCGAAGCACCGCAACGGCGCGGAGTTCACTCGCACGCACGTCGGACGCAGCGCGCGCTTCCTCTCGAGCTACCTGCCGACGATCGGCATGGCGGAGTGGGTGCCCGTCGCATCGCTGATCGTGCACTACACGGGCTACGAGCTGCCCTTCGACCAGATCCGCCTCGACGACGCGCGCGACCGCAAGGTCGGTCACCTGCTCGGCACGGCCGACATGATGGCGCAGATGGCGGACCGCTGTTACCTGGAGAAGTGCCGCGACCGCCTGTACCCCGAGTTCGTGCTCGGCGGCGTCGCGGTCTCGCGCAACGAAGCCGGGCTCAAGGTGGTCTACGGCTCGGGGCTCGACGTGCTTCGGCAGACGCCGGACTTCGTCGCGTACACGATGCGCACGCGCCTCGACGGCGAATTCGGCGGCGCCTACCGCTACGTCGAGGCGCTGTACGGTGGCCGCAATCCCTACATCGAGGCGATCGAGCGCAGCGTCGAGCACCTGAAGTTCGTGCTGCGCACGCAGCGCTGGTCGATGCTGCGCCGCGAGCCGCCGTGCTTCACGTGGGAGAAGAACCCGCTGCAGACGATGCGCACGCTCGTGATCGACCACCTGAAGACGACGATCACCGCGGCCTGAGTCCCTCGAGGAAGGCGGCCGGGTCCTCGCGCCGCTCGAGCACCTCGACGAGCGCCGATCCGACGACGACTCCGTCCACGTGCCCGCGCATGCGCGCGACCTGCTCGGCGCTGCGGATGCCGAATCCCGCGCACACCGGCACCGGCGAGACGGCACGCACGCGGTCCATGTAGCCGAGCACCTCGTCCGGCACCGCGACGCTGCGGCCGGTCGTGCCGGTCATCGTCACCGCGTAGACGAATCCCTGGCTCGCCTCGCACAGCATCCGGAGCCGCGGCGCGGGCGTCACCGGCGTCACCATCTGCACGAGCGCGAGCCCCTCGCGGTCGAGCGCGGCACGGACGTCGGCGCTCTCCTCGTACGGGAGGTCCGGGATGATGAAACCCGCGATGCCGGCGCGGCGCGCGGCGGCCGGCAGGCGGTCGAGTCCGTACGCGAGCAGCGGGTTCAGGTAGCTCATGAGCAGCAGCGGCGCCGCGGGCCGCGGCTCGGTGGCTTCCACCTCGGCGAGCAGCCACGGCAGCGTGAAGCCGTCCGCGAGCGCCGCGTGGCTCGCACGCTGTATCGTCATTCCGTCTGCCATCGGGTCCGTGAACGGCACGCCGATCTCCACGACGTCCGCCGCCGAGGCGACGGCCTGCAGGTTCGTGCGGAAGCTCGCGCGGTCCGGGTGGCCCGCCGTCATGAATCCGACCACGGCCGGCCGGCCCTGCGAGGATGCCGCACGGATCGCGTTACTGATCGTATCCCGGGGCGTGGTCACGACGGGTTCCCCTTCAGCAGCGTGCGCTGCAGCGTCGGCATGTCCTTGTCGCCGCGTCCCGAGAGCCCGAGCAGGATGCGGCTGCCGGGATGCGCGCGTGCGTAGCGCTTGGCGCCCGCGAACGCGTGCGCCGTCTCGATGGCGGGCAGGATGCCCTCGGCGCGGCAGCACTCGGCCAGCGCCTCGAGCGATTCGTCGTCGCCGGCGGCCTCGTACGTGACGCGGCCGATGGTCGCGAGCAGCGCGTGCTCGGGACCGACGCCCGGATAGTCGAGGCCGGCGGAAACGGAATGCGTCTCCTGGATCTGGCCGTGCTCGTCCTGCAGCAGCAGCGAGTAGCAGCCCTGCAGCACGCCCGGCGTGCCGTAGGCGAGCGACGCGGCGTTCTGCCCGAGGCCCGTGCCGGTGCCACCCGCCTCGAGGCCGAGCAGCGCGACGCCCGTGTCGCGCACGAACGGGTGGAAGAGCCCGATCGCGTTCGAGCCGCCGCCGACGCAGGCCACCGCGACGTCGGGCAGCGCGCCCGCCTGCTCGAGCATCTGCGCCCGCGCCTCGAGGCCGATCACCGACTGGAACTCGCGCACGAGGTACGGGTACGGGTGCGGACCCACCGCGGAGCCGAGCAGGTAGTAGGTGCCGTCCGGATCCGAGACCCAGTCGCGCAGCGCCTCGTCGATCGCGGCGCGCAGCGTCTGGTCGCCGCTCCTCACGGGCACGACCTCGGCGCCGAGGAGCCTCATGCGACCGACGTTCGGCGCCTGCCGCTCCATGTCGATCGCGCCCATGTAGACGACGCAGGGCATGCCGAGCCGCGCGCAGGCCGCGGCCGACGCGACGCCGTGCTGCCCCGCGCCGGTCTCGGCGACGATGCGCTTCGCGCCGAGGCGCTGGGCGAGCAGCGCCTGCCCGATCGCGTTGTTGATCTTGTGTGCGCCCGTGTGCGCAAGGTCCTCGCGCTTGAGCCACACGTCCGCGCCCCAGCGCCGCGACAGCTCGCGCGCGTGCGTGAGCGGCGTCGGTCGGCCGACCCACGTGCGCAGTTCGGACTCGAGCCGGGCCCGGAAGGCCGGATCGGCGAGATGGTCGCGCACCCCGCGCTCGAGGCGGTCGAGCGCCGGGACGAGCGTCTCCGGCACGTAGCGGCCACCGAAAGGCCCGTAGCGCCCTCGCGCGTCGGGAAAGGCTCCGCTCACCGCCTGCGCGAGCAGCGCCTCGCGATCGATCTCCAGGGCCCCGGTTCTCATCGTCGTCTCTCCTCAGTCCTGCAACGCGCGCTCGGCCTCGCGGGCCGCACGCAGGAATTCACGGATGCGCCCCGCATCCTTGACGCCGCGCTCGCGCTCGACGCCCGAGCTCACGTCGACGCCGAACGGACGCACGGTCCGCACGGCCTCGCCGACGTTGGCGGCATCGAGGCCGCCCGCAAGCACGAGCGCGCAGCGGTGCGCCAGCCGCGACGCCTCGGCCCAGTCCGCCCGCTCGCCCGCACCGCTGCGGCCGCTCTCGTACAGGCAACGGGGCGGCAGCACCCCGCCGCTCGGCACGCCGCTCCGCAGCACGGGCAGTACCCGCTGGCCTGCGGGCAGCCGGAGCGTGGCGAGATCGTCGCCGTCGGTCTGCACCCAGTCGGGCGCCACGGCAACGAGCACGTCGTCCACGAGCGTCTGCGGGGGGTGCAGGAACACCGCCACCCGCTCGATGCCGGCAGGGACCGCTGCCTGCAGCGCACGGGCCGTCGCGAGGTCGAGATTGCGGGGCGAAGCTTCGTGGAACACGAAGCCGACCGCATTCGCGCCGGCGGCCGCAGCCGCCTCGATCGCCTCGACGCTGCGGAGCCCGCACACCTTGACCCACAGCCCGCCGGCGCTCATGGCACGGTCCTGCGGCCAGCCGCCAGCAATTCCTCGAGCGCACGGGCGGCATCGTGCCGGCGCATGAGGCTCGTGCCGACGAGTGCGAGCCGGTAGCCGAGCTCCGCGACGCATGCGGCGTCCTCGGGCGACTGAACGCCGCTCTCGGCGACGGCGGGCCAGCAGAGCGGCAGGCGGCCCCGCAGTCGGCGGAATCGTTCGGGCTCGATCTCGAGCGTCTCGAGGTCACGGCAGTTGAGCCCCATCAGCACCTGCTCCTCGCGCCCCGCCCTCGCGCGCGCGATCTCGCCCGCCGCGTCGAGATCGTCCGCGTCGAACGCCTCGAGCAGCACGAAGAGCCCGAACTCCGCGGCGCAGTCCATCATCGAGAGCAGCCGCTCGCGCGGGACCATGCGCAGGATCAGCAGCACGCCCGACGCGCCGTTGGCCCGCGCCTCGATCACCTGGTACGGATCGGCGAGGAAGTCCTTGCGCATCGCGGGCACGCCCCACGGCTGCAGCGTCTCGGCGGCGAGCCGCAGGTGCTCGAGCGCCCCGTCGAAACGGCTCGGCTCGGTCAGGATCGAGCAGACGGCGGCTCCGCCCTCGGCGTATGCCTCGAGGCGGCGGACCGGATCCACGGTTGCCGCCGACAGGTCGCCGAGCGACGGCGAGCGCAGCTTGAGCTCCGCGATCACGTCGAAGCCGTGATGCGCGAGCCGCAGCGACGGCGGCGCGGGCGACGCGAGGACGGCCGCCCGGAGCGCCGCCTCCGGCACCCGCTCGCGCGCAGCCTCCACGCGGTGGAGGCTCGAATGCAGCATGTCGGAGAGGAGCCCCACGCCTACCGGGCCCCGAACGCCGCGAGCCGCTGGAGGAGCCGGGCGGCGTCGCCGCGGTCGATCGCGTCACTCGCGGCGTGCACGCCGTCCGCCGCGTCCGGGACCGTGCCCGTCACCTCGAGCGCCAGCGCGGCGTTGAGCACGATGGCGTCACGATGCGGGCCGCGGTCGCGGCCCTCGAACACGGCGCGCAGTCCGACCGCATTGTGATCGGCGTCACCGCCCGCGAGATCCGCGGCGGTACAGCGTGCGATGCCGAGGTCGCGGGGATCGCGGAACTCGCGGCGCACGCGCCCGGGAGCGACGTCGTAGAGTTCGAACGGCCCGACCGGCGTGGCTTCGTCCCAGCCCGGGTCGCCGTGGATCACGAACACCCGCTCGATCGGCAGGCCGGCGAGCGTCTCCGCCATGAGGCGTGCCGCGTCGGAACTGTAGGCGCCGATCAAGCCGTAGGGCGGCGCCGCGGGATTGGTGAGCGGGCCGAGCAGGTTGAAGACGGTGCGCACGCCGAGCGCACGGCGCACGGGAGCCACTTCCTTCATGGCCGGGTGGTAGTGGGGCGCGAACAGGAAGGTGAAGCCCGTCGCCGCCAGGCACTCCCCCGCGGCGCGCTCGTCGAGCGGCAGCGGCAGCCCGAGCGACTCGAGCAGGTCGGCGCTGCCGGAGCGGCTCGAGACGGAGCGGTTGCCGTGTTTCACGACCTGCACGCCCATCGCGGCGACGAGCAGCGCCGCACCGGTCGACAGGTTGAAGCTGCCCGACGCGTCGCCTCCGGTGCCGACGACGTCGATCGCGCGCGGCGCGGGCGGCAGCTGCGGGCGCCGCGCCAGCCCGCGCATCGCGGAGGCGAAGCCGCGCACTTCGGCGGCCGTGACGCCCTTCGCGCGCAGCGCGGCGAGCAGCGCGCCCGCCATCGCGGGGACGATCGACGCGTCCGTGAGCGCGACCAGCAGCTCCGACGCCTCGGTTTCGGAAAGATCCTGCCGTTCGAGCAGGCGTTCGAGCAGGCTGCGCAGCTCCGCCATCGCCCGGCCTCAGCCCGCGCGGCGCCCGCCGGCGCAGCGCAGGAAGTTCTCGAGCAGCCTGGGGCCGTCGGGTGTCAGCACGCTCTCGGGATGGAACTGCACGCCTTCGACCGCGAGCTCGCGGTGCCGCACGCCCATGATCTCGCCCTCGGCCGTGCGCGCCGTCACCTCAAGGACGCCGGGAAGACTTTCGGGCCGCGCGATCAGCGAGTGATAGCGCCCGGCGTCGAACGGCTGCGGCAGGCCCGCGAACACGCCCTGGCCGTCGTGGTTGACCGGCGAGACCTTGCCGTGCATCAACCGGCCGGCCCGCACGACCTCGCCGCCGTACACCTCGACGATCGACTGGTGGCCGAGGCACACGCCGAGCACGGGCACGGAGCCCGCGAACGCGCGGATCATGTCCATCGAAGTACCCGCGTCGCGCGGCGTGCCGGGGCCGGGGGAGATGCAGAGGTGCGTCGGCGCGAGCGCGAGCGCCTCCTCGACCGTGATCGCGTCGTTGCGGTGCACGAGCACGTCCGCGCCGAGCACGAGGAATGCCTGCACCAGGTTGTAGGTGAAGCTGTCGTAGTTGTCGACCAGGAGCAGCCGGGGAGCGCTCGTCACAGGCCCTCCTTCGCGAGCTCGAGGGCTCGCCGCAGCACCGCGCTCTTCGCGAGCACCTCGCGGTACTCGTTGAGGGGCACGCTGTCCGCGACGATGCCGGCACCGGCCTGGTAGCTGTAGGTGTCGCCGT
Organism: Lysobacterales bacterium; assembly: GCA_003819815.1. Taxonomy (GTDB): domain Bacteria; phylum Pseudomonadota; class Gammaproteobacteria; order Steroidobacterales; family Steroidobacteraceae; genus RPQJ01. The sequence goes on from RPQJ01000043.1 coordinate 15,475, forward strand.
GGAACACCAGCGTGCGGATGGTGATCGCCTGGTCCATGTCGCCGCCGTGGCCGAAGTAGCCCACCGTTCCGCCGTAGAAGCCGCGCCGCACGGGCTCGAGCTCGTCGATGATCTCCATCGCGCGCACCTTCGGCGCACCCACGAGCGTGCCCGCGGGAAACGCCGCCGCGAAGAGGTCGAACGCATCGCGGCCCGCGGCCAGTTCGCCGTTCACGCCGCTCACGATGTGCATCACGTGGCTGTAGCGCTCGATCGAGCGGTACGGATGCACGCCCACCGAGCCCGCGGCGGCGACTCGGCCGAGGTCGTTCCGCGCGAGGTCGACGAGCATCACGTGCTCGGCGTTCTCCTTCGGGTCGGCGAGGAGTTCCACCTCGAGCGCGGCGTCCTGCGCGGGGTCCGCGCCGCGCGGCCGCGTGCCGGCGATCGGCCGCATCGTCGCGCGGCGGCCATTGAGGCGCACGAGCGCCTCCGGGGAGGATCCGACGACCACGCGGTCGCCGAGATCGCAGTAGTACATGTAGGGCGACGGGTTCAGCAGGCGGAGTGCGCGGTAGGTCTCGAACGGATCGAGGTCGCAGCGTCCGGAGAAACGCACGGACAGCACCAGCTGGTAGACGTCGCCCGCGGCGATGTACTGCTGGGTGCGCGCGACGCCGTCGAGGTATGCGGCCTCGGAGAGGCTCGCCTCCGGCGCGCCGAAGTTCGCCTGCCACGCAGGACCGGGCAGTCCGCCGCGAAGCGCACGGATCACCTCGCGCCGCAGGCCCTGCCGCTCCTGTTCGCTGCCGGCGTGCAGCAGCGCGGCCCGGCGCGTCAGGTGGTCGAACACGAGCAGCGAGCGCGGCGCGACGTAGTGGGCCATGGGGCAGTCGTCGTCGGCGCGGGCGAGCGACGGCAGCTTCTCGAAGTAGCGCACGAGGTCGTAGCTCGCGACGCCGACGAGGCCGCCGAACAGCGGGAAGCCGGGATCGGGCCCGTCCGGTCGCGGTGCTGCCGCGAGTGCGCGGCGCAGTATCGCGAGCAGCTCCGACTGGTCCGCCGGCCGGGGCAGGCGCTCCGAGCCGAGGCGCAGGCCGTCCGGATCGAGCCGCAGCTCGAGGCAGTCGCCGAAGCCGATGAACGAATAGCGGGCGAGGCGCTCGCCCCCCTCGACGCTCTCGAGCAGGAAGCGCGGCCGGAACGGCTTCAGCTTGAGGTAGGCCGACACCGGCGTGTCGAGGTCGGCCGAGATGTCGAACAGACTGGTCGTCAAGGTCGGTTCCTCAGTCGCGAGGTTCCGGGGACGCACGAGAAAAGACCCATCCCCGGTGCTGCGCGGAGATGGGTCCCAAAGGTTCGTGCGTACGAGACGTGCGCGCCCGGGCCCACTCCTAGGAGCGGCGCCACCACCGGCAGCGGTCGAGGCTTTTTTCTGGGCGCGGGATCATCGTGCACCGCAGTATCCACGGGGCCGAACGGAGCGTCAACCGCGCGCCGGGGAAGCGTCGCTGCCGCGGGCCTGCACGCCTACAATGCGGCTTCCCCTCCTCGCGGTGCGGAATCGTGCAACCAGAGACCCTCGGCGGCCTGCCCCTCGCCCGCATCGCCAGCGTGTTCGAGGCGGAGCGCGAGAGCTACGTGTCGCTGCACCCGCGTTCGCTTGAGCTCGCAGGCCACGGCATCGCCGGGTACTACCAGGGCGTGCCCATGCACTGGATGCGCGACTGGTCGATGCCCTACCCGTTCGTGGTCGAGTCCGCGCAGGGAGCCGTGCTGCGGGACGTCGACGGCAACGAGTACGCCGACTTCTGCCTCGGCGACACGGGCTCGATGTACGGCCACTCGCCGGCCCCGGTCGCCGAGGCGATCGCGCGTCAGTCGGGCCGCGGCCTCACCTACATGCTGCCGACCGAGGACACGATCGAGGTCGGACGGCTGCTCGCCGAGCGCTTCGGCCTGCCGCGCTGGCAGGTGGCGACCACCGCGACCGACGCAAACCGGTTCGCGCTGCGCGTCGCGCGCGCCGTAACGGGTCGCCCGAAGATCCTCGTCTTCAACGGCTGCTACCACGGCACGGTGGACGAGACGTTCGTGCGGCTCGTCGACGGCCGTGCCGTGAACCGCCCGGGACTCCTGGGCCAGGTCGCGGACCTGACGCAGCTCGCGCGCGTCGTGGAGTTCAACGACCTGCCTGCGCTCGAGGCTGCGCTCGCGCACGGCGACGTCGCGTGCGTGATCGCCGAGCCCGTGATGACGAACTCCTGCATGGTGCTGCCCGACCCGGGTTTCCACGCCGGGCTGCGGCGGCTCACGCGGGAGGCCGGCACGCTGCTCCTGATCGACGAGACGCACACCATATCGACCGGCCCGGGCGGCTACACGCGCGCCCACGGCCTCGAGCCCGACCTGTTCGTGCTCGGCAAGCCGGTGGCGGGCGGCGTCCCGGCGAGCGTATGGGGCTTCACCGAGGCGGTGGGCGAGCGCCTCGACGCGGTCCGCGCGCAGACGCCGCCGGGCCACTCGGGCATGGGCACGACGCTGTCGGCGAACGCGCTCTCGCTCGCGGCCATGCGTGCGACGCTCGAACACGTGATGACCCCCGAGGCCTGCGCACACATGGACTCGCTCGCCGAGCGGCTGGCCGCCGGCCTGCGCTCCGTCATCGAGACCTACGGCGCGCCCTGGCACGTCGTGCGGGTCGGCGCGCGCGTCGAGTTCATCTGCGCGCCCGGGCCGCTCCGCAACGGCACCGAGGCGGAGGCGGCCCACGCGCCCGCGCTCGAGCAGGCGTTGCATCTTGCGCTGCTGAACCGAGGCTGCCTGATCGCGCCGTTCCACAACATGATGCTCGTGTCGCCCGCGACGACCGCGACGCAGGTGGCGAACCTGGTCGCCGCCTTCGAGTCGGCCGTCGTGAGCCTCGCGCTCGGGGCGCCGCCGCCCGGGCTGCTGGACTGACCGGCCCCCGGCCGCCATGCTTCGGCGAGAGGATCGAACATGAAGCGGAACCGGATACTGGCCCTGCTCGCCGCGGCCGCGGTGCTTGCGGGCTGCGAGACGGCGTATTACTCGGCCATGGAGACGGTTGGTTTCGCGAAGCGCGACATCCTCGCGAGCCGCGTCGAATCGGCACGCGACTCGCAGGCCGAGGCGAAGCAGGAAATCACCGACGCGCTCGCGGAGTTCGGCAAGGTCGTGAGCTACGACGGCGGCGAACTCGAGGCGCGGTACGAGCGGCTCGCGTCGCAGCTCGAGGACAGCGAGCGGGCGGCCGAGCGCGTGCGGAGCCGCATCGCGGACGTCGACGGCGTCGGCGAGGCACTGTTCCGGGAGTGGGAGCGGGAACTCGACCAGTACAGCGACGCCAAGCTGCGCGCGAAGAGCGCGGAGCAGTTGCGGGCGACGCGCTCGCGCTACGACGACATGCTCCGGGCGATGCGGCGTGCGGAGGCAAAGCTCGAGCCTGCATTGGCTCCGATGCGCGACCAGGTGCTGTTCCTGAAGCACAACCTGAATGCGCGGGCGGTCGCGGGCCTCAAGGCCGAACTGGCGCAGGTCGACGCGCAGGTGAACCAGCTCGTCCGCGAGCTCGACCGGGCCATCGCCGAGGCCGACCGCTTCATCGCCGATCTCGGCACCAACGCCGGCTGATCCGGCAGTCAAACGACGGGGAAAAGACCATGGACCTGCAGACGCTGGCCGCCATCGTGGGCCCCGAGGGCCTCATCACCGGCGCCGACGTGCGCAAGCGCATCGTGAGCTGGGTGGACCCGAGCCCGTGCCTCGCGCTCGCGATCGTGCGGCCCGCGAGCACGGAGCAGGTCTCGAAGGTGCTGGCCGCCTGCCACGCCGCGGGCCAGCCGGTCGTGCCGATGGGAGGCCTCACGGGCCTCGTGCGCGGCTGCACCGCCGGACCCGGCGAGATCGGGCTGTCGCTCGAGCGCATGCACCGCATCGAGTCCGTCGACACGGTGAACCGCACCATGACCGTCGAGGCCGGCGTGCCGCTGCAGAAGGTGCAGGAGGAAGCGGAGAAGCACGGCCTCCTCTACCCGGTCGACTTCGGCGCGCGGGGCTCGGCGCACGTGGGCGGCAGCGTCGCGACGAACGCGGGCGGCAACTCCGTGATCCGCTACGGCATGACGCGCGACTCGGTGCTGGGCCTCGAGGCCGTGCTCGCGGACGGCACCGTCATCCCGGCCATGAACCGGATGATCAAGAACAACGCGGCCTACGACCTGAAGCAGCTCTTCATCGGCTCGGAGGGCACGCTCGGCATCGTCACGCGGCTGGTCCTGCGGCTGCGCGAGATGCCGCGCAGCACCCAGACCGCGCTCGTCGCGTGCGCGAGGTTCCAGGACGTCACGGCGCTCCTGAAGCACATGGACGCCGCACTCGGCGGCACGCTGTCGGCGTTCGAGGTGATGTGGAGCGAGTTCTACCGCACGGTGACGACGCCGCCCGCGAAGGGCAGCGCTCCCGTCGGGCAGGAGCACCCGTACTACGTGCTGATCGAGGCGACGGGTGCCGACGCCGAGCGCGACCAGGCCCGGTTCGAGGAGGTGCTCGGTGAGGCGATCGAGTCGGGCCTCGTCGCCGACGCGGCGATCGCGTCGTCCGTCGCGCAGCGCGACGCGATGTGGGAGCTGCGGGACAACGTGGAGGTGTTCTTCCGGTTCGGCATGCCCGTCGCGTTCGACGTGAGCCTGCCGATCACCGAAATGGAGCGCTACGTCGACGAGGTGCTCGAGCGGCTGGCAAAGGAATGGCCCGCGTACCAGCGCTACGTTTTCGGCCATCTGGGCGACGGCAACCTGCACATCGTCGCGGCCGGACCGCCGGACCGCGCGGCGAAGGCCGGCATCGAGCGCTGCGTCTACGAGCCGCTCGCGGCGCGCAGCGGCTCCGTGTCGGCGGAGCACGGCATCGGCCTCGAGAAGCAGCCGTGGCTGCCGCTCTCCCGTTCGCCCGCCGAGCTCGAGCTGATGAAGCGGCTCAAGGCGGCGCTCGACCCCCACGGCATCCTGAACCCCGGCCGCGTACTGCCGGCCTGACGCATCCGGCGCGCGGCGCCGGACGAACCTGCACATTGCGGGAGGACTCGACGTGACGGCCGACTGGAACCTTCTGATCCGGGGAGCGCTGGTGTTCGACGGCAGCGGCGCGCCGCCGCGCCGCGAGGACGTCGCCGTGGCCGGCGGGCGGGTCGCCGCGCGCGGGCCGGGGCTCGATCCCGCGCGGGCGGAGCGTGTCGTCGAGGCGGGCGACCGGTGGCTGATGCCCGGGCTCCTCGACATCCATACGCACCTCGACCTCGAGGTCGAGCTCGCGCCGGGGCTCGAGGAATCGGTGCGCCACGGCACGACGACGGTCGTGGTCGGCAACTGCAGCCTGGGCACCGCGTTCGGCGCCCAGCGCCGCAACGGCGAGGACCCGATCCTCGACTGCTTCACGCGCGTCGAGAACATCCCGAAGTCGGTCCTGCGCAAGGTCGTCGACCGCATGGACTGGACGACGACCGCGGGATATCTCGAGCACCTCGCCGCGCTGCCGCTCGGCCCGAACGTCGTGCCGCTGCTCCCGCACTCGATGCTGCGCATCGAGGCGATGGGAACGGCCGCGGCCGTCTCCCGCGAGCCCACGGCCGAGGAACTCCGGCGGATGGCGGCGCTGCTCGAGGATGCGATGCGCCAGGGCTACGCAGGCTTCTCGACCGACGCGATCCCGTTCCACTACCTCGCGAACGAGCCGCACACCGACAAGCGGGTGCCGGCGCAGCACGCGACGCTCGGCGAGCTCAAGGCGCTGCTCGCGATCGTGCGGCGTCACGACCGCGTCTGGCAGTGCACGCCTGACGCCTCGAACCGCGTCGCGACCTTCCTGCGCTTCTTCCTGACGAGCGGCCGGCTGTTCGGCAGCCCGCTTCGCACGTCGGCGCTGACGGCGGTCGACCTGACCCACGAGCGCAACACGTGGAGGTTGTTCCCGCTGATCGCGGGCATCCTGAACTCGAGGCTCGTGGACGGGCGCTTCCACTTCCAGGTGCTCGCGACGCCGTTCCGCATGTACGCCGAGGGCTCGATCTGCCCCATCTTCGAGGAATTCGCGTCGTCACGCCGCGTGATGGCATGCGACGTCGAGGACGCGGCGGGCCGCCGAAAGGTCATGTCGACCGACGATTTCGGCGAGCTCTTCGTGCGCGAGTGGCACGACGCGGGCGCGGTCTCGACCTTCAACCGCGACCTCGACGCGCTCCGCGTCGAGCGCTGCCCGGTGCCCGAGTGGCAGGGCGAGTCGCTCGGCGCGATCCGACGGCGCCTCGGGGAGTACCAGGCCGGGCGCCGCGACGCGGCCCGCAGCGCCGCGGAGAGCGAAGCTCTCGCCTCCTTCCCGCCGGTGAGCCGCGACGGCGAGTTCCTGCTGCACCTGTTCCGCCGCTACGACCGCGACCTGCGCTGGTGGTTCACGGTCGCGAACGACCGGCCGGAGATCCTCGAGCACCTGCTGTTCCACGAGCACATGCTGCCCGGGTTCAACGACAGCGGCGCGCACCTGCTCAACCTCGCGTTCTTCGACGGCAACCTGCTCACGCTGCAGATCGCGCAGCGGCAGTCCGTCGAGCGCGTGGCGCACGCGGTGCGGCGCCTGACGCGCGAACCGGCGGAGTTCTTCGGCGTCGATGCAGGCCGCATGGACCCCGGCTGCCAGGCCGACCTCGTGCTGATCGATCCGGAGGCACTCGCGACGTACGACACCGACGCGAACCGGCGCATGATCCACCGCGAGATCTTCGATTACCCGCAGCTCGTCAACCGCTCGGACGGCGTCGTGACCGCGGTGTTCATCGCCGGCGAGCAGGTGTGGGACGGAAAGGACTTCTCGCCGGTGCTCGGACGGCGCAGGCTCGGGCGGCCGCTCACGGCCGGCCATGAAAAGGTGTCAGACACCTTTTCGTCGGGAACACGCGCCGCCTAGAGCACGCCGGCGGCACGCGCGAGTCGCAGCCGCGCAAGTGCCGCGTCGAGCACGGCGTCGTCGCGATTCGTGAGCGCCCGCACGCGCAGCGTCTCCGCCTCGAGCAGCTGCGTCTGCGTGCCGAGCCCGGCGCCGTAGCGCTCGCGCGCGATGCGCAGGTTCTCCTCGGCCTGCCCGACCGCGTCGCCGGAGACGCCTACGCGCTGCCGCGTCTCCTCGACGTCGAGCCAGGCCTGCCGGACCTGCAGGGCGATCATCGACTCGACGTCGGCGCGCTGCTCCTGCGTGGCACGGCGATTGCGTTCGAGGGCCGCGGCGCGCTTGCGCGACTGGCCGCCGTCGAACAACGCCCACTGCACGCCCACGCCCGCCGTTGCGACCGTCTCATCGTCCAGGAACTGGTTCTCGAGGTAGGTGTAGCCGCCGTTCACGCTGAGCTGTGGCAGCACCCGCGACCGCTCGACCCGGGCGAGCTGCCCGTAGGCCTCGGCCTGCTCGCCGAGCGCGGCGAGCTCGGTGCGCCGTTCGAGCGCCTGCCGCAAGAGCACGTCGAGCTCCGCAGGCAGCGCATCGGGCGCCGGGACGGCCTCCGCGAGATCGGCGGGACGATCGAGGGGCTCGCCGAGCCGGCGGTTGTAGGCGGCCTGCGCGATCTCCGCGGCATTTGCAGCGCGCAGGCGGTTCTGGCGCGCGTCGGCGAGCGCCACCTCGACCGCCAGCAGTTCGTTCTTCGGGACCAGCTCGCTCTCGAACATCGCGCCGATGTCGCCCGCCAGCGCCTCGAGCGAGCGCACGTTGCTGTCGGCCACGGCGAGCGCCTTGCGCGCGCGCAGCACGCCGACGTAGGTCTCCGCGACGGCGAGCTTCACGTCCTGCGCGGCCCCGACCGCCTGCGCGCCGACGCCACGGCCGCGAGCCTCGGCGGCGGCGATGCCGGAAGTGATGCGGCCTCCCGTGTAAATGGGTACCGAGACCGCGGCCTGCCCCATCGCGAAGTCGTCGCCTCCGAAGAGCGGCGGCGCCGTGATCGGCAGCCCGGTGAACGAGAAATCGAAGGCGGGCGACTCGTCGAGCCACGTGTAACTGCCGCCGACCGCGATGGTGGGCCAGCGCTGTGCGCGGGCCGCCGCCGCGTCGAGCTCGGCGGCCTCCGCCTGGCTGCGCGCGGCCGCGAGTCCGCGGTCGGCTTCGAGGGCACGCACCCAGGCGTCCTCGAGCGTTTCGGCCCCGAGCGCGCGGGCGCACATCGCCCCCGCGAACAGCGACGCAACGATCACGCGCAGCACGCCGACCTTCATCCGCCTGCTCCTCTCATGACTTCAGCGACTCGATGCCGAGCGAGCTCAGCACGTACTTCTCGTAGACCGGCGCGACCGACCCGACGCGCACCTTGCGCAGGAAGTACTTCTCGAAGGCGATCTTCGCGACGTGCACCCACTTGCCCTCCCGGGCCCAGGTGACGTTGCGCGGCGGGATCTGCGGCAGCGCCACGAAGGCGGCGCCGGTGTCGCCGAAGTCGGCGAGGCAGATCGCGTTCCAGGTGCCGCGCGCCTCGGCCGGCGTGCCGGCGATATCGGCGGCGACGTTCTCGCAGATCGCGCTCACCATGGACTCGATCATGTAGCCGGTCTTGGGCGCACCCGTCGGGACGGGTGTCACCTCGACCGGCGGGATCGCCACGCACACGCCCGCCGAGTAGATGTTCGGGTACTTCTTCGAGCGCTGGTGCTCGTCGATGATCACGAAGCCGCGCGGGTTGCACAGCTCGGGCACCGCGGCGACCGCGTCCACGCCCTTGAAGGCCGGGATCACCATCGAGTACTTGAAGGGCAGCTTGTGCTCCTTCTTCACCGAGCC
>RPQJ01000044.1 GCA_003819815.1 Lysobacterales bacterium
TGACGAAATACCCTTGGATGATCTCGATGCCGAGCTGCCACAGCACGGCCATCGTGTTCGCGTCCTCGACGCGCTCGGCGATCGTCGCCGCGCCGCGGCTGCGGGCTTCCTGCACGAGCGACTTCACCTGCTCCTGCAGCGGACGGTCGTTCGCGATGCCCTGCATCAGCGCGCCGTCGATCTTCACGAAGTCGACCGGGACGTGCGAGAGCAGCTGGCCCGGATCGCGGCCGGAACCGAAGTTCTCGATCGCGAGCCCGAAACCGAGCGGACGGATCAGTTCCTGCAGCTGCTTCGTCTCCTTCAGGCTGTTCGTCGCGAGCTCCTCGCCGAGCTCGACCACGACGCGCGAGGCCTCGACGCCCGACGCCTTGATCTGCTGCTGCAGCCACGCACCGAGCGTCTGGTCCCTGATCGAGTCCCGCGACAGCCGCACGAACACGCGGTGCGGCTTGCGCGCCGCGCAGAACGACATGGCCGCGCCGACGACCCAGCGGTCGATGTTCTTCATCAGGTCGGTGCGCTGCGCCGCGAGCATGAATTCGGACGGCAGCACCTCGTTGCCCTTGTCGTCGAGCATGCGCACGACGAGGTCGTACATCGTCTCGCCGTCGCCCACCAGGCTCGCGATCGGCTGCTGCACGAGCCGGAAGCGGTTCGCCATCAGGGCCGACTTGATGCGCCCGGCCCACGTGCGGTCGGCCTCGTCGACCTCCGGCGGCCGGTTCTCGGGTTCCGGCCGCAGCACCCGGTTGCCTCCTGCCGTGGCCGCGCTGCGCGCCGAGCGGACGGCCGCCTCGAGCGGCGCGCCCAGGGGTTCGCCCGGGGCGCTCAGCAGCTTCACGCCGGCGCTGCAGGTGATCGAGACCGAGCGATCGCCCACGTGGTAGACGTGCTCGGCGAGTCGCTTCACGACGCGCGCGATCCAGGTATCCAGGTCGCGGGTGTTGCCGCGCTCCGCGAGCACGGCGAATCCGCGTGCCGTGATGCGGGTCGCGAGGTCGCCGGGCTGCAGCAGCTCGCTTACCTGCCGCCCGGCCGCATCGACGAGTTCCTCGACCGCGAGCGGGCCGAGGTCGGCCTCGAGCGAGGTGGCCCTGTCGAGTTCGACGTAGGCCACGGCGCGAAGGCCCGCCTTGAGCGGATGGGCGGCCTGTGCCGTGGCCTCGCCGACGAAGGTCGAACGCTTGAGAAGCCCCGTCGAGGCGTCGAAGCGCAGCGCTTCCTCGAGCTGCCGGCTCACGGCCTCCACGTCGCGGCGCGGCGTGGGCACCTTGAGCCGCACGGCCGGTTCACCCTCGAAGTCGAAGCGCTCGAGCTCGAGGTCCATCGCGAGCTCCGTGCCGCCCGGGATCGCCGCGACGGCCTGCAGAGGATGGCCTTCCCAGCGACCCTGCGCGGCCGCGACCAGGGCGCCCTTGAGCGCGGTGTGGCTGCGCGGGTCGAAGCAGTCCATCAGCGGCTGGCCGAGGAGGGCCGAGGCTTCGGAGTGGCCGAAGAGCTCGATCCACGCCGGGTTCGCGTCGACGATGATGCCTTCCTGCACGTGGGCGATCGCGTCCGCGGAGCCCGTCATGAACGCCTTCATCTGGTCGCGGTACTGCCGCGCCGAGACGAGCGTGCCGGCGAGCGCCCGATCGAGGCGCGCGGCGTGCAGTTCGCGCGCCGCGACGGCCTGCAGGCGCCGGCGGGCCTGGAGCGTCACGACGTCCTGCGCCCCGAGCTCGAGCGCACGGGTCAGTTCGGGTTCGCTGATGGCGTCCCGGACGAGGATCACCGGGATCTGCGCGCCGCAGCGTCGGCGGACGTCGAGGGCCGCGGCGGCCTCGTCGAAGTCGGCGACGCACAGGAACACGACGTGGGGCGGCGACTGCGACAGCGCGTCGCCGAGGGCGTTCACGTCGCGGACCCAGCTGCAGTGGACCGGGTGGCCCGCGTTGCGCAGCGTGCTGTTGATGATCTCCACCGGGTCCTGCTGGCGGGACAGGACCACAACCGGAATCGCGCCGGTTTCGGCCACGGACGCTCCCTGGCAGGGCCGGAAGCGGCCGCTGCATTGCATTGAACGGACCCGACTATAGCAAAGGGTTCCCGGGCACTTGCGTGACGCAGGTGGCAGGCTCCGCCGCCCGCCGGTCGTGGTGCAAGGCCCGATCGGGGCCGGGGACTGCCGTCAGCGAGGCGATCCGCGTATGATGCGCGGTTTTCCACGGGACCGGCCCGGCGCCGGGCGCCCGCAGCCCCCCAAAGACCGGTGACGCCATGGCGAGCTACAGCACCAACGAGTTCCGTTCCGGCCTCAAGATAATCCTCGACGGCGATCCCTATGTGATCGTCGAGAACGAGTTCGTGAAGCCGGGCAAGGGCCAGGCCTTCAACCGTGTGCGCATCCGCAACCTGAAGAACGGCCGCACGCTCGAGCGCAACATGAAGTCCGGCGACACGGTCGAGGCCGCGGACGTCGTCGAGACCGACATGCAGTACCTCTACAGCGACGGCGACTTCTGGCACTTCATGGTGCCGGACACCTTCGAGCAGCATACCGCCGGCAAAGAAGCGATGGGCGAGTCCGCGCAGTGGCTCAAGGACGGCGTGACCTGCCAGGTGATGCTGTGGAACGGCCAGCCGCTCGCGATCAACGCCCCGGCGCACGTCGAGCTCAAGATCGTCGAGACAGACCCGGGCGTGCGTGGCGACACCGCGACCGGCGGCCAGAAGCCCGCGAAGCTCGAGACGGGTGCCGTCGTGCGCGTGCCGCTCTTCATCAACGAGGGCGAGGTGATCCGCGTCGACACGCGTACCGGCGAGTATCTCTCGCGCGCCAAGAGCTGATTCTCCCTGCCGCCGCTGCGTGCGGCGGACGCCGGTCACGGCCCTGGGCTGGGGTTGCCCGCCGGCGCCTCGAGCGATTCCACGTAGATCCGCACCAGCGCTTCGAGCCCCTCCGCGTCGGCTTCGTCGAACCGCGCGAGCACCGGACTGTCGAGATCCAGCACCCCGACGAGGCGCCCGGCACGCAGGATCGGCACGACGATCTCGGAGTTCGAGGCCGAGTCGCACGCGATGTGCCCGGGAAACGCGTGGACGTCCGGCACGAGCACGGTGCGGCGCCGCTCCGCGGCCGTGCCGCACACGCCCCGACCCACGGGAATCCGCACGCACGCCGGCTTCCCCTGGAAGGGACCGAGCACGAGGTCCCCATCCGCACGCTCCATCAGGTAGAAGCCGGCCCAGTTGAGGTCGGGCAGGCTCCAGTAAAGCAGGGCGGCGAGGTTCGCGGCATTCGCGATCGCGTCGCGCTCGCCGGAGACCAGCGCGCGGGCGCTTGCCTGCAGTTCCGCGTACGTGGCGCGCTTGTCACGGGGCAGCGCTTGCATCTCGTGCATAGGGTCCTCTCCGTCTCGAAATCTCAGGCATTCTCGGTCGTGAAAGCCACGACTTCGTCGATGCGCCCGGCGCGGGCCGCCACCATCACGACGCGGTCGAAGCCGAGCGCGACGCCCGAGCATTCCGGCAGGCCGGCCTCGAGCGCCGCGAGGAAGCGACCGTCCGGCTCGTGGCTGCGCTGCCCACGCTCGCGACGCAAGGCCGAGTCCTGCTGGAAGCGCAGCGCCTGCTCGTCGGCGTCGCCGAGCTCGTGGAAGCCATTGGCGAGCTCGATGCCGCCCCAGAAGGCTTCGAACCGCGAGGCGACCGGTCCCCGGATCCGCGCGAGTGCAGCCTGCGAGGCCGGGAAGTCGTGAACGAAGGTGAGGCGGTCTGCGGGAAAGGAGGGCGCCACGACGATGGACATGGCGAGATCCGCGAGGCCGTCACGGTCCTCACCGAGCGCGGCCGGGACGTCGACGCCGTGTCGCACGAGCGCCGCGACGAGATCGCCCGGGCGGCACTGCAGCACATCGACGCCGAGCGCGCGCTCGAAGGCTTGCGCGTACGTCCACGTCTGCGACGGAGCGACGTCCCGGCAGCCCGCGAGCATCGCGCGCACGAGGACCTCGACGTCGCGCATCAGCGCATGGTGGTCGATGCCGAGCCGGTACCACTCGACCATCGTGAACTCGGGATTGTGGTTGCGGCCGCGCTCGCCGTCGCGGAAGACGCGGGTCACCTGGTAGACGTCGGGCGCGCCGGCGCACAGCAGCCGCTTCATGGCGTACTCGGGCGAGGTGTGCAGGTAGCCCGCGACGGTGCCGTCCGCGTGGCGCACCTCGAGCGACTCGAGGTGCACGTCGGTGACCGCCGCGCGCACGAGCGTCGGCGTTTCCACTTCGAGAGCCCCGCTCGCGGCGAAGTGGTCGCGCACGCGGGCGAGCAGCGTTGCCCGCAGGCGCAGGGCCCCCATCGTCGCGGTCGGCCGCCAGCCGGCGTCGGCAGGACTCATCCGCGGCGGGCGAGCGCCTGGCCCAGACGCAGCCTGGAGCACGGTCCCAGGCCGTCGACGAGGCGGAGGTCTCCGCGTCCCGCGAGCACGATCACCGTCGAGCCCATGTTGAAGCGGCCGAGCTCGTCGCCGCGCGCAAAGCGCGTGCCGAGGCCCGTGTCGATCGAGCGCATCGCGCCGCCGCGCACGGGCGGCGGATTGATCTCGCCCGCGTGGACCGTCTCGATGCTGCCCACGAACAACGCCCCGACCAGCACGAGGGCGAGCGGGCCTGCGTCGGTGTCGAACTCGCATACCACGCGCTCGTTGCGCGTGTAGAGGTTCGGCACCGCGCGGGAGGTCGACGCGTTCACGCTGTAGAGCGCTCCGGGCACGTACCGCGTGGCGCGCAGTTGCCCGGCGAGGGGCATGTGGATCCGGTGGTAGTCGTACGGCGCGAGATAGATGCAGGCGTACGGCCCGCCTTCGTAGCGAGCCGCCGCGGATTCGTCCGCGAGCAGCGCGCCCGCCGAATAGCGGATGCCCTTGGCCTGCAGCAGTTCGCCGTCGCGCAGCGTCCCGAGCTGGCTCAGCGTGCCGTCGACGGGCGAGACCAGCACGTCGTCGCCGCCCGCGAGGGGGCGGACACCGGGACGCAGCGAGCGCGTGAAGAACGCGTTGAACGAAGGGTAGGCGTACGGGTCCGGCTGCGCGGCCTCGGCGAGATCGATCGTCGGATACGCGCGCAGGAAAGCCCGGATGAAGCCCGTGCGCAACGCAGGGACGGTGCTCCGCGCCACGCGGTGCATCCACTTCGAGAGAACCTGCTGCGGCAGCACGTCCTGCAGCAGCGCGAACGCGCGGTCGGAGGCGCCGGCCTCCTGCTCGACGGGTACGCTCATGACGATTTCTCCTTCCACTCGACGACCTTCCGGTAGTCGCGCGCGATCGTCGACGCATCGTGCGGACCCGAGAGGTACGCGACGATGCCGCCTTCCGGCCCGACGATGAACACCCCGGAGCCGTGGTCGAGCGTATAGCCGCCCTCCGGCAGCGCGACCTTCGCGTAGGGCACGCCGAACGCGGACGCCGCGGCCGCGACGCCTTCCGCGTTGCCGGTGGCGCCGAGGAACGCCGGGTCGAAGAAGCGCACGTAGGCGGCGAGGCGCTCGGGCACGTCGCGCTCGGGATCGACGCTCACGAGCAGCACGCGCGGCTGCGCCTGCGCAGGCAGGTCCGCGAGTTCACGTCGTGCCCGGGCGAGGGTGGCGAGCGTGGTCGGGCAGATGTCGGGACACTGCGTGAAGCCGAAGAAGACCAGGGTCCAGTGGCCGGCGAAGAAATCGGCGTCCAGCGGACGGCCGTCCTGGTCGACGAGTTCGAGCGGCGGCAGCAGGCGCGCCGACGAGAGCACCGTCGCGCGCTCGGTCTGCGGCAGCGGCACGGCGGGCGGGGCCATGACCCGGGCGAGAATCAGCCCCGTGACAAACGCTACAATGACGAGGACGCCGATCCGCAATGCGCGCGCGGCCATGAATACTCCCCGGGGTCCGGCCCCGAGCCTCAAGAAGTCCGCGATTATCCCACATCCCCCTCGACCGACATGCCGAGCGCACGATCCGTCCCGAGCCTGCTGCCGTCTTCGCCGACCGTCGAGGACCTGGTCCGACACGGCGCCGCGGAATTCGAGCGCGCGGGCCTCGCCTACGGCCACGGTACGGACAACGCGATCGACGAATCGGCCGCTCTCGTGTTCCACGCCCTGGGGCTCGATCACGCGGATGCCGAGGCGGCGTACGCCCGGCGTCCCGCGGCCGGCGACGTCGGGCGGGCGCTCGGACTCCTGCGGGAGCGCATCGAGCGTCGGGTGCCGGCCGCGTACCTGATGCGCCGGATGTGGTTCGCAGGCCTCGAATTCGAGGTGGACGAACGCGTGATCGTACCCCGCTCGCCGTTCGCGGAGCTCATCGAGGCCCGGTTCGAACCGTGGGTGGATCCGGCCGCGGTGCGCAGGATCCTCGACGTCGGAACGGGTTCGGGCTGCATCGCGATTGCCTGCGCTGTCGCGTTTCCGGAGGCTCGCGTCGACGCGGTCGACGTGTCGCCTGCCGCGCTCGAGGTCGCGCGGCGCAACGTCGATCGCCACGGACTCGGCCGGCGGGTGAGGCTGCTGCAGGGCGACGTCTACGCGCCGCTCGCGGACGTCGACCGCTACGATCTCATCGTGTCGAACCCACCCTACGTGAGCGACGAGGAGATGGCGGCGCTGCCGGAGGAGTATCGTCACGAGCCGGACGTGGCGCTGCGCGCGGGCGGCGACGGGCTCGACGTCGTGCGACGCATACTCGCGGGCGCGTCCCGGCGGCTCACGCCCGGCGGAGTGCTGGTCGTCGAGGTGGGCAACAGCGACGAGCGGCTCGAGCGGGCTTTCCCGCACCTGCCGTTCGTGTGGCTCGAGTTCGAGAACGGAGGCGGGGGCGTGTTCCTGCTCGAGGCGGGCACGCTGCAGGAGTGAGGCGGCCGCGCCGGCGTCGGCCGGCGCGCTTCGATCGGGAGCGGGGATGACGGGCAACACTTTCGGGCAGGCGTTCACGATCACCACGTTCGGCGAGAGCCACGGCCCGGCGCTCGGCTGCGTCGTCGACGGCTGTCCGCCCGGGCTCGCCCTCGAGGAGGAGGACATCCAGCGCGACGTCGAGCGCCGCCGCTCGGGCACGAGCCGCTACACGAGCCAGCGTCGCGAGCCGGACCGCGTGCGGATCCTCTCCGGCGTATTCGAGGGCCGCACCACGGGCACGCCGATCGGGCTCCTGGTCGCGAACGAGGACCAGCGCTCCTATGACTACGAGAAGATCAAGGACCGCTTCCGTCCCGGGCACGCCGACTACACGTACCAGCACAAGTACGGGTTCCGCGACTACCGGGGCGGCGGCCGCTCGTCTGCGCGCGAGACCGTCATGCGCGTCGCCGCCGGCGCAATCGCGCGCAAGTACCTCGCCGAGCGCCACGGCATCCGCATCCAGGGCTGGATCGCCCAGATCGGACCCATCCGAATCGACCCCGTCGACCTCGACGAAGTCGACCGCAACCCGTTCTTCTGTCCGGACCCGGTCCGCGTCGACGAACTCGAGGCGCTGATCGACGGCCTCCGCCGCGACGGCGATTCGATCGGCGCCCGGGTGACGGTGCGCGCGAGCGGCGTGCCGGTCGGCTGGGGAGAGCCGGTGTTCGACCGGCTCGACGCGGACCTCGCGCACGCGATGATGGGCATCAATGCGGTCAAGGGCGTCGAGGTCGGCGACGGCTTTGCGGTGGTCGGCCAGCGCGGATCGGAGCACCGCGACGAGATCACGCCGGCGGGTTTCCTGTCGAATCGCTCGGGCGGGACGCTCGGCGGCATCTCCTCGGGCCAGGACGTCGTGGTGAGCCTCGCGCTCAAGCCCACCTCGAGCATCGTGAAGCCGGGCCGCTCGATCGACGTCTCGGGAAATCCAGTCGAGATCGTCACGACGGGCCGGCACGACCCCTGCGTCGGGATCCGGGCGGTGCCGATCGCCGAGGCCATGCTCGCGCTGGTGCTCATGGACCACTGCCTGCGCCATCGCGGGCAGAATGCGGACGTGCGGCCCGGGTCGCCGATCGTCCCCGGATCGGCATGATCCGGGGCCGATCCGGGATCGCCGGAATTGTGGATTACGTCGCGCCGGGCTGGCCGCCGAGGCGGTACAAGGATCCGGCGGCACGCCCGGGATGGGCGATGCCGTAGCCGTGGGCTATAGTTATGTTCAATTTGCAGAACTCACGTGAACGTGCCGGGGCCATCCGTCCCAAGGCACGGCGTGCGCACCGGTCGTGTGTGGGAGTCGCGATGAAGACAGCCGTCCGCCGTGTCCTGTTGCTGAGCGCGCTCATGTCGCCGTCGGCGCTGTACGCCCTCGGGCTAGGGGAGATCCAGCTCAAGTCCGGGCTCAACCAGCCGTTCGACGCCGAGATCGAGCTCGTCTCCGCGGCGCCGGAGGACCTGGCCGCGCTCCGGGCGTCGCTCGCATCCGGAGACACGTTCGCGCGCTACGGCCTCGACCGTCCCGCGTTCCTCTCCGACTTCTCCTTCCGCGTCGTGCAGTCCGGCGGCCGGGACGTGCTCAAGGTGACGTCGCCCCGGCCGATCACCGAGCCGTTCGTGACCCTCCTCGTCGAGGCGAACTGGCCGCGCGGCCGCCTGCTGCGCGAGTACACGGTGCTGCTCGACCCGCCCGTCTACGCGCCGGGCCCGGTCGCCGCCGAGGCACCAGTGGCCACGCCGCGTGCCACGTCGCCGGCCGTGCCGCCTGCGGTCCGCCGGGCCGAACCGGTCTACACGAGCCCGGAGCCGGTGACGGCGCCGGCGCGTGCTGCTGCCGAGCCGCGTCCGGTCGCGAGGGCCTCGATCGAGCCGGGCTCGACCTACCGGGTGCGTCGCAACGACACGCTGTACGAGATCGCCAATGCCGCGAGCCCGGGTCGCCGCTCGGACGTGAACCGGGCAATGGTCGCGATCTACCAGGCAAATCCCCAGGCCTTCGCCGGGAACATCAACCTTCTGAAGGCCGGCAGCGAGCTCAGCATCCCCGCCGCCGGGGAACTCACCGCAATGTCCGCCTCGGCCGCGGCGGAAGAGGTCGCACGGCAGTACCGGATGTGGCGCGACGGGACCGTCCCCGCCGCGTCGGAAGCGCCCGAAGGCGGGCGCCTGAGGCTCGTGACGCCGCAGCAGGGATCGCCTGCGCCTTCGACGGCCACCGCCGTTCCGGCGACGCCGGCACCTGCGACCGCCTCGCCCGAACTCTCGGCAAGGGTGCAGCAGCTCGAGGCCGAGCTCGCGGAGGCCCGTCGACTACTCGAGGTCCGCAGCGCCGAGCTCGCGACGTTGCAGGGCGGAACGGCTGTCCCGGGGGCCGCCCCGATCGACGCCGCTCCCGCAGCGTCGGCGCCGGCCGATCCGGCCGCCATCGGCGTCGAGCCTGCCGAGACGCCTGCCACCGCGCCGGCCGAGCCCGTTGCGGAGGCGCCGGCACCCGCGCCCGCGCCGGCCGCCGAACCGGTGCCGGAACCTGCCTCGGCCGCGCTACCCGAAGAAACGGGGCCCTCGCTGTTCGAGCGGCTGCGCGCGTTCCTCTGGCCCCTGGTCGGCCTGCTGCTCGCGGGCCTCGGTGCCGCCTGGATCCTGCGTCGCCGCCGCGCGTCGAGCTCGGCCGAGGAGAGCCTCGAGGAGGCGCTTGCGCAGCGTCCGAGGGCCGACCTGCGGACGACCCCGTCGCTGGGCGACCGCTCGCGCGATTCCACGATCCTCGTCGAGGAGCGCCAGCCCGTGGATGCGGCCGTCCCCGTCGCGCCCCGTGCGCCGGAGCCCACGCGTCGACCCGTGTCGGTCGACGACACGATCTCGGGCGACGGCGCCGTCAACATCGAGGCGGGCGACCCGCTGGCCGAAGCCGACTTCCACATGGCCTACGGCCTCTACGACCAGGCCGCGGACCTGGTGCAGGTTGCGGCGAAGCGCGAGCCGAAACGCCGCGACCTGAAGCTCAAGCTGCTCGAGATCTTCTTCGTCTGGGGCAATCGCGACCGCTTCCTGGAGGTCGCGCGCGAAATGCACGCCTCTCGCGGCGAAGCGCAGCCGGGCGAGTGGGACAAGATCCTCATCATGGGCAAGCAGCTCGCCCCGGGCGACGCGCTCTTCGCGGGCGCGGCCCGCACGGGTGCCGAAGGCCTGGACATGGAGCTGATGCAGGGTGATGCGACGGTCGACATGAGCCTGCCCGCGGGCGGCGGCCTGCCGGTGGATCTCGACCTCTCGACCCGCACGCAGACCGTTGCGAGCGACAGCGGCCTCGACTTCGTGCTCGACGAGCCCGTGCGCGGCGCCGACGAGGGCGGAGCGTCGCAGCAGGTTCCCACGATCGAAGCGCCGCACATCAAGGCGGCGAGCCTCCGGGACGACCCGACGACCGAGGTGCCCATCGAGGACCTCGCGATCGACCTCGGCGCGCTCGACCGGCTCGACGAGAGGGGCTCGGAGCTCGGGTCGACGCGAAGCCAGAAGCTCGTCGACGACACGATCGAGCATCCGCTGGCTGGCTCCCGTGCCGACGAAACGATCGAAGACATGCTGAGCTCGACCAGCATCCTGCGCAGCGACGCCGCGGCACTCGCGGAACTCGTCAAGAACGCGCCCGGCGAGGTCATCGACATCACGGGCGCCACGGGCGAACTTCCCACGATCGAGGCGCCCGGGCTCGACGCGACCGGCGTGCTGCGCCAGGTCGACTTCAGCCTCGAGGGCGAGGCGGCCACGATGAGCGAGGTGGGCACCAAGCTCGACCTCGCGCGGGCCTACATCGACATGGGCGATCCCGAGGGCGCGCGCAGCATCCTCGAGGAAGTGCTGAAGGAAGGCAACCCAGGCCAGAGAAAGGAAGCCGAGCGGCTGATGGCCAGCCTGCCCTGACGGGCGGATGGCACGCATCGCGCTCGGCCTCGAGTACGACGGCGGGGCGTTCCACGGCTGGCAGGAACAAGGCCACGCGCGCAGCGTCCAGGGGGAACTCGAGCGCGCGCTGGCCGACGTCGCCGGCCATCCCGTCGCGCTGACCGGCGCCGGCCGCACGGACGCGGGCGTCCACGCGTTGCTGCAGGTCGCCCACTTCGACACCGATGCCGACCGCCCGGAGCACGCATGGTCCTTGGGCGGCACGGCGGTCGCCCCGGAGGACGTCACCGTGCTCTGGGCGCGCGCGGTACCGTCCGACTTCCACGCCCGCCACTCCGCGATTTCCCGGACGTACGTGTACCGGATCCTGAACCGGCGGATGCGCCCGGCGCTCGAGCGCACGCGCGCCGCCTGGATGCGCCGTCCGCTCGATGCCGACCGGATGCACCTCGAGCTGCAGGCGCTGCTGGGAGAGCACGACTTCTCCGCGTTTCGCGCTTCGGCGTGCCAGTCGCGCACGCCGAAGCGCCGGCTCGAGCAGGCGTGCGTCGTGCGTTCCGGCGAAATCGTGTCCGTCACGCTGCGCGCGAACGCGTTCCTGCACCACATGGTGCGGAACGTGGTGGGCTCGTTGCTGCTGGTCGGCGTCGGGGACCGGCCGGCCGGGTGGCTCGCGGACGTGCTCGCGGGCCGCGATCGCGCGATCGCCGGGCCGACCGCGCCGCCGCAGGGCCTGTACTTCGCAGGCGTCGACTATGATCCGCGCTACGGGCTTCCATCCTCGCCGCAGCCTTCCGGTAGACTCGCGCCGGGGGACGAGGGGGGTCGCGCGTGACCTGGTTCGAGAAAATCATGCCTTCGCGGGTCAAGACCGAGCGTCGCACGCGTTCGGTCCCCGAAGGACTCTGGATCAAGTGCCCGGCCTGCGACGCGGTGCTCTACCGGGCCGAGCTCGACCGCAACCTCCAGGTCTGCCCGAAGTGCGCCCACCACATGCGCATCGGCGCGCGCGACCGGCTCGCGAGGTTCCTCGACGCCGGGTCGCAGCAGGAGCTCGCGGTCGACGTCGAGCCCGAGGATCCGCTCAAGTTCCGCGACAGCAAGAAGTACCGCGACCGGCTCACGGTCGCCCAGAAGCAGACCGGGGAGCGCGACGCGCTCGTCGTGATGGCCGGGCGCCTGGTCGGCATCGACGTCGTCGCCTGCGCGTTCGAATTCCGCTTCCTCGGGGGATCGATGGGGTCGGTCGTCGGCGAGCGCTTCGTCCGTGGCGCCGAGTACTGCCTGGAGCAGCGGCGGCCGCTCGTCTGCTTTTCCTCGAGCGGCGGCGCACGCATGCAGGAGGGCCTGCTGTCGCTGATGCAGATGAGCAAGACGAGCGCGGTGCTCGCGCGGCTCGCGGCGGCGCGGCTGCCGTTCGTCTCCGTGCTGACGGACCCGACGACCGGCGGCGTATCGGCGAGCCTCGCGATGCTCGGCGACCTGAACATCGCCGAGCCCCGCGCGCTGATCGGCTTCGCCGGGCCCCGCGTGATCGAGCAGACCGTGCGCGAGACGCTGCCCGAGGGCTTCCAGCGCAGCGAATTCCTGCTCGAGCACGGCGCGATCGACATGATCGTCGACCGCCGCGACCTGCGTGCACGGGTCGCCGCGGCGCTCGCGCTCCTGATGCACGTCGCCCGCCCCGAGCCCGAGGCCGATCCGGCCGCATGACCGTCCCGGTCCGCCACGCGTCGCTCGGGGCCTGGCTCGAGTGGCAGGAGTCGCTGCATCCACGAGCCATCGAGCTCGGTCTCGAGCGCGTCCGGCGCGTGCTCG
Organism: Lysobacterales bacterium; assembly: GCA_003819815.1. Lineage (GTDB taxonomy): Bacteria > Pseudomonadota > Gammaproteobacteria > Steroidobacterales > Steroidobacteraceae > RPQJ01. The sequence goes on from RPQJ01000044.1 coordinate 12,648, forward strand.
CGCGCACCGGCTGGCGGGGCCCGCGCGGGTTCGTGGTCACGGTCGGCGGCACGAACGGCAAAGGTTCCACGGTGGCCTTGGTCGATTCCATGCTCCGCGCCGCGGGACTGCGCGTCGGCACGTTCACGTCGCCGCATCTCGTCGACTACACGGAACGCATCCGCATCGACGGCGCCCGCGTGTCGGAGGCATCTCTGGTGGTCGCGTTCGAGCGCATCGCCGACGCGCTCGGGCCCGACTCCCTCACGTTCTTCGAGTTCAACACACTCGCGGCGCTGCTCGTCTTCGAGACGGCCTCGCCCGACGCGCTGGTGCTCGAGGTCGGCATGGGCGGCCGACTCGACGCGGTCAACGTCGTGGACCCCAGCGTCGCGATCGTCACGTCCGTCGCGCTCGACCACATGGAGTGGCTCGGGCCCGACGTCGAGAGCATCGGCCGCGAGAAGGCCGGCATCTTCCGCGCCGCGCGGCCGGCGATCTGCGGCATGGTCGCTCCGCCGCGGTCGATCGAGGCCGTCGCCACCGAAGTCGGCGCCGCGCTCCGCGTTCGGGGCCGCGACTTCGACGGCCACGTGCACGCCGACGGCCGCTGGGACTTCCACGACGCGCACGGACGTCTGGACGGGTTGCCGGCCCCGGCGCTGGAAGGGGCCGTTCAGTACGACAACGCGGCGTGCGCGATCGCGGCGCTCAGGGCGTCGGGCGGCCGACCGAGGGTGGGCCGCGACGCGATCGAGCGCGGGCTCCGCTCGGTACGCGTTGCCGGGCGCTTCGAGCGGCGGCAGGATGCAGCCGGCGTCGAGTGGATCCTCGACGTCGCGCACAACCCCGAAGCCGCGGCGTCGCTGGCGGACAACCTGCGGCGTCGGCCGGTCGCGGGACGCACGATCGCCGTGTGCGGCATGCTCGGTGACAAGGACGTGGAGTCCGTCGTCGCGACGCTCGCGCCCGCGATCGACCACTGGATCGCCGCCGGCACCGAGGGGCCCCGCGCCCTCACGGATGCGGCGCTCGAGGATCGCGCGCGGCAGGTCGGCGTCGAGATGGTGCCCGGCGGGCCGGTGCCCGCTGCCGTCGACCTCGCGGGCCGTCTCGCCGTGCCGGGCGATCGTGTCGTCGTGTTCGGTTCCTTCCACACGGTCGGACCGGCATCGCTCCGCGTATAATTCCGGACCCATGGACGAATCCCTGAAGGCACGGTTGATCGGCGCGGCCGTGCTGGTTGCCCTGGCCGTATTGCTCATTCCCGAACTGCTGTCGGGTCGCAGGAGCGAGACCGCTCCCACGGTCGTCGAAGACGACGCGAGGGCGACGCGCTCGTTCACCATCGAGCTCGGCGGTGCCAGCGCGGGAACCTCGCGCGGCGAAGTCGCCCCTGCGGCTCAGCCGCCGGAGGCACCCGCAGGGAAGCCCGTGCCGGCGCAGGACCGCGCGCAGCCGGCCTTGGCCGATCCCGTCGTCGACCCGGTCGAGCCATCGCCCGCGTCCGAAGGGACGGCGCCGGAGCCCCTTCCGCTCGAGACGCGCCCGGCGCAACCGTCGCCGGAGGCAGCGCGGGCCCCGTCTCCGGAAGACGCGGCCGACGCCGCGCCTGCGCCCGAGCCCGTCCGTGCCGCGCCGGCCCGCGGAGGCTGGGCCGTCCAGGTCGGCGCGTTCGGCAGCGCCGCCGCAGCGGGCAAGCTCGTCGCCCAGCTCGAGCGCGACGGCTTTCGCGCCTACGTGGCGCCCGTCAAGCGTGACGGCAAGACGCTGCACCGCGTGCGCGTCGGTCCGGAACCAGACCGATCCGCGGCGGATCGACTCGCGCAGCGCCTCAAGTCGCGCGGACTGCCGGCGTCGGTGGTCGCGAACGACTGAGCCCGCTCTGTTAGAATCTGCGCCCTCGCAGCGGGCACGGGTCGATCGCTAAGCCGCATGACGACAGTGGACTACATCCTCGCGGCGGCCGTGCTGCTTTCGATGCTTTTCGGCGCGGTGCGCGGGTTCCTTCGCGAGTCGGTCGCGCTGCTCGGCTGGCTGGTCGGCCTCTGGCTCGCCTGGCGCTATTCGGGCATCGTCGAGCCCTACCTCGGCGGCGCTCTCGTCGACACCGAGCTGCAGGAGTGGGTCGCGCGCGCCCTCGTGCTGATCGCCGTCGTCATCGCGAGCTGGATCCTCGGCGCGATGCTCAATTACCTGGTGCAGCGCTCCGGGCTCACGCTCGGCGTCGACCGGCTGCTCGGCGGCCTTTTCGGGGTGGTGCGCGGGGCGGTGATCGTCGGTTTCGCCGTGATGCTCGGCCAGGCCGCGCAGCTCGGCACCGAGCAGTGGTGGCGCGACTCGCGGCTGCTCCCGATCGGCGAAGAAATGGCATCGGTCCTGCGCGGCTACGTGGAGACCGGTCGGCGGTACGTCGCCGAGACCGAACTCCCCGAGTCGGCCACCTGAGGTCGTCCCATGTGCGGCATCGTCGGCATCGTCGGCTTCAGTCCGGTCAACCAGCAGATCTATGACGCGCTCACGGTGCTGCAGCACCGGGGCCAGGATGCCGCGGGCATCATGACGCAGCACGAGGGCGGACTGTACCTGCGCAAGGACAACGGCCTCGTCCGGGACGTGTTCCAGCAGCGGCACATGGTCCAGCTCAAGGGAAACGTCGGGATCGGCCACGTCCGCTACCCGACGGCGGGCTGCAGCAGCTCGGACGAGGCGCAGCCGTTCTACGTGAACGCTCCTTACGGCATCTGCCTCGCCCACAACGGCAACCTTACGAACGCGGAGGATCTCGCGGCAGAGGTCCGCGGCGAGGACCGCCGCCACATCAACACGGGCTCCGACTCCGAGGTGCTGCTCAACGTCTTCGCGAGTGAGCTGCAGAAGATCGGTGCGCAGCACGCATCCGCGTCCGATATCTTCGCGGCACTCGCGGCCGTGTACCGGCGCATCCGCGGCGGGTATGCGGTCATAGCGATGGTGCTCGGCCACGGCGTGGTCGGCTTCCGCGACCCGAACGGCATCCGGCCGCTCGTGATCGGCACTCGCGAGAGCCCCAGGGGTCGCGAATACATGCTGGCTTCCGAGAGCGTCGCGCTCGACCAGAGCGGATTCGAGCTGCTGCGCGACGTCGAGCCCGGCGAGGCGGTGTACGTCGACGAGCAGGGCCGCATGCACTCGCAGCAGTGCGCACCGGTCACGCGGCATACGCCCTGCATCTTCGAGTACGTGTACTTCGCGAGGCCCGACTCGATCATCGACAACATCTCGGTCTACAAGGCCCGCCTGCGCATGGGCGAGCTGCTGGCCGAGAAGATCCGGCGCGAACGCCCGCAGCACGACATCGACGTCGTCATCCCGATCCCGGACACGAGCCGCACGAGCGCGCTCCAGGTCGCGCAGCTGCTCGGCGTGAAGTACCGCGAGGGGTTCATCAAGAACCGTTACATCGGCCGCACGTTCATCATGCCGGGCCAGGAACAGCGCTCGAAGTCCGTGCGCAGCAAGCTGAACGCGATCGACCTCGAGTTCCGGGGCAAGAACGTGCTGCTGGTCGACGACTCGATCGTGCGCGGCACGACCTCCGCGCAGATCATCGAGGTCGCGCGCGAGGCGGGCGCCCGGAACGTGTACTTCGCGTCGGCGGCGCCGCCGGTGCGCCACCCGAACGTCTACGGCATCGACATGCCGGCCGCTTCCGAGCTCGTCGCGGCGGCCCGCACCGAGGCCGAAGTGGCGCGGCTCATCGGTGCGGACTGGCTCATCTACCAGGACCTCGACGACCTCGTGCGCGCGGTGCGCCACCACGATGCGAGCGTGACCGAGTTCGACACCTCGTGCTTCTCCGGCGAGTACGTGACGGGCGACGTGACGCCCGAGTACCTGGCGCGCCTGCAGGCGGAGCGCTCGGATCTCGCCAAGGCCCAGCGCAGCGGTTCGTCGGTCAGCCGGGGCTCGCTCAAGGTCGTCGGCGGCCCTTGAGGAGCCGGGGACGCTCGTGACGCTCCGGATCCTGATCCTCAGCGACCGGCCGGACTTCCGGCAGCTGCTCGCACACCACCTGACGCTCGAGTGGCCGGACGCGTTGCCGGCCGAATACGCTCCCCAGGCGCGCGGACCGTTGCCGGGAAACTTCACCGGTGCGGCGTACGACGCCGTGCTCATCGACCACGAGATCCAGGAAGGGCGGGGCCTCGAGTGGCTCGAGGAGCTGTGCGACCGCCCGGACTTCCCGCCGATCGTCTACATCGCGACCGGGACGGACGGCGCGCTGCGACGCCGGGCCGCGACCGCGGGCGCCGTCGAAGTGGTGGCGAGCGACTTCGAGCACGCACAGTTCGTCGCCGCGCTGCGCGCCGCGAGCACGGGACGCCGCAACGTGGTGGCGGCGACGTCCCGCGTGGGACGCGAACCCCCGGCACCCGACCGCTTCGGCTCCGTGCGCGTGCGCGGCCACCGCTGCGTACGGCGGCTCGCCGTCGGCGGGTCGTCGAGCGTGTTCCTCTCGCAGTGCGAGAGGACCGGGGCACAGCGCGTGCTCAAGATCTTCCGGCAGGTGCCGGACGTCGTCGAGGGCACCACGACGTTCGACCGCTTCCTGCGCGAGTACGAACTCGTCGCGCACCTCGACCACCCCAACATCGCTCGCATCTACGACCTCGGCGTCGCCGACGATCACGTGTTCATCTCCATGGAGTACTTCCCGGGCGGCGACCTGCGCTCGCGCATGCAGCACCCGCTCCCGTGGCGCTCGGCGCTCGGCTACCTGCGGCAGCTTGCGGCGGCGCTCGGCGCGCTGCACGCGATCGGGGTGCTGCACCGCGACGTGAAGCCCGGCAACGTGCTGCTCCGCGAGGACGACAGCCTCGCGTTCATCGATTTCGGCCTGGCACGCCAGTTGCACCTCGAGAGCGACATCACGGGCACCGGCGCGATCTTCGGCACGCCGCACTACATGAGCCCCGAGCAGGGGCACGGCGGGGCGCTCGACCAGCGCAGCGACCTCTACAGCCTCGGCGTCGTGCTGTACGAGATGCTGACGGGCGAGAAGCCCTACGTCGCCGAGAATCCGCTCGCCGTCATCTATCACCACGCGAATGCGCCGGTGCCGCGCCTCCCCGCGGGGCTCACGCACCTGCAGCCGCTGCTCGACGGCCTGCTGGCGAAGCGGCGCGACGAGCGGCCGTCCTCGGCCGCGGAGATCGTGGCGATCGTCGACGAGCTGCTCGGCCGGGCCGCGGCGTGAGCGTCGAGCCGGGGCGCCTGCTGCGCGCCGCGACCGATCCCGCCTGGTACGCCATGGCGGTGCGCAGCACCGATGTCCTGCTGCTCGATCACGCGAACTGCGAGAAGAAGGCGGCCTCGACCGCGCTCGCGCTGATGTTCGCCTACCCCGAGGACTTCGAGCTCGCTGCGCGCATGTCGCGGCTCGCCCGCGAGGAACTGCGTCACTTCGAACTCGTACAGCAGCGCCTCGAGGAGCAGGGCGTCGAGTTCCGGCGCCTCAGCCCGTCGCGCTATGCCGAGGGGCTCCGCAAGGCGGTCGCGAGGCAGGAGCCCGAGCGTCGGCGCGATCTGCTGCTCTGCGGCGCGCTGATCGAGGCACGCTCGCACGAGCGGTTCATGGGTCTCGTCGGGCGGCTCGAGGCGCCGCTCGCGGATTTTTACGCATCACTCGCGGCGTCGGAGGCCCGTCATGCCGGCCTCTACGTGCGGCTCGCGGCCCGGCGCGGCGAGGCGGTCGACGAACGCCTCGAGTCGCTGGCGGCCGTCGAAGCCGAACTCGCGACCGCGCCGGATCCGGAGTTCCGTTTCCACTCCGGCACGCCGGCCTGAGCCCCGGCGTCAGCGCGCGAGCGCGCGCAGCTCCACGCCGTCGGGCGTGACCTCGAGCACGCTGCCCTGCGTGTACCAGTCGCCGAGCACGATGCGTCGCGCTGGCTGCCCGTCGACGTGGAGCGTATGCACGGCCGGCCGGTGCGTGTGGCCGTGGATCAGCGTGCGCACGCGCGCCGCGCGGAAGGCGGACGCGACCGCTTCCGCGTTGACGTCCATGATTTCGGGCGCCGTCTGCCCCACGTGTTCGCGGCTGCCGGCGCGCATGCGCCGCGCGATGGCCCGGCGCTGCTCGAGCGTCAGGTGCCGCAGGGTCCAGAGCACGACCGGGTTGCGGACGATGCGGCGCAGCCGCTGGTAACTCGTGTCGTCGGTGCAGAGCGCGTCGCCGTGCATGAGCAGCACGCGCTCGCCGTAGAGGTCCACGACTGCCCCGTCCTCGAGCAGCCGGGCGCCCGTCTCGCGGCAGAACCGCTGGCCGAGCAGGAAATCCCGGTTGCCGTGCATCACGCGGCACGCGACGCCGGAGTCGGTGAGCCGGCGCAGGGCGGCGATCGCGCGGCGGTGCTCGGGCTCCGGGTCGTCATCGCCGAGCCAGGCTTCGAAGAGGTCGCCGAGGATGTAGAGCGCCTCGGCGCCAGGCGCCTCGCCCTCCAGGAACGCGTGGAACTGCGCGAGCGTCCCGGGGGCGGACGGATCGAGGTGCAGGTCGGAGATGAAGAGCGTCTTCAAGTGGGGCGGGCACGGCGCGTCGGGGGTGGGGCAGCACGGTCCGCGGCAGCGCGGCGACGGCTGGGATGTTACGTGGTCGCGGGCCGGGCGCACCAGCCGGCCGGCGGCCGGAAGCCGGCGATCCGGTAACATGTGCGTTCATGTCCACCGGTCCCCACGTCACGCGATTCGCGCCGAGCCCCACGGGTGCGTTGCACCTGGGCAACGCCCGCACCGCGCTCTTCAACGACCTCGCGGCGCGGTCGAGCGGCGGGCGCATGATCCTGCGGATCGAAGACACCGATGCTGCCCGCAGCGACGATGCGCGGCTCGCCCGGCTGCTCTCGGACCTGCGCTGGCTCGGGCTCGAATGGACCGAGGGGCCGGACGTCGGCGGACCGCACGCGCCGTACCGGCAGAGCGAGCGTGCCTCGATCCACGCGAGCGCGGTGGCCAGGCTCGCGGAACTCGGGCTCGCCTACCCGTGCTTCTGCTCGCCGGACGAGCTCCGGATTGCGCGCCGGGCGCAACTGGCCGCCGGCCGCCCGCCGCGCTATGCGGGCACCTGCGCGGCGCTGCCCACGGCGACGGCCGCCGCGCGGATCGCGGCCGGCGCTTCCGCAGCGGTGCGGTTTCGCGTTCCGGCGGGGCGCATCGTCGAGTTCGAGGATGTCGTGCACGGCGCGCAGCGATTCGCGACCGACGACATCGGCGACTTCGTGATCCAGCGTGCGGACGGGAGCGCCGCGTTCTTCCTCGGCAACGCCGTCGACGACGCCGGGATGGGCGTGACGCTGGTCCTGCGCGGCGACGATCACCTCGCAAACACGCCGCGGCAGCTGCTGCTTCTCGAGGCGCTGGGGCTGCCTGCGCCGCGCTACGGCCACCTGCCGCTCGTGCTCGCACCCGGCGGCGCACCGCTCTCCAAACGCGACGGTGCGGCGAGCCTGCACGACCTGCGCGAGCAGGGCTACCTGCCGGGCGCGCTGCAGAACTACCTCGTGCGGCTCGGGCACGCCTGCTCCCACGACGAGTGGCTGGAGCCCGATTCGATGCCGCGGCATTTCGACCTGTCGCGCAGCAGCCGCTCGGCGGCCCACTTCGACGAGGCCCAACTGCGGCACTGGCAACGGGTCGCGGTCGTGCGCGCGTCGGACGGCGAGCTGCTCGAGTGGCTCGGGAACCGAATCGATCGTGTCGGCGATCGTGATCGTCGACTCGCGTTTGTTGCGGCCGTCCGTGGCAACCTGGTCTTTCCGCCGGACGTCGAGCCTCTGGTGGCCGTGGCCTGCGAGTCGACGATATCGATCGACGAGGACGCCCGCAGCGCGATCGACACCGCGGGCCCCGAGTTCTACCGGCGGGCCGCAGAGCTCTGGCGCCGTCATCCCGGCGACTTCCGGGCCTGGGCCCGCGTCGTCGCGGCGGACACCGGGCGCAAGGGCGCCGGACTCTACATGCCGCTCAGGGCGGCGCTCACGGGCATGACGCACGGCCCCGAACTCGCTCCGCTCGTGGCCCTGATGGGCCCCGAACGCGCGCTCGGCCGGCTCGAGGCCGCCGGCGAGCGGGCCGTCGCTTGAAGAATCCGAACGAAGAGGTGACTCGCTCGATGCTTCAGATCCAGAACTCGCTCACCGGCCGCAAGGAAGCGTTCCAGCCGATCCGGCCCGGCGAGGTCCGCATGTACGTCTGCGGCATCACGGTGTACGACTACTGCCACCTCGGTCATGCACGGATGCTGGTGGTCTTCGACGTCGTGCGCCGGCACCTCGAGGCATCGGGCTACCGCGTCACGTTCGTGCGAAACATCACCGACATCGACGACAAGATCATCCAGCGTGCGAACGAGAACGGCGAGACGATGGGCGCGCTCACGGAGCGGTTCATCCGCGCCTATCACGAGGATTGCGCCGCGCTCGGCGTGCGCCTCGGAGACCACGAGCCGCGGGCGACCGAGTTCGTGCCGCAGATCGTCGAGATGATCCGGACGCTCGTCGACAAGGGCTATGCCTACGTCGGGCCGAACCGCGACGTGTACTACGCCGTCGCGAAGTTCGAGCCGTACGGGCAGCTGTCGGGGAAGCGCCTCGCGGACCTGCGCGCCGGCGCGCGCATCGAGGTCGACGAGTCGAAGCGCGATCCGCTCGACTTCGTGCTGTGGAAGGCCGCGAAGCCCGGCGAGCCCGCGTGGGACTCGCCATGGGGCCCGGGCCGGCCCGGCTGGCACATCGAGTGCTCGGCGATGTCCGTCGAACTGCTCGGGGACCACTTCGACATCCACGGTGGCGGCATGGACCTCAAGTTCCCGCACCACGAGAACGAGATTGCGCAGACGTGCGCGGCCTGCGGCTCGAAGTTCGTCAACACGTGGATGCACAACGGGTTCGTGCGCGTCGACGAGGAGAAGATGTCGAAGTCCCTCGGCAACTTCTTCACGGTGCGGGAGGTGCTCGGCTGGGTCCGCGATCCCGAGGTCGTCCGCTACTTCATGCTGGGCAGTCACTACCGCGGGCCGATCAACTACAGCGACGAGAGCCTCGCGCAGGCGGACGCGGCGCTCATGCGGCTCTATTCGGCGCTGCGCGGAGTGGAGCCGGCTGCAAGGCACGTCGAGACGGATGCGACGCGGCGTTTCGTCGCGGCGATGGACGACGACTTCAACACGCCTGTCGCGATCGCGGAGCTGCAGAATCTCGCGCGCGAGCTGAATACCGCGAAGGCGGCGGGGCAGGGCGAGATCGCCTCGGCACGAGCTGCGGAACTGCGGGCGCTTGGCGCACGGCTCGGGCTGCTGGGCGTTGAGGTGGAGGAGTTCCTGCGGAAGCAAGGCAGCCGGCCGACCGCTCTGACGGATGCGGACGTCGAGCGGCTGCTCGACGAGCGGGCGGCTGCCCGCAAGGCGAAGAACTTCAAGGAATCGGACCGCATCCGCGACGTGCTGGTCGAGGCGGGGATCGTGATCGAGGACCAGCCCGGCGGCCGGACGCTCTGGCGCCGCTGAGAGGTGCCGGGTTTAAGTTTCGTAAGTTCTGCGCGAGGGCCTGCGGCGCGCAGAACTTACGAAACTTAAACCCGGCACCTGTGCAACGCCGACTCGAGCGTGTTCTTCATCAGGATCGCGACGGTCATCGGACCGACGCCTCCCGGCACCGGTGTGATGTGACTCGCGCGCTCCCGCGCGACCTCGAACTCGACGTCGCCTACCAGCTTGCCGTCCGGCAGGCGATTGATGCCGACGTCGACGACCACCGCGCCCGGCTTGATCCACTCGCCCCGCACGATGCCCGGCTTGCCCACGGCAACCACGAGGATGTCGGCTGCGGCCACGTGCTGCTCCAGACCGGTCGTGAAGCGGTGACAGACCGTGACCGTCGCACCGGCAAGCAGGAACTCGAGCGCCATCGGGCGGCCGACCAGGTTCGAGGCCCCGACGACCACGCAGTGCTGCCCCTTGGGGTTGATGCCCGTCATCTCGAGCAGGCGGATCACGCCGTACGGCGTGCAGGGCCGCATCAGCGGGTTGCGGAGCGCGAGCCGCCCCACGTTGAACGGATGGAACCCGTCGACGTCCTTGGCGGGGTCGATGGCCTCGATCACGACGCGTTCGTCGATGTGGTCCGGCAGGGGCACCTGCACCAGGATGCCGTCGATCGAGTCGTCGGCGTTGAGCCGGTCGAGCAGGCTCAGCAGTTCCGTCTGCGTCGTCGAGTGGGGCAGGTCGTGGCTCACCGAGACGAGGCCGCATTCCTCGCAGGCCATGCGCTTGTTCCGCACGTAGATCTGCGAAGCGGGATCGTCGCCGACCAGGATCACAGCGAGCCCCGGGCGGCGCAGGCCGCGGGCCGCCAGCCGGTCGCTCGCACGCCGCACTTCGGCACGCACTTCGGCTGCCGCGGCCTTGCCGTCGATGATCTCCGCGCTGCTGCTCGTCGCCATGCGGCGGGCTCCCTTGGGTGGCGGCTCGAGGCCACGCACGTCGTTGCCGGCATTTTCGCAGGCCGCCGGCCCGCTGTCCCGCCTCGCGACAAACGCAAATTGACGCTCTGGGGGTCGGTCCGTATGATTCGCCCTCCCGTGCGGGACCGGGTCGGCTGCGAGGCCGGTACGGAACCGGCGACGACGGCAGGCCGTTCGTTCGATGCTGGGCGGGGCATGGCGCAGTCTGGTAGCGCATCTGCTTTGGGAGCAGAGGGTCGGGGGTTCGAATCCCTCTGCCCCGACCACTCGGATGACGCGATACTGTGCGCATGCGCCCGTAGCTCAGCCGGATAGAGCATCGGCCTTCTAAGCCGAGGGTCGCAGGTTCGAGTCCTGCCGGGCGCGCCA